>NZ_CP009501.1:2400000-2763689 GCF_000969885.1 Methanosarcina thermophila TM-1
CTCTGAAAACAGGATAAGATCAAGCAAGCCGGGGTTCATTTTACATTCGCCGTCCTGAACTCAGAAAAAGAGCTTTGTTCACGGGCTCCGTTTTTATGGTTCAATTTTTTATAATCCTTAATGAATGACGAATTACTAATAAATGTGTCGAAATTATTTGAGAACTCTAGGCTGCCTTATTTGAGAACTCTGGGTTGTCTCTTCTCAACTCGAGGGAGCAGTCATATCTATAAAGTTAACTGGCTTCTTTCCAGTTTGCTAGGAAATGTTGATATAGGTGCTGATTAGAAAAGGGAGAGAACTGGATAAATGGTAAACTGTTCAGGATATATGACAGGATACATGATAGATATCTTTCTATGACAGGATACATGATAGATAACTTTCAAAATCAAGTACTCTTTTTATTATAAATTATGTAATTTTTCATAATAGAATTATAATAATATGAGTACCAATATAGGTGTTTCATAATTGACAGAATGAGTTTTATGCCTGTAAATGTGAGGAAAGATAATGGAAAAAGAAAAGTTATACAGGTTGAAAGCCGAAGCAAACCAGCTTTCTCCAATTCTTAATATAGGGAAGAACGGGGTAACGGACGCTCTGATCGAAGAACTGAACAAGCAGATAAAGGCTAACAGGCTTGTGAAGGTAAGGGTGCTGAAAAGCGCTGAGGATGGGAAAGACTTAAAAGACATCGCGGAAGAAATCGCAGCCGCTACAAAATCCAATCTGATAGAAGTACGTGGAAGGACAGTGGTTCTTTACAAATGAGAAATAAGGCGCAGAAACACCTTTTTCCCGACTCTGATTTTTAACAGACCTAGTATACTGCCTATCTATGTTCTAATAAAAATAGCTCCCGGCTTTTTAAAATGAAGAATAAGGTTTTTGTATAGAATATCGTATAGGTTAAGATCTATCTGTATAGGTTAAGATCTGTATGTATGAAACTACTTAATATAAAATTATTATTTTGTTATCTTGGTAAGTTATTTATGTTGCAAAGGTGACATCAAGTTGCTAACTTGGTAGTACATCATTTACGGACATTTCATTATTTCCGGTTAATCCCCTATGTCTTGTACAAAAGTTAATGGATGAATCAAAAATTACCGAAATAAACTTAAATTTCCACCGTATGTGCACTTAAAGTGCCTGGAAGTTTCTTGAAACGGTTGAGTTGGGGTATTTCTCCTTTTGTTATCAGACACACCAGGGCAGAGCAAACCCCCACCCTCCGGAGAGATTGTTATGCTTGAAGATGAATATCAACTTGAATTTTTCAAAAACAACGGGTTCGTTCGGAAGCAGTGCCCGTCATGTGGCAAGTTCTTCTGGACACGCGATCTTGATAGAGAGACATGCGGAGATGCGCCCTGTGATCCTTATTCCTTTATAGGGAACCCGGTATTTTCCAGGGAATTTGATATCTCCCAGATGCGTGAGTATTATCTTTCCTTTTTTGAGGAGAGAGGGCATACAAGGATTGATCGTTACCCTGTAGTTGCCCGCTGGAGGGACGACATTTATCTTACCATTGCATCTATTGCAGACTTCCAGCCTTTTGTAACCTCAGGGCAGGTTCCCCCACCTGCAAATCCTCTCACGATCTCCCAGCCCTGCATTCGCTTAAACGACCTGGACTCAGTGGGCAGAAGTGGACGCCATCTTACAAATTTTGAGATGATGGCACATCACGCCTTCAATAAAAGGGATCACGAGATTTACTGGAAAGAACATACCCTGGAACTTTGCGACGAGCTCTTGAACTCACTTAAAGTAGACCCCTTTGCCGTAAGTTACAAGGAAGAACCCTGGGCAGGCGGAGGAAATGCGGGACCCTGTGTCGAGGTAATTGTTCACGGGCTTGAGCTTGCTACCCTTGTTTTCATGGATCTGAAAGCCGATAAAAAAGGCGATATCCTGATCAAGGGCGAGACATATTCGAAGATGGACAATTACATCGTGGATACGGGATACGGGCTTGAGCGTTTCGTCTGGGCTTCAAAGGGTTCCCCTACAATTTATGATGCACTTTTCCCTGGCATAGTGAACGAACTTATGGGACTTGCAGGGCTCGAGCATGAACTGGATAATTCCGAGTATGCAAACATCCTGGCTCAGAATGCAAGGCTTGCAGGGCTTATGGATGTCAGTGAGAAGGCAAACCTTATGGAATTAAGGAAACAGGTTGCCTCTAGCATTGGAATGACCGTGGATAAACTCTCGGCTATAATGGAACCTGTAGAAAAGGTCTATGCGATTACTGACCATACACGCTGTCTGACTTTCATGCTTGGGGATGGAGTTATTCCCTCGAATGTAAAAGCAGGATACCTTGCAAGGCTTGTCCTCAGGCGGACTTTGCGCATGATGGACGATCTTGATATCCGTATCCCGCTTTCTGAAATTGTGGATATGCATATAAGAAACATGCCTGAGTACCCCGAATTCAGGGATAATTTCCCGATCATACAGGATATCCTGGAATTGGAAGAAGAGAAATTTAACAATACAATGGAGAGAGGACGCAGGATCATTCAGAAATCAGCATCCCACTTCAAGAAAACCGGAGGAAAAATTCCTCTCTCCCAGTTAACCGAACTTTACGATTCTCACGGAATCCCGCCCGAGATGGCGAAAGAAGTTGCAGCCGAAATCGGGGTAGATGTGGAATTCCCTGACAATTTCTATTCCCTGATCGGTGAGCTGCATAACAAGGCAGAAGAAAAGGAAGAGGACATTGTTCCATTTGCAGACCGCATTAAACACCTCCCGAAGACGAAGCGGAGTTTCTATGACGAGCCAACACGCATGGAATTTGAAGCTGTTGTGCTGGACGTTTTTGATAACAATATAGTGCTGGATAACACATTCTTCTATGCTGAAGGCGGAGGTCAACCTTCAGATCTCGGGACAATTACTGCCGGGTATGTAGTATACAAGGTAGTGGATGTCCAGGTATACGATGGCGTAATTGTACATACTGTAGAAAGTCCTGATGGTGAGCTTGAGATTTCCAAAGGTGATATTGTCACCGGAAAGGTGGATGAAAGGCGCAGGATGACCCTTGCCAGGCACCACACGGCAACTCATATAGTAAACGATGCAGCCAGGAAGGTTCTTGGAAAACACATCTGGCAGGCAGGTGCCCAGAAGTTTGAGGATCATTCGAGGCTTGACCTCTCGCATTATAAGCATATTTCCCCTGAAGAAATCCGTCAAATCGAACTTCTGGCAAACCTCACGGTTATGGAAAACAAAAGGGTTGTTACGGAATGGATGCCAAGAACAGAAGCCGAGCAGCAGTACGGTTTTGGGCTCTATCAGGGCGGAGTGCCTCCAGGAGATAAGATCAGGATAGTAAAAGTCGGAGACGATGTTGAAGCCTGTGGAGGTACGCACTGTGTCAGCACAGGTGTTGTTGGCCCGATCAAAATCCTGAAAACCGAGAGAATTCAGGATGGCGTGGAAAGGATCGAGTTTGCGGCTGGAACTGCAGCCGTACGCGCCATGCAGAAGATAGATTCTCTGCTTACCGATTCGGCAAAAATTCTGAGTGTGCCTCCTGAGCAGCTTCCTGCAAGCGTTGAGCGGTTCTTTGGGGAATGGAAAGACCTCAAGAAGGAAAATGAGAGACTCAAGGAAGAACTTGCCCGTGCAAGGGTTTACAAGCTGCTGGGAGAAGCTTATGAGACCGCAGGCCTTAAGGTCATTGCCGAATTCATTCCAGGGTCCGATTCCCTCGAACTCCAGAAAATCGCCACTGAATTCCTGAAACACGAAGATGTGGTAACTCTGCTTGCAAGCGATGTAGGAGGAGCCAAACTCGTAGCATCTGCCGGGCAAAAAGCCCTTAACTGCGGAATCAATGCTGGCACCCTTGTCCGCGAAATGTCAAAGCTTGTCAGCGGAGGCGGAGGCGGAAAGCCTGCCCTTGCTATGGGCGGTGGAACTGACCCTTCAAGAATTCAGGATGCACTTGCCCGTGGGCTAGAACTTGTAAAAGAAACCGTCTACAAGGAAGCTTGCAGGTAAATTGAAAGGAAGTCAACGGGTAAATCTGAGAGTAAAATCTGAGAGTACCGGGCTTCTAAATCCCGGCATTTTCTTCTTCTCTTTTTTCAATTTTCTTTTTCTGTTCTTTCTTTCCTTTTTTCGATTCTTTTTTCCTGTTTTCTTCTTCCCTTTTTAAATTCTCTTTTCCTATTTTTTCTTTTCTTTTTTCCAATTTTCTTTTTCTGTTTTCTTCTTTTCTTTTTTCTAATTTTTGTTTTTCCAATTCTTTGACAGATTTTCTATTTCTCTCAAATCCCCGGCCAACACTTTTTCATTCGTTAAAAATAACTTCACAAAGGATTGCAGTTCTATCTTTTACAAAGAGATGTACGGTTTTATTTCCTTCGAGACCCTTCTCAACTTCGTTCCGGACTTTCCAGTAATCTTCGGGTTTTACGCCTGCCCTGAGCACAACATTTCCTATATTCCGGTCTTTAAGGAATTTGTTAATTTTTTTTGGTTCAAAGGGGCAGACTTTAAGCACAAGATAGTGATTTTTGATCATAGCCTGCTTTATCAGGGCATCCGAGGTTAATAGAAGCCTCTTCTTGTCAACCCTGAAGAGTTCGAAAACCCCCATAAACGGCCCTGCCACCTGCATCATGGATTCCACAAGTTCAGGCAGCAATTTGGCTGCAACCACCGACGGCTCTGGTTCATAGGCATAGAGTTTCATTTTATCGGTTTCTTTTATCTGCGGAAGCATCCCGTATTTTGAAACCAGCCCTTCCCCTGCAGGCAGAGCCACAGCCATGCGGTCATGCTGTTTCAGCCCGCCGAAGTAAAGGGTAAGCCGGTTGAGTTGCCCATCCAGTGAGATGTATTCTTTTTCGCAGTCGAAAGGAATCCTTTCAGGCGGCATCTGGGGAGGAGCTTCAAAAGCGAAATTCCTGGTCTTTTCTCCATACGCAGCCAGCACATTCGGAATTCCCGGCTCAAGGCTTGAGACCTGCCTTTTGCTTTCTTCAGCCGGACGGAAAGGATCCGAAAATATCACATCAACAGCCGGAATCTGCTCTATTACTTTCGGGTCAAGGGCGTCCCCGCAAATGAATTTAACGTTGTTGAGCCCGTACATCGCGCAGTTCTGTTTTGCATACTCGATTTTTTTGGGGTCGATTTCCACTGCATACACGAACTCGCACTGCTGTGCAAAAAAAACAGTCTGCCCTCCTATCCCGCAACTGATATCGGCAAGAGTTCTTGCTCTCAGGCGCTGCGCCCTGTAGCGGGCAATGGGCTCAGGGGTCGCAAAGCGAAGGCTTTCCTTATCCCCATGCAGGGGCTTCTCAAATTGCTTTTTCCTTGCCACGTCGATCAGGAATAGTAGATAGGTTATGGGATTTAAAGGCAACTGAAAAAAGTATAGTTGAATTTTTATTCCACTTCAGAAATAATTACAACATAATTCTTCCCATATTTTTCAGCACAGGCGGGACAGGTGGTGTACCACATATACCATTTTTTGACTGCAAGCCCTTTACTTTTTGCATAATTTTCAAAGTCGCTGCACCATTCTGCAGTCTTCTCGAAATCTCCCTCATACACTTTGCTCAGAAATTTCCCGCTGAGTGTTACGTTTTCGGCGCCGTCAACTTCTTTATCGACAGCCAAGTAAAGGTCCATATTGCTTTCCGAGGTATGGTCTGACAGGCAGAGCCAATCCGGCATTTCTGCACCAGCCCTGGTGACTTTCTCGCTCATCCTTGTTATTACCTCTCCAAAATTTAGAGGCATATAAAACTGTGTGGTAACCGAATCTTTGATGAATCTTTTATTGTTCCATTCAAAGAGTTTTCCGTCCCAGGGGACGGGGTCGAATCGAGGACAACATTCCTGAGTCTGAATTTGGCTGCTCATAATTTTTCACCCTGTTAATAATGACTTTTAAGGTTATTTTAGGTTTTGGTTTTTAGATTTTGGTTGGTGAGACCTAATTTGAATTATTTCTGTAAACAACTGTTTGAAACAAAAACTTGTTATGAAAGATATCAAAAAGCTTAAATAATTAAAAAAGTATTCTTCTGTATTTATGAATAATTTGAAAATTTTTGTCAAAAAGTTAGCTGTTAAGATGCATTGTTGTAGCTTTCTTGTTAAAAGCTTGAATAATAGGCTCATTTGCGAGCAAGCTCAACTGAGACAAAGATTAAGGCTTGGGTTATACACAAACTATTTTGAACAGATTAAATCTGAAAATTTTCATTACTGGGTTAAGGTAAACTTGTGGAGGTAAAAATATGAAAGTACTCGTTATGACAGTAGGAGGCTCTTGTGCCCCTCTAGTTACGTCAATCCGACAAAATAGGCCTGATATAATACATTTTCTCTGTTCAGAAAATAGTAAGAAAAGTATTGATGGAGAGGGAAAAGTTTGCGGAAAGGATCCGGAGAATCCAGATCAGCCGAATGTATTAACACAATGTGGGATAGCTGAAAATGAGAAAAACAAACGGTTTTTCATTCATCTTATTAGAAACGAAGACAGTTTAAATGACTGCTATGTAGATAGCCTTAAAATTCTAAACGAGATCTTGCGGGATAATATAAACACTGAAATAATTGTGGATTATACAGGCGGAACGAAATCAATGTCTGGAGGACTTGCTGTAGCATCTCATGATTTTTGTGGTATTAAGCTTTGTGTAGTATCAGGTAAGAGAAATGATCTTATAAAAGTTCAGGATGGAACTCAGCGAATAAAATTAACTCAGGCAAATTTTGCTTTTCTCAATAGGCAATTTGAACAGGTTAAAAAATTAATAGACAGATACGACTATGTGGGAGCTTTAACTATTTTTGACGAGATCATTATGGTTCCTGACATTCCAGAAGATTTCGATAAAAAAATCCAAAGGCTTTTTTTGTTTTCAAGAGCTTATTTAGCTTGGGATCATTTTGATCACGTTAAAGCATGGGAACTATTGTACCAAAACCGTGGAGTTGCTCCTGAAAATATTATGTTTTTAGAGGCTGTGGTGAATAGTAGAATCAGATTTGATGAAGGGTTGAATAATTGTAAAGTTGAGGGAATTAGCTTATCCCCAAAGGGTTGTGGGTATGAACTCGTTGAGGATCTTGTATTGAATGCAGAGCGACGGGCAAGTCAAGGCAGATACGATGATGCTGTCGGAAGGCTGTACCGAGCAATGGAAATGCTTGTGCAGATTCATTTATTTAAGAACTATTCGATCGATACTGGGAATGTAGATCTTGAGAGGCTTCCTGATGCATTAAAAGCAGAATACGAAGCCAGAAAAGGAGCAAATGGGAAGGTAGAAATAGGACTTCGAAATAGTTATGAACTTTTGAATAAGCTAAACTCAGAAGATGAACTGGGGAAGCTTTATATCAGAAACCAGAAGAAGCTAATTAATTCTCTTTCCATCCGCAATAAATCGCTATTCGCACATGGAATGACCCCGATTTCCAATGAACAATATGAAATATTCTATGAAGCTTTTGTAAAAGAAGTTCTTGATCCTTTTCTCAATACTTTAGGGAAAAGGTACGCTAAAAGAAACCAATTTGCGACCGCAGAAAAATTGTTGGAAAATTTAAGAGAGGAAAATCGGGATTGTTTCTCAACAAAAGCTTATTCTATGTTAACACCTTAACTGCATCTTTGTATTCAGGCATGAGTTAATTTCTTTTTTTGAAGTGTATTTTATATTTCCAATTTTTCTATTTAATTTTTAAACATTTTTTATAGTAGATTCTAAATCAATATTTTCCTCGAAGTACCCGTATCCAACAGAAGTTTTAGCCCCAATACCATGTTCTTTGAGAGTTTTATTCATCCAATCGTAGGCAACTGATAACAAATTTGTGTTTTTTGATCCAACTGTAAATTCAAATTTCGTATCTTTCACAACTAAAAAGAATATGGGCTTTGGATCGTGATAATCAGCAGGAGGTACCGTGTTTGAACTATCAGAATAGTATTCAGAAAAATGAGGGTTCATTATTTCAGGTTCAATTTTAGGTTTGGATAAGGGTAAAGCATCAAAAAATATCACTTTTCCCTGCCTGCTTTCTTCATATAAACTCTCTTTTGGACACCCGAATATATCACAGAATTCTTGATCTTCTAATGCACGAGCTTCAGCCTTTTTTAAATCAAGGTTTCCATTTTTATCTTTACCGAATTTCTCTAAAATTATATGACTTCGAATAGCGCCCTTAATTGAACTTCCAGGAATGTATGGGATGCCATATATGTGATGAAGCTTTATCGATGTTTCATAAACGGATTCATTCCCAAGACCAATTGCAAGTTTCCAATCAATTTTATAGATGCCTGATTTAACTTCTAAACCTAATTTTTTGAGGCTGTCTCTATATCTATCTGAAAGAGCCGAAAAGTTTATGCCAGAAAAATTGGGTTCGATGTTTATCAAGACATCTTTCTTATCCTTTTCAAAAAGCTTAAATTTCTCCTCTTTATAGTCAAAAGGAGAGGCTTTGTTTAATTTTAAAGCATAATTGTCAATTGAGCCAATATTTCCCTCAATTAACTTTCTAGTATCCGAGGGCATGATATATTCAAAATACTCATTGTTGCGCCTGTTTTTCCTAGAATTATTTTCAGTACGTTTTTTTCCATTGGAATTAGGATGAGTGGACTTAGACTTGCTTTTCATCTTCGGGTTCTCCTTCAATTAGTCCTTCTGAAAAACGAGAAAGCCATTTAAAGAGGGATAAAACCTCGTTTGTGACAGCGCGATAAGTTGGAGAATCAAGTGAAATTATCCATTCTACCAGATCTTTTTCTTGTTTTAAAAACCCACTTTCTTTTAACCACTGAGAAGTCTGGTCATATATTAAATAATAGGCATAGCCCGGCTTATCAGTTTCTTCAGCCCTTTTGACTTTCTTTGCTTTTACAAAAGCAAAAGTTTCACCCAGTCCATTAGTCTTAATCAATGTTGGTATCTTTCTTACGTAGGCTTTATACTCTTTTTTTCTTTCTTCTTTGCTCCCTTCCAAAGCTTTCTCATATGCAAATTTCGCTCTTCCCTGCTCAAGCCCTTTTCTTGTACTTATTTCACTCATCCAATGCTACCCCCATTAGAGATCCATTATTCTGGTTCTGACAATTCCTTTGCCAATAGTAGAGTTTCCTCCCAGCTGGATTACAGGAGGTAGTCCTTTGATAAAGTACTCCATCACCAAATCTTCTTCATTTTTCCCGTTATTTTTTGCAAAAACTTTTTTGTTTTTGTCTTTACCTACAAAAATGGGACTTGTTAAAATCAGAGAGTAAAGAATAGTTTCACTTGGAAGGTATTCTTCAGTGAACAAAGCGCCTGTTTGGACAGTTCCAGTTTCGTTATTGATCTTGACTCTTGTAATCACTTCAGTTGAAAGATTTACAAAATCTTTAAAATCATCGTCACTCAAAATAACAAGATCTTTTTGCAGTTTTTGTGTCCAGTAATTGAAAATCTGACCCTTTGGAATCACATTCTTTGAAAGCCAGTGAGCAAACTTTGAGCATTTCTCATCCATTTTCACTTCAAAAGTGTATTCTTCTAAGATGACCTTATTCCCCTCAAATAATAATTTACAGTCATCTGGAACTGTATTCTCTTCTGGCAATTTTGGAATTCCTTGGACATTAGCTAGACTGAGATCAGTAATAAAACGCCCTAATACCTTTGGACATGTAATCCATGCAAAAACTCCTTTCATTGATTTCACTGGGAAGAGTAAAAGCCTAGCGTCTGTAAAACCAATTGCAGATCCATGATCATCTCCATTTTCCGGCCCAAAAACCAGTGAAATAACATCTTTATCTGATATTTTGACCTCCTGAGAATTTACTTTTATTTCAGCATGATTAGTTTCAAATGCTTCTCTTATCCCTCCTTTTAAACCGGAGCCCTCAAATTTAGGAAACCCGGTATGTCTTTCTCTTTGAATGGGTAAGTCTACAACACCAAGGTCAGTACCACTTCCAGCATGGAGAGGGGTTTCTACAGTCAAGAAAAAAGGCCTTACTCTTTTGAACATTTTCCCACCAGTAATCCGAATTTATTTTTTATTCATTTACTTTTCCAACAAATGTTATACCAAATCCCTGTTTAGCATACTCGTCTGAAATTGATTGTTTATTGAACAAAGAATAAATTTCCTTGATATCTCCTTCGATAATTTTAAAGTAATAAACACTCCCAGCAGGAGTAGCCCTCCACATAGGTTTGGGTTTCTTCTGTTTAAGGTCAAAGCCTCCAATGTTCTGATATTTTCCGATTGAAGCCGTCAACAACTTAAATTTCAAATTTTTGTACTTACCTTCTAAACTATTCATATCTATCCAAGAGGGGAGCCATCCTTGGTGGAAGATTGCAGGAGTTGACAAATATAATTTGAATTTTTCAATATCTTTATTGAGATTCTTTTCAGAATAATTACAATTTATTAATTGCTCCGAAATTTTTTCGTAAGAAGCAGCTTTACCTTCTCCCCCTAATTTTAGCAAGCCCTTCTCAGGAATCTCCAGACCCTCAAATTCAACCAAAAAGCTGAGATTTTTTAGTCTTTTCATACCCACCCTGTATATTTTAGATTCATCGGCTGTGTGGGTCTCTCCGCTCAAGCCTATACCTATCTTCGGCTCAGTAATAACTCTCGAATTCAATCGTAGAATGGAAAAATTTTTGCTATTACAAGATAGATACCCTTTCAATAATTCCCCACTTATCAGACCATTATCAATAGCTTGTACTCCTTGATCTCCTTTCAAAACATGAGAAGTAGGACAGGAACTTTTCAGTTTTAGCTCAACAAGAGAAAGAAGGTTTACTTCATTTTCCATCTCAGCTTCTACATCCTTTTTTTGGACCAAATCAAGAGGCAATGGTAAATACAAAGTATTCTTATTTTCTAAATTATCTAAGAAGTAAATCCCTCTTATTACCAGATTGTTAGTAGGGTCTTCTTCAGTGTTTGCTTTTTCAAGCAGATCAATGTGATTTGAAAAATAAACAGTCCTTATAGCACCGTATATTACTGAGGGAGAAGGCGGGAATATGCAATTTCCCCAACTGTCTTCTCCCATAGAGAAGGGTTTTCCATCTCTAAAGAAAATTGTATCCAAAGGATCAATTTTTATCAGCATTAATTAGACCCCCGTTCAATAAAAACCGCAGTATTTAAAAGAGACAGGAAGTTCTCCAAAGATTTGCTTTCTCTAGCTAATGCATATAACTTCTCTGTTATATCTTCAATTGTTTGCTCTTTTCTGGTGTAAAAATCTGTTTCTGTTTCTCCTGTTTTCTTAACCATCATACAGGACCTACTTATTAATCTTTTAATCTCAGTCTTGAGCAGTTTAAACTCGGAATAGTTGCCATTTTCATCCATTAATAAATTAAATTCTTCATTTAGTTTTTTTACAAAACTATCTGAAAAGGATGGATTTCCTGAAGAATTTGGGGATCTTAAAAGGTTAATTAATTCTTCTAAAACTTCGATAGTATCGAAAGTTCCATACTTCCATTTGAATACAGTTTTGTGTATTTCTCCAGATCTTTTGAGCACAGCAATTGCAAACGCGTCTTTCTCATTATTGCCATCAATCGACTTCGCCTCATGTTCCATTTTTCTTGCCCATGAAAGGACTTCCTGAAGGGGCGTTTTGTAATGAGCAATGCAAACACCACATGAAGCCGATGATTTTTTTCCTTGTTTTATGTAAGAAAATTCTTCAAATGCTGGGAAGTTCTTCCTTAATTCTTTCATTACAGGTAACAAATAATTAAGGTTGATAAAAGCAAGAACATCATCCCCACCTGAATAAACCAGTTTACCTTTTGGATTAACTTCTGAATCAACAATGTTTTTTACTTCATTTGCATATCTACCAAGTTTTTCCGTCAGATAACTATGAAATCTCTCAAGTTCTGATTTCCCCTTGTCTTCCAAAAATTCTCCAGAGAGCCACTTCCCCATGTTATCTCCATCAAGACAAAGCAAAGCATAATAGTTTGAAAATTTTAATCCCATTTGTTCTGCAGTGTTTGTGATTTTAGCTAATTTTTCCAAGCTAACTTCTGGATCGGCTTTAATTCCATTTTTTTCAAAGTATTTTTTAGTCAAATTATCTTTAAAGTACAGCTGTTCATCAAAGTCTTTACCAAAAAAACTCTTATACTCTTTTAATAGCGAGGAATCAAGTTTTGAGAGTGTATCCATTAATGCAATTTCAGCCGTTGATGGATAATTTCTCTGATATTTTTTCTTAAAATGTTCGCCAGCAAAGCGTTTGGAAAGGCACACTGCACATAGACCCTCTCCATCACTAATAAATTTGTTAGAAACGTGGGTTACTTTTTTCGCATCTTGAACATATGCTCTCTTCTCGTCACCACCATAAAAGAGTACGTTTCTTTCACCACATAGTGAGCATTTTCTGCCAGATTCTTGAAATTGTTGAAAACGGCGTATATTTTTTACTGCTCCTAAATAACTTTCAAGCTCACTAAATTTTGAAGCATAATCTCCTTCTTTAAAGTCCAATGCAATCCAGTGTAAGTCCAATAAATTGTCTATTTGCTGGCCAAAACCATCTGGAATATTTAAATTTAATTTTACAACTATATCTCCGCATATTTTCCTGTATTCATTTTGGACAAAGTTGCACAATTCAGAGCCAATTTTTTCAGGATCTTCACATTCAATTTTGGCAATAAAACGACTTGGTTTAGAATCTATCTCTTTATCTGGGAATATTATATCGCATGAGTCGACTAATCTACTCAATTCATCTATCGCTGCATCTGATAGATGTGATAATAGGAAGCTTCCTGCGTAAAGATCCTGTGTTTTTCTGGCTTGGGAAATATAAGATTGAACCGGTCCTATTGTAAAAAGAAAAAGAAATTGACTCATAATATCATCGCCTTGAACTTATCCTGAACCAGCTTATCCTGAACCGAGAAGTTCGCTTTTTTAGTAGAATCTTTATTAAAGACTGTGTTCAAAGTTGAGATAATTGGGAAATACCTTCCATTTGAGTTTTTCAATACTGATACATATATTGGTGAAGCAAGCCTGCCTTTAGATGAAGTAAATCCTAAAGAGCGATTACAACATTTGCTTGAAGCTGTTCCTATACTCTCAAGTACTTCCTCCCACTTCTCATATTCTCCTCCAAAAATTACTTCTTTTAAATAGGGGTATTGAGACTCTTGGAGGAAGCTTTCCTTTAAAACTATCTTCTCACCCTTCATGTCATAATTGCTCGAGCCTACACGATTGATTAATTCTAAGATATCTTCAATTTCAAGATTGATATCCTCGGGCTCTAAACTCCCAAAACCTCGCCGAGACCTTTTACCAAATCCGCCCAAAATAAGACATAGGTTTAAAATATCGCTATAATCTTGAATATTAGAATAGCTCGATAAAATTATTGAAAGATCTTGATTAGGAGATATAACCTTAACACGTCCCATATTCTTATGAGGTAGCAAGAAGTAATTGCCTTGGTCTAATTCCCCACTTTGGATCCGAATCCTGATCTTGGATTTTCCTACTTTTTCATTGCTCGCACCAAAAAGATCAGATTCCCTCTTTTTTAATTCTTCAAGGGACAAATGTCCGTTTACAGCTCTCCACCAGAATCTCATCATACCTTTAATTGAAGGAGGTCTTAACTCTGGAGTACGACCATCTGCCCCAGTCATGAGAAGAGGAGTAATAATTTTACATTTTATTTTTTCTATTTCCAACTCGTGCCCTCCAAAATAAAATTATTAAACTTATATCGATTGAGTTTTCACATCCTTATTTTCCTCACAGTCCCAAACCCTTTTGCAACTCCCTTTCCTATCCCAATAAAATCCGGAATCAGAAAATTGGTCATAAAACCGCCTGTAAAAGAAGTAAAATCCAGATTTTTGTACTTTGAACGGTTGATCTCCACATTGACATCACATTTTATGGTATCAGGAACTGTATATCCAAAAGCCTTTGACATAGAGAGCAGGTTTCCCACAAGCGTCTTCCTGAGGATTTCCTTTTGTTCTTCAGGGTTTCTAGTCTCAAAGAACCTCTCTTTGTTTTCTTTGTTGAGAGCAAGCCAGGGAGTGAGAAATTCGTAAAAGTAAAGGCTTTTTGTCAGGCCGAAATCCTGTTTTTTAAGCCTCAGAGACCGCTCTGTGATTTCAAAATTTTGATGAGGAAGGGTGACGGTATCAAATTTGTCAAATAAACCTTTCAAAATTTCTGCTCCTTCATTTATGCCAACTACAAGTGGTATCCTATCAAGAACTTTATATTGTACCAGAGGGTAGCGGTAATAAAATCTGTCAGTATTATGGTTATGGAGCTGGTCGTATTCATTGAATTTTGACGCAAAGAAACCGCGGATCTGATTTGCATCACCCCTGAATTCCTCTGGTCCTTCAAAAGTCATCTCAAGAGTCTTGAGTTTAATATTTTCCTGAGTCATGAAATATGGATAATTTTTTAATAATATCTTTTCTAATTTTGATATTATTACTCTTATCATATATACATTTTGATATTTATAGAAGAGAATCTGTAACAAAATAAAATCTTCGTATATATTTAAATAACGTTTTGTATTTTCTCGCCAAGACTCCGCTCAATATTTTCAATTCCAGCCGCACAATCCGTATGCTTGTAACAGTTTATCCAGAGAACAATAACTTTGTATATATTTTTGATCTTATTATTGAGCGACTTATCTTCTTCTTTATAGACAAAGTCTTCTTTTTCTGTGCGTTCAATCTCTTCTATGCTTTCACTTATCTTTTCAATCGACTCTTCAGTGGGTATAACTCTTATACTACTTCCTGTCCCATTTTCCTCCAAACTTATTAATAAAACAGAGAAAGAACTATATACTTAATAACTAAATAATTTTAAACAGAATGTTGTCTTTTGCCAGAATATGTCTGCATAATTCAAAGACTCCTTTGAATAATTAATGATTTAATCGTATTTGCATGGTATAGTCTTACAAATAAACTTTTACGGAGAGAACTTGATGTACAGGAGATATGTGATAGATATTACTTCTGAACCTAAAAACGATGTTTATAGGCACCTGATTGATCTGGCTTTTGATTTATGTGATAGGTTTACTCTCGTTGTACATGAAGAAACTAAATTAGACGATAAGGGTAAATCCATATTGGAAAAGCTAAATGATCATTTAATAGAAATGAAAAAGCAATCAGAATGGCCAGGTACAATACTATGTGACCAGTTTGCATATGTTTATTATTACCGTGCCAGTCCGGAAGCCAGAGAGATAATAAAAGAGGTTTCAAGTTCACTTTACAGTAGTTGGATATGGCCTCTCGAAGACTTGAGTTTTTATAAGAATGGTAAACCATGGCTAGTAAACACAGCTCATGAAAATATTAGCTATATTCTTAGCGACGACGAGTCTGAGATCGACAGAATCATGAACATAGAAGGCCTTAAGGCAAGAAAAGCAAGCGGGGCGTTTAAAACCCTGTCTAATTGGTATTGATGAAGATCGAGGTTTCAATTCTTGTTTTTACAGCAGCTTATATCTTCTATATTTCTTATGTGCCTGTTCAGCGGCCAAAATATCGAAGATATGTACTTTCTTTTCTTCTTCATCAATTTTATAGAAAACCCGGTAGTTACAAACCCACAGTGGCAAGTAACTATTCGAGTTCTTTTGAATTCTTTTTTATCTCCATAACTATCCAGAAATTTTGCTGATTATAAAATCCCGGAGTTGGATTGAGATCCCTGCAGTCCTTCGGCCATGTTTTTATTTACTCCAAATTATTAACTTCTATCAACAGCCATCTCAGGTTAATCTGTAAGCTCCCACCGGCGTCTGGGGACAGTCTGGCGGTGGGTGGTGTATTCTTCCGTAGGCGAATAATGCATCTCTGAAGCAGTAGCCTTTATCATGGATACAATTATTGAAATCCGTACAGAGTTGACACGGGGTGCCGACAAAATTCTCCCTCGGCGGGCAGATGAATCTGAGAAGCTCTGGGGAGTTCCAGACTTCCATTATCGACTGTCTTTTAAGGTCTCCAAAGAAGTACTTTGCATCAAGGGGCATCTGTTCGCACAATACAGCGCTTCCATCAGGTGCGATCCCAAGCGTAGTTCTGCCTGCAGAACAACCTGCTCTGGACTCCCATTTTTTTTCTCCTCTCTTTTTGGCTCTCAGGACTAGGGAGAGTATACTTTACTGCATCTCCTTCTATTATCAGGTCAGGCCAGCTCTCCTTTGCAGCTTTCAAGAGATCTGAAGCCTTCAATTTCATTTCATCAGTGAGGAACAGATGATCATCATGACGGTAGTGACTTCTTGCATAGCTGGTGAACTGGAAGTTTCTAATACCAAGCTCAGAAAAGGTTTCGACATGATCATAGGCCTGATGGTAATTGATTGGGGTTAAAACGGCCTTGACTTTTGGCTCTATGCCTGCATCCATGAGATTCTGCAGCGTCTCTGTCGCTCTGCTGAGGTAGCCTTTACACCTCATTAAACGATCAGCTGTTTCCGGGTCCGGGCTATCAATGCTGACCTGAAATTCTCTGTTGACGCCATTTACGGGGTTATTCCATCCAGCTTCAGCCAGTCGATTAGCATCATCCAGACTGACATAGCACTTTGTAGATGCCAGGAATATGAATCCCATCTCTGTAAGCTTTGCCAGAAACTCCGCTGAGTCCGGTCTACTCATCGGGTCTCCCCCTGTAAGCTGGAGCATACGTATGCCGAGATCCCTGGCCTGCTCCATTATCTCCATCCATTGTCCCAGGGACATGTGATTAAGCTTACGCATGTTAGTAAGATCTGCATAGCAGTAGATACAGTTTGTCTGGCACCAGCCGCTGAAGTACAGCATCAAAGTCAAGGGCCTGGCTAGCCTGTGCTGGCATACGAACTCTTCCGGGGATACGAGGAAATCCAGAGGATTATATTCTACAGCCGTGGTGTCTGGAACGTCAAGTACATCGATTTTCTCTAGCTTATCGTTGAGCACGTTAACTATGTTTTCTAATAGTGATCTGGATGAGTCTGTGGATATATCGAACAGGAAGCCTATTGTCTTTGTCAGATCCCCTACACAGCGCCTGCCGTTTATCAGGCTTATAACCGTGGCTGTTACTGGATCTAATATCTGGTATTCTATGTTCTTGGTGGAGGTTAGGTAAAGTATGACCTTGTTACCGTCGTTTCTTAAAACCCATTCAGGTTTCAGCTTGAGGTAATTATCATCTTTCAGCATGTCAGGTCTCCAATCATTCCGTCAAATCATTCCGTCAAATGTGAGCCCTTGGTTAAGCTTTGGGTAAAAATAGTTGGATAAGGGGTTTTGTACCCATCTATCCCTAATTGATCGCTTCCTTTTAAGAATAGGCTACGCAGTCAGTGCAGGCAGTTATGCATACTTCACAGAAGCCGCAGCCCACAGCAAGAGATGGCTGACTGCCAGGGGTTCGTCCGCTTTCTAATCTGATGCCTTTGCTACGAATCGCCTCTTTTATCAAGCCCATGGCACTCCTGTCAAACTCAGCTTTCAACTCTTGGTACTCTTTTATGCCTGACAGCTTGCTTTCAAATTCCATCTTCAGCTCTATAAGCCCTGGTATTTCACGTTCCTTCACTCTAATACCCCTCCAATTATTTGTATAGTCTGTCCTTTTTATAAACAGAGTTTATGCAATTGAAGCTCAAAAACAAGCACATAGACATTAAGGTTTTAATGTAAATTTAATAATTTAAAGGTCTAAAACCATTATTTTAAATCCAATCGCATAAGCTCTGCTAAACCCCTATACGTGTAATTATATAAGAAAAGTAAAGAATAAATCTTCAGGATTATAAGTATCTTATATTAGCCTACATGCTTGTGTATATTATATCTGACAATATACTTAGACTATATCAGGTACATTACAGGATCTTATTTTCAGAAGGTTATCCTGAATTCTATTTCATTCGACAATTAATATATAGTATCTGACAGATCTGATAGGTTTGTTCACGAATATGATATCTCCATGCAAAAACATTACGAAGTAAAATGCTTCAATCCTTGTTTTAATGGATCTTGCATTCGAATATCAAACTGCCAGCACTCGTCTATTTATTTTTCATGCGGTTTCAATCCTTGTTTTAATGGATCTTGCATTCGAATATATTCCCAGGCGAGACCACCAAAGACGATTACAAGAAGTTTCAATCCTTGTTTTAATGGATCTTGCATTCGAATCAGAAGGTGCTCTCGTTACAGCAATGACGTTTATTTCGTTTCAATCCTTGTTTTAATGGATCTTGCATTCGAATAAACTGGCCTTCTTACGGAGATTGGCGGCGGACATGGTTTCAATCCTTGTTTTAATGGATCTTGCATTCGAATAGAAATGTAAACCTGTACAACTCAATGTTTGACTATGGTTTCAATCCTTGTTTTAATGGATCTTGCATTCGAATAGCCAAAAAAGATGAGTTTTAAAATCGGTCAAACAGGTTTCAATCCTTGTTTTAATGGATCTTGCATTCGAATCGTATAATGATGCTACTGTTCTCGCTTCACAAATGAGTTTCAATCCTTGTTTTAATGGATCTTGCATTCGAATACAGACTTCCACACCGAGATGGTTATTTATTCGGTGTTTCAATCCTTGTTTTAATGGATCTTGCATTCGAATCCCTTGAGATCGTTATCAGTCTAATTTCTTAATATGTTTCAATCCTTGTTTTAATGGATCTTGCATTCGAATCTGAATGGGCGTGTGTACTCGGCTGGGGTCCTGAGGATGTTTCAATCCTTGTTTTAATGGATCTTGCATTCGAATGTATCGGTAGAATTCAGGAACGGACACTTTCACACAGGTTTCAATCCTTGTTTTAATGGATCTTGCATTCGAATCCTTAAACGGGTCTATATCTGCAACGACAACGAAGCAAAGTTTCAATCCTTGTTTTAATGGATCTTGCATTCGAATAAATCCTTTTCGCTATCGGTAGAAGTGTAACCATGTGGTTTCAATCCTTGTTTTAATGGATCTTGCATTCGAATCAGAAGATTTTAAGACACTTACCGCAGCCGATCTTAACGTTTCAATCCTTGTTTTAATGGATCTTGCATTCGAATTCAGAGAACCTAACCGTTAATTAGGCATCCCTAATATTGTTTCAATCCTTGTTTTAATGGATCTTGCATTCGAATACCATAATATAACATCTCTCAATTTACTTGCTGAATAGTTTCAATCCTTGTTTTAATGGATCTTGCATTCGAATTTATTCTTCTTTGTAGTATCATCTAGAAGCCGTTTAGTTTCAATCCTTGTTTTAATGGATCTTGCATTCGAATTTCTCAAACTTTTGTGCGACTTCTTCAGGGAGCTCGTTTCAATCCTTGTTTTAATGGATCTTGCATTCGAATTGATATGAAGAATTCGGCGGATGAGACTTACCAGGCAGGTTTCAATCCTTGTTTTAATGGATCTTGCATTCGAATCACCAGACAGCTTGGACGGATTAATCTTAAAATTAGGAGTTTCAATCCTTGTTTTAATGGATCTTGCATTCGAATGGCAGGATAACGGTATCATTTTCGGCGACTTGAGTAGTTTCAATCCTTGTTTTAATGGATCTTGCATTCGAATCCTGCCCCGCTTCGCAGCTTCTTCCAGGCAGAGATGATAGTTTCAATCCTTGTTTTAATGGATCTTGCATTCGAATAAAACTGATAATTGTAGATACATTAAGTTGAAAGGTAGTTTCAATCCTTGTTTTAATGGATCTTGCATTCGAATCAGTGAGAGGCATTTATTCAGCCTCCATAACAGCCTGTTTCAATCCTTGTTTTAATGGATCTTGCATTCGAATCCTGTACTGCTGCCTGATGTGCATCATGGATGATCTGGTTTCAATCCTTGTTTTAATGGATCTTGCATTCGAATATCAACGAAAGAGTACGAATATTCAGGAACTTTCAGTTTCAATCCTTGTTTTAATGGATCTTGCATTCGAATCTTGCAAAACAAACGTGATGCTCTGGAATTAATGACGTTTCAATCCTTGTTTTAATGGATCTTGCATTCGAATGTCAATCCAAACCGTGAAAAAAGAGCTTCGAGAACTGTTTCAATCCTTGTTTTAATGGATCTTGCATTCGAATCTTTTTTTCACGGTTCACCTCCTGTGTAAAGTGTTAGTTTCAATCCTTGTTTTAATGGATCTTGCATTCGAATACTAAAACTGATTATATCACGGTAGCTGCAAAATCGGGTTTCAATCCTTGTTTTAATGGATCTTGCATTCGAATAGGGGAAATTTTTCCTCTATTTGGCTAGAAAAAGCCTGAGATTACTACTATATTAAAACTAAATTTCTTGTTGGGATATTATCAAACCCTTTATAAATACAAGAAAAACAGCGTTTTTTAGAGGTTTGGAAATATCTCAGTATACGCCTTTCTTTTTATTAAACTTTTGTATCTAAAGTCATCTTAGATAAATTCAAAGAACAGTTTATATAGTAATTTTTAACATTTCAAAGACGATGATATTTAAACAACTCCGTTACTAAACTTTCTTGCTCTTAGGCTTTCTCCAAATTTCATTGAGCCTTAAAAAGAGTTTTTGAATAAAACAGATCTAAATCTCGATTTTTTGTGCATCTTTTGATTCGCAGCCTTGCTCGTAGGTTAAAAATGGGATAAGAAGGCTGATAATAGCAGAAGATTAAAAAATGGGGAAAGGGGTGTTCAACTACACCTAAAACAATAACAATTTACTGAACAATGCCTTTTTACTGCTTGATTTTCCAGTCGGATTAATTAGATTAACCATGCTCAAAAAGTTCGTACCAGCCTGTTTCAGTTTCCCTCTTACAGAATATCCATGCTTTTTATATAATTTTAGAGCCCCTTTGTTTTCGGGTTTAACAATCAATGAGATTTTAGAAATGCCAAGTTTATGAGATTTGAGAGCAGCTGCTTTTAGCAATTTACTTCCAATCCCACATGCTCGGTACTGTGGATAAACGGCAAGTGAATCTATATAATATTCGCCAGGTTCCGCCTCTTTTGTTTTTAACATGGGGACTACTTTTCTTTGATAATCCTTAGCATCGGATTTATATAGCTTAGGAAGTTTTTCCACCAAAAGCTTACTCAAACGTGGAAAATTGTCTGAAGGAAATGATAAAATCAAGCCTGCTGTGCGGTTACGTACCTCAGCGACATAGATATTTTGATAACTTAAAATATTATCTGGCTGCTAATAGAATTTCTTTATAACCTCTTGTGCATCCTTCTGATTATTAGAACCTGCGAGCACATAAGCACATTCTCCCCAGGCCATGCAAATTAATTCTGCCGCTTCTTCTGCATCTTCAATTTTTGCCTGTCGAATATTCAAACATATCATGCCTCATAAATAAAAACACTATAGTTTTTATTTTATTTTCATTATCTTTTTCCGATATTTTATTTTTTACATTTCTCAAATTATTTATATTTCTCAAACTATTTATATTTCTCAAACTATTTATATTTCTCAAACTATTTATATTTCTCAAATTGTCTGCATTTATTAATCTGTTTTTATAACTCAACCTTAAATAAAAATTTCAGAATTACTTTTTCATGGTCAGAAAATGATAATTTTCAAATTCAAAATTACAGAAATAACTTTGAGTCAAGGATCAATTAATTGTTTTCACCTGCTCTTTTTAAACTTTGAAGAGTAATCCAGACCTTTTTGAGCTGTATTCAATACCGAACTCCTGAAAAATCAGATCCTGTACTTCTCGAGTTAGCCAATTATCCCGTTCATTAAGCATTTCCTTCAAAATCATGATCACGAATAAAGGAATACTGTATCTATCATGGGTCAGATTTTGTAACACAATTTTCTCTAAAACTACTAATTAGTATTATCTATATTTAGGAAAGTATTTATAACAAAGGGTTTTAGTCTATGTAATCTTAATTTTAGCTTAAAAAGTATTGCTATAGTATTAATTTTTATTTTATACGTGTTATTTTATAGGTTATAAATTATTTAAAACGCCCCCAGTAACGTAATACTATTGCAATAACTCAAATAACTGAGAGAAAGGAGGAGTTTAAATTAAGAAAAACCAGCAATATCTCTTAATAGGGGTAATAGCTCTAATTGTCGCAGCTGCTTTTGCTTTCATGCCGGCTGGCGAGTCAGTAAGCCCCATCTCCCAGGTTTCTGATGAATCTGTATCCGAAGGTTCGGATAAATTGGTTTCTGAGGGTTCGGAGGAACTTGTGGTAGCAGTAGGTACACACGGAGGAGAACCAGAAGCAGGTTTTGACCCGATTGCCGGTTGGGGAAACAGCAGAGAACCTCTGGTTCAGAGCACTCTTTTCAAAAGGGATAGCGAGGCAAACCTGATCAATGATCTGGCTACAAATTATACGATCAGCAGCGATGGACTGAAGTGGACCGTTACAATACGGGACGATGTTAAGTTCCATGATGGAGTGCCTTTAACAGCCAGAGACGTGGCATTCACATTTAATACAGCAGCAAATGCAGGTGGAAATATAGATTTGTCCATGCTGAAAAAGGCAACAGCAATCGATAATTATACCATTGAATTTGAGTTGAACGATCCTCAATCTACCTTCATCAATAAACTGGTAGCTCTTGGCATTGTCCCTGAGCATGCTTACAACGCTGAAACTTACGGATCCAATCCAATAGGTTCGGGTCCATATAAGTTTGTGCAGTGGGATAAAGGGCAGCAGGTAATCTTTGAAGCAAATCCGGATTACTACGGACAGAAGCCGTACTTCAAAAAGTTGACTATGCTCTTTATGGGATCAGACTCTGCTTTTGCAGCAGCAAAGGCAGGACAGGTCGATCTAGCTGAAATTCCTGCTTCTTACGCCAATCAGGAAGTACCTGGGATGAAAATAGTGTCCCTTGATTCCATAGATGCCCGTGGGATAAGTTTCCCCATGAATCCGAATACTGGAGAAAAAACCGAAAACAGCTATGCAATCGGAAATAATGTGACTTCTGACCCTGCAATAAGAAAAGCTCTGAACATCGGGATAGACAGGCAGGCACTGATTGAAGGGGCTTTAAACGGGCAGGGAAAAGAAGAATTCACTGGCGTAGATAAGCTGCCATGGGGTAATAAGGAAGCTATTTTCGAAGACGGAGATATAGAGGAAGCAAAGAAAATTTTAACCGAAGGCGGCTGGATTGATACTGATGGAGACGGCATTGTTGAGAAAAATGGCTTGGAAGCCGAATTTACCCTTCTGTATCCTGCAAATGCTCAGGATAGGCAGGCATTAGCAATTGCATTGAGTGAGGAAGCCAGAAAATTGGGTATAAATATTAAAATCGTAGGTAAAAGCTGGAACGAGATAGATACCCTGGCGCACTCAACTCCAGTACTTTTCGGTTTTGGTTCGCTGGATCCGGCTGACCTGTATCTGAAATATTACAGTAAAAGTTACGATCCTTCAAGCTACAACAATATAATAATGTACAGCAATCCAGTCGTTGATAATTATCTGAGGAAAGCCATAACCAGTGTTGATCTGGAAACAGCTAATAAAAACTGGCAACTGGCTGCCTGGGATGGAACGACGGGTTTCTCTGCAAAGGGAGATGCCACATGGCTCTGGATTGCAACTATTAACTATGTGTATATTATGGATGAGAATTTAGATATCGGGACTCCCAGAATACAGCCGCATGGCGCAGATATTTTCGGCAACATTCTGGAATGGAAGCGTACAGCAAATTAAACCGAAAAGTGAGTCTCAGCGCACAAACTGTTTCTGTGCTCTTTTTATTAAAGCTGAGGATGCAAAACTCCTCAGTATGACTCTTTTTGATGATTCATTTTGATGATTCATTACATTTTACATTTTTCGCTCCTTAATCCTTAATATTTCAACCAATTAAATATACAGAATAAAAAGATATTTTCTATTTAGTAATACTAGCTTACTTAAAAACAAGGATTTAGTAACACATACATTTCGGAATTTATTTATAGTAAGATTGGTTTAATTTAGTTGTCTTAACTTCCTAGTAATAAGTAACATTCGTTACCACTTTTAGTCAGAAAAATAATATTCAATAAATTATTTTCATGTTTACTTATGACAGTTAAAAATCTTTCCAAATAGTTCATTCTTATTTAACAGCTCAATCTTGCTCAGATGTTTTGAATTTTGGTAAAGAAGGAGGAATTCAAATTAAGAAAGACCAGCAGTATTTGTTCATAGGGGCAGTAGCCTTAATTATTGCGCTTGCTCTTATTTTCGTACAAGGGGATGTGCCAGCAAGCTCAACTTCTCAGGTTTCTGATGAATCAATATTCAGAAGTTCTGAAGAATTAGTTTCTCAGGGTTCGGATGAACTGGTTGTGAATGTATATGGGCACACAGGCGAGCCGGAAACTGGATTTGACCCGCTTCTTGGATGGGGTTGCGGTCATGTGAACTTCGAGCCGCTGATACAGAGTACTCTTTTTAAATCAGCTGACGATGGAAGCATGATAAACGATCTTGCTACGAATTATTCAATTAGCTCGGATGGAAAAATCTGGACTGTAAATATAAGAGATGACGTCAGGTTCACGGACGGTGAAAAGCTAACCGCAGAAGATGTGGCATTTACATTTAATACAGCAATCGGAAGTAACTCCGAGCTGGATATGAGTAATCTCAAGAAAGCTACTGCGATAAATGATACTGCTGTTGAATTTGAATTAAAAGAACCTCAATCCAGTTTCATATGGAAACTCAGGTATGTTGGGATTGTGCCGGAACATGCATACGAAAAAGAAACCTATGGCTCCAATCCAATAGGGTCAGGACCATATAAACTGGTGCAATGGGACAAAGGTCAACAGGCAATCTTCGAACTAAACGAAGATTACTACAGAGAAAAACCGTATTTCAAAAAAATAACCATGCTGTTTCTGGATAAAGATACTGCATTTGCAGCCGCAAAGTCTGGTGAAGTGGATATAGCCGAGATCGAAATTAGCCATGCAAATCAGACTATAGACGGATATAGATTAGTAGCTCTCCCGGCATCAAGAGCACTGGGAGTTTCGTTCCCAATGCAGAATGACACCGGTGAAAAGAGCCTCAAGGGAGATCCCATAGGCAATAATGTAACAGCCGATATAGCAATTCGAAAAGCTTTGAACATAGGTATAGATAGAAAAGCCCTGCTTGAAGGAGTACTCTCTGGAAAAGGAGACGTAGAATATACTGGAGTAGATCAACGGGAATATGGAAACCCCGAAGCCAGAATTAATGACTCAAATCCCGAAGAAGCCAAAAAAATATTGGAGAATGCGGGATGGAAAGACACTGACGGCGATGGAATTCGAGAAAAGAACGGAACTAAAGCACAGTTTAAACTGTACTATTCTTCCGATGACCCGATAAGGCAGGCTCTGTCTGTAGCTGTAAGCGAACAAGCCAGAAAATTAGGTATAAAAATAGACCTTGTAGGCGCAAGCTGGGATGAAATATATGCCAATCAATACAATTCAGCTGTCTTATACGCTTTCAGCAATATCGATACCCATACCTTATACCTGCAATACCACAGCAAAGAGCCAGATGATACATACAGAAATCCGGGACTTTACAGTAATCCTGTTGTAGATGGATATCTGGAGGCAGCTTTAAAATCGGAAGATCAAGATGAGGCTATAAAATACTGGCAGTTAGCTGCATACGATGGAAATACGGGTTTTGGGCCTGCGGGAGATGCACCCTGGCTCTGGCTGGTGACAACTGACTATCTCTATATGATAGATGAGACTCTGGATATAGGAACTCCTCAAAAAAACGCAGGATCTGATATTCTAGGAAATATCTATGAGTGGAAAAGGGTAGACCCAGCCAACCCGACCTTGGAATGAGTGGTTGAGCCTGTATCTATAATGTACAGATATCACTCATTTCTACCATTTTTCTTATTTCAAGGTGGAAATCTGGGGAAAAATAATCCAGTGGGATGGTAAAACATCGTCTTTGTCAGATTTAATCCAATGATGGTTTGAAATGATACGGGAGCTTCTGAAAGTCTCTGAAAACCATTCATAGTTCTGTAGTCATGATAAAAGAGCCTTCATTGTAACAGTTAATGTACGAGGGAATAACGTGTCAAATAATGAGAAAATAGTGGGTTTTATAGGGAAAAAAACCTTCAGGTTGATAAGCCTCTTGGTTTTTGTCTGTTTTGCAAGTTTCATGCTTATTCAATATTCACCTATAGATCCTGTTAGAGCTTATATTGGCGAAATGCCTGTAACTCCAGAGCACAAAGCCAAACTTGAAGAGTACTGGGGGGTTAACACGCCTCCACAGGAAAAATTTCTGAACTGGGCTGGAGATATTATCAAAGGTGATTTCGGAACTTCATTGATTTATAGAGTGCCTGTAATTGATGTCATTAAAGAAAGATTTACAGCTTCCCTTGTTTTAATGGGAGTCTCATGGCTTTTTGCAGGAATCCTGGGTTTTATTTTAGGAATAGTAGCGGGTGCGAAACAGGGAACCTGGGTAGATAAGGCGATAAAAACTTATTGTTACACTCTGGCTGCTGCACCGACTTTCTGGCTGGCACTGGTGTTTCTGATGATCTTTTCAGTATATCTTGGCTGGTTCCCAATAGGGTTAAGTGTGCCTATAGGTGTTAGAGCTGAAGATGTGACCTTTTTTGACTGGCTTGAGCGTTTAATTCTCCCTGCACTGACTTTGAGTTTACTGGACATTGCCAAAATTACAATGTTCACTCGAGAAAAATTAATAGAAGTCCTGTCCAGCGACTACGTATTATTTGCAAAAGCAAGAGGCGAAAAAGGACTGGATCTGGTATTAAGGCATGGGGTCCGGAATGTCGCATTTCCAGCAATTACCCTGCAGTTTTTAAGTTTCAGTGAATTATTCGGAGGGACAGTCCTTGTTGAACAGGTTTTCTCATATCCCGGAATCGGGCAGGCTGCAGTAGCTGCAGGATTACGGTCTGATGTGCCTCTGCTCCT
Organism: Methanosarcina thermophila TM-1; assembly: GCF_000969885.1. NCBI lineage: Archaea > Methanobacteriati > Methanobacteriota > Methanomicrobia > Methanosarcinales > Methanosarcinaceae > Methanosarcina > Methanosarcina thermophila. Next base: position 2,427,128 of record NZ_CP009501.1, read on the forward strand.
GGGAATAGTAATTTTCAGTGCTATATTTGTTTTCTTTGGGAATCTGATTGCTGATATTATCTATGAATTCATTGATCCAAGGATAAAGCAGCAGGAGGCATCGATATGAGTACTGCTGTTGTAACAGTTAACAGCGGATTATTCCGAGGATTAAACCTGAGACAGAAAACCCTCTTAATTATAGGTTCAACTTCACTTTTATTACTTGCAATTGTAATTTCCAGCATATATCTGGATGGGGAAGCATTACAGACTAATTTTGGTGCAAAAAATCTTGCCCCCTCTCTGGAGCATCCATTCGGAACGGACTGGATGGGAAGAGATATGTTCGTAAGAACCCTTGAGGGGCTGGGTCTAAGTATACTGGTTGGAGGCTTTGCTTCCGCTATTAGTACAGTGCTTACTTTAATTTTAGGCTTACTTTCAAGTGCAGGAAAGACAGCAGACGCTTTTGTATCCTGGCTGGTAGACCTGTTTCTTTCAATTCCTCATCTTCTTTTGATAATTCTCATTTCCATTGGGATTGGTGGAGGAGCAACAGGAGTTATCATCGGAGTTGCATTAACCCACTGGCCGAGCTTAACAAGGGTCGTAAGAGCAGAAATCAAGCAACTGAAAACCCAGGAGTACATTCATATCTCCAGGAATCTTGGCAGGTCAAAGTGGTGGATAGCTAGAAAACACATCCTGCCACATCTGATTCCACAGATACTTCTAGGCACGATTTTAATGTTCCCACATGCGATTTTACACGAAGCCTCGGTAACATTTCTGGGTTTCGGACTTTCACCGCACGAGCCTGCAATCGGTATAATCCTATCAGAATCTATGCGATACCTCTCAGCAGGATACTGGTGGCTCGCATTTTTCCCAGGATTATCCCTGCTAATTGTAGTCCTGGCATTTGATTTGATTGGAGAAAATTTGGGTAAGTTAATGAATCCGAAAAAAGCTCACGAATAAAAAATATTTTAGTTATGTTTAGAGGGTGTGAAATATGGGAAATAAAGTTGAACTAAGGACTAAAGCAGAGCCAGTTACTGCATTTAAGACAGTTGATGGGAAAAAGAGAAAAGCTGAGGTTTTATTAAATGTAGAGGATCTTTCACTTTCATTCACTCAATATACTTCGGGACTTAGACAAACAGAGTTGAAAGTGATCTCTAATTTAAGTATACAGGCTTATAGAGGCGAGATCCTGGCTGTTGTTGGATCAAGCGGGTCCGGTAAAAGTCTTCTGGCTCACTCGATTTTAGGAATTTTGCCTTCAAATGCAAAACTCAGTGGTAAAATAGAATACGATGGCGAAGAGCTTACCCAGGAAAGAAAGGAAGCATTAAGAGGTAAAGAAATAGCCCTGATTCCGCAGGCTACAACCTATCTTGATCCTTTAATGAAAATTTCCGATCAGGTGATAGGGTGCGTTGAGAAGAAAGATAAGGGCTTAATGAGGAAACTCCTGAGAGAGATCTTTCAAAGGTATAATTTAAAATCGGAAGTTGAAGGAATGCTCCCTCACGAGCTCTCAGGAGGGATGATTCGAAGAGTTCTTGTCTCCACTGCCGTAATACGCTCCTCAAAACTTATAATTGCAGATGAGCCGACACCGGGGTTAGATGAGAAAACCCTGAATGAGACCCTGAGTTACCTAAAAGACATGGCAGATAGAGGCTGTGCAGTGATACTCATAACTCATGATATAGAGGCTGCATTAAAAGTCTCTCATAAGATTGCAGTATTCTACGCTGGCACTGTTTTGGAGGTAGCTAATGTTGAGGATTTTAAGAATAATGGTGAAAACCTGAGGCATCCATACACCCGTGCACTCTGGAACGCACTTCCCCAGAATAACTTCCAGGTAATTAAAGGTCATCAACCAATGCAAGATGAAGTCTTTGATGGATGCATCTTTTATGAAAGATGTTCCAAAAAGAAAGCTCTATGCTCTCAGGGTATCCCTGAGCTTAGGCAGGTCAATGGAGGAGTGGTGAGGTGCAACAATGTATCTTAAAGGCGAAAATATCACTTTCGGATACAAAAAAGATAATTTAATTTTAAAAGATGTTAATATTTCTTTAGGCAGTGGAGAAATAATGGGACTGGTTGGAGATAGCGGAAGCGGAAAATCAACCTTATGTAAGATATTAGCTGGCTATGAAACCAGGTATAAGGGAAAAGTGAGTCTAGATGGAAAACCTCTCCCGGCAAAAGGCTATAACCCGGTTCAACTTATCTTCCAGCATCCGGAAAAGGCTGTAAATCCCAAATGGAAAATGAAAGATATCTTAAATGAAGGGCATACCGTTTCACAGGATATTTTAGACTCATTCGGGATAAAAAAGAGCTGGCTTAATCGATGGCCAAATGAGCTTTCCGGAGGCGAACTCCAGAGATTCGCTCTTGCCCGGGCTTTAAGCCCTAAAACCAGGTTTTTAATTGCCGATGAAATAACTACAATGGTAGACGCTATTACTCAGGCTCAGATCTGGAATGTACTTTTGGGTATAGTTGAGGAGCTTAATATTGGAGTACTGGTCGTAAGCCATGACAGGAATTTAATTAATAGAGTATGCCATGATATAATTTATTTAAAAGATATATCCAGTGCTTGAGTAAAAATAGAACTTTTAGAGCGGAATATTGTTAATAGTTAAATAAATTACATGAGAATCCCAATAATGAGTCCTGGGATTGACGATATCGATGTAAAAGGAATCGGAATTTTCAGCAAAATGAAGAAACCAGAAAATAACGGAGGACGACCCTGCTGTAGAAACGGGATCTTTAAATATGAAATTCTTCCATGCAGGAGTTTTCCTGAAAATAAGCTACGAGAAACAAAATGAACTCTTGGGCGAGTTTTTATTCTGGAAGTTCTCTTTAATCAGAAATTAGTTAAAAAAAGATACAGAATAGGAAGATTTTGAATTATTCTTCCTTTATTCTCCTTGCAATATCATCCCCGACATCCGAGGTGCTACTCCTGCCGCCCATGTCGTAGGTTCTAACTTTGCCGTCCAGGATATTTTTCTGGATTGCGCTTACTATCATATCTGAGGCTTCTTTCTCTCCAAGCTGTTCTATTAGCATGGCACCTGCCCAGATTGTGGCAATCGGGTTGACTTTATTCTGGCCCTTATATTTCGGAGCTGAACCGTGAATAGGCTCAAACATGCTTGTGCCTGTTGGGTTGATATTTCCGCCGGGAGCAAGCCCAAGGCCGCCCTGGATCATGGCTCCAAGGTCTGTAATTATATCTCCGAACATATTAGGAGTTACGACCACATCAAACCATTCCGGGTTTTTCACAAACCACATGGTTATGGCGTCAACAAAGTTGAAATCTGTGGTAATATCGGGATATTTTGCGGAAACCTCATTGAATTCCTCTCTCCAGAAGCCGTAAATGTCGGAAAGTACGTTTGCCTTGTCAACGGACGAAACGTGTTTTTTACGTTTTCCAGCAAGGTCAAAGGCATACTCGATAACTCTTCTCGTGCCTTCTTTGGAGATCAAACCTATCTGGTATCCTATTTCTTCGCTGTCTGTCTCGATATCAAGCCCGAATTTTGCGGAATAGAGTGTTCGCCTGACTTCAAGGAGATCTTTGCTCTCTCCTTTTTTTGCCCTGCCGCCAATTCCTATGTAGAAGTCTTCGGTGTTTTCTCTGACAACCACGAAGTCGATGTCTTTTGAGGTTTTATCCTTGATAGGGGTCCAGACTCCATCAAGGAGTTTTATGGGGCGGAGGTTAATGTACTGGTCAAAGTAGAAGCGTGCAGTTAATAAGATTCCTTTCTCAAGAATTCCGGGGGCAACTCTGGGGTCTCCAATGGAACCAAGGTAAATGGCAGGATATCTGGATAATTCCTTTAAGGTTTCTTCTGAAATCAGTTCACCTGTTTCAAGGTAGTGATCTGCCCCATGCGGGTATTCAATCCATTCTACATCAAAACCGAATCTTTCACCAGCGGCGTCTATAACTTTTCTGCCTTCGGCGATAATTTCTGGGCCTATCCCGTCTCCTGGGAGAACCGGAATCTTATACTGCGTCATACTTTCACTCCTTTAAAATTTTCGGGTAAAACTGCCATTTTACCGCGAGCTGTCAAATACGGACAGGTGTGTCTCAGGACTAATTTTCTGTTTTTGAGCGCTCGGTGACCAGTTTCCTGGCATATTCTATAAGCCCTCCTTCATCTACGATTTCGCGTACGAAATCAGGGAGAGGGGTCGCCTGGTAAGTCTCACCTTTTGTTTTGTTTATAATAACTCCTGTCGCAAGGTCTACTTCAAGTTCATCTCCGTCATCGATTTTGTCAGTGTCAGGGCATTCCAGGACAGGGAGTCCGATATTTATTGCATTCCTGAAAAATATCCTTGCAAAAGACTTTGCAATTACACAGGCTACCTTTGCTCCTTTCAGGGCAAGGGGTGCGTGTTCGCGTGATGAACCGCAACCAAAATTGCTTCCTGCGACCACGATGTCATTTTCGTGCACGTTTTTTGCAAATTCGGGGCGCACGCCTTCAAACGTGTACTTTGCAAGCTCTTCAGGGGTATTGTAAATCAGGTACCTTCCAGGAATTATTGCATCGGTATCCACGTCATCTCCGAACTTCCAGGCTCTTCCTTTCATATCATCACCGATCGTTTGCTGCAATTAAATGCTGCTATATTAGAATTCTTACAGCTTGCACTTAGCTGTATTCACAGGGTTGAAGTATCACAGGTAATATTTAAATTATTTTCTGACATTATATAAAAGCTGGTTAACAATTTTCATCTTTTCATTCCTGAGTTTCCTGAAAAACCTTCAGGAACCAGTATCTTTATTGCTGGTTTGAATTTTCACTGCTTTCTTCCTCGTAATAAGGCTCAAGAGCATTCGGTTCTCCTCCTCCGTGCCAGCTTAACCTCGGACGGATGCGTACAAGATGAACTGACTCGGAATGGTCATCCACAATCAGAGCAGCCCCTCTTTCGCTCCCCATCTTCTTAAGGTAAGCCTGAATGCTTTCCTGCATATAAAGAGGACGCGACGCCTCAAGAGCCAGAATATCATCACTTGCCGTGAGTCTGTGGCAGATAAGAAGATCACTCTGGGAAACGACATCAGGATGCAGGCTTGCAGGTCTCTGCGTTGCCAGAACCAGGGAGAGTCCAGGCTGTCTGCCCTGCCTGAGACAGCGGTTAATAAGTACTTTCGAGGCAAGCCCCTCAGTCTTTGCAGGTACGAAAATATGAGCCTCATCTATAAAGAGCCAGACCATGGGAAACTCTTCCTCAAAGGATTTTTCTCCCATGAGCTTCTTTTCGTAGGCTCTTCTTGCCTCAAGTCTTGCCTCATACAGCTTACCCGCAAGAATTGACACTGTTGCTGCACAGACGTTTTCATTTTCAAGTGTACTCACATCAAGAATAGTTGTCTTCCCGCCTGATACAAGTGCTGATAGTGATGTCCCCTCTTTTGAGAAAAGCCCCCAGGAATTTACTGCCCTGAAGTAATTCTCTACAGCCCCTTTCGAAGCCTCATCCGAGCGTGTGTCCCTGGCTATCTCGCTGAGGATTTCCTCAAAAGAGTATGTATCTCCTCTTTCTCTGAGAGATTCGACTGCCCTTAACAGAAGAATTCCAGGGGGAGAAACCTCCTCTATATTAAAAATCCTGCACCACTGGTTTCCTGAAAGTTCTCTCACCGGAATGGAAAAGGGCTTTACATTAATATTCCGTTTCCTGTAAGCCTCAACCTTCCCTTCAGGCACAAAAATCTCAGCCTCAAGCCCAACAGGAGCACAATTCCAGTTTTTCAGCGTTGGGGCTTCAAACGTATTTGGGTAGTTCATTGTCCAGAAAATTCCCATGGTATCAATAACAAAGGATGCAAGCCTTCTCTTAATATCCGGCTCAAGAAGAGAAAGTTCTTCAAGTAAGCAGCCCATAGTGTAGGATTTCCCATACCCTCTTTTACCGCAGATCAAAACAACATGAGGTTTCAAGGCATCGAGATAAACGGCAGCCCCTCTGGAATGATCCAGTGCCATGTAATTTCCAATGGAGAGCAAACCTTTTCCGGGATTCTCTTCATTTCCGAGCACATGCAAAGTCCCGGCAACCTTCCCCCCAAAAGTAGGTCTGAGCTGTTTGTTTTCGACTTTCTGCATCAGACAGTATCGGACTGAAAACTATTTAAAATAATTTGTTTTGAAGTAATAAAATAAAACTAAACTTTTAAACCCTTACGATCTGATTAAAAACTATTGAATTGAAACCGTTGTGCTACAACCCTTTTACGAAAAAAGCTTGATCGCAAGCTTTTTAGAAAAAAGTTTGATCAAAAACCTTTTCTCAAAAGGCTTTGAGAAGGTTTGTGAAAAACTCTTGTGTTCAGGGTATTTGTTCAGGATATTATCTGATCCAGCTGGTTGGTCTCGATAGCTATTTTGATTTCCCGAGCGATTCTCCTTCCAGTTGAGAGGTTTTCTTCCATCAGATCCGAATAAGGTGAGCCTGAAATGTAAAGGTTTGTTCCTGCAACAATTCTAGCCGAGATCTCAAAGACCTTAATCTCAAGTTCATCTGTAAAGACCGTCTCAAGGCAGAAAGCTCCTATCATCCCTCCAAAAAGATCCAGGGATTCTTCAACTACCCGTTCTCCGAGAGAGAAGATGAGGGGTAGTAGGGATTCTCTTGCTACAAGGGGTGCGTTCCCTGTGACCACGTATGTCGGGCGAATGCCTGCTTCTATGAGCTCTTTGGGTGAGCCCAGCCTGAAGATCTCATCGGCATTGGATTCTACCCTGCGGTCCATGCTAAGTAGTTCAAGGCTGCCCTTGCTTAAAGTGTATCCTTCGTTTCTGATAGGTGAGTAGAAATAATGCAGGTAATAGCGGGTTCCAGTAATGAATTCCTGAATTGTATATTTCTGGGAGCGGTCTATGAGTTCATTGAATTCCTCATAAGTTTTTGCGACGAAGAAACCTTTTCCGCCCTTTGCTCCGTCATACTTAACCATTACAGGTCCATTGATATCGCGAGGGTCGTCAATTTTCTTGGGCATGTGGATACCTGCTCCAAGTAGCCACTCCCGCTCTTTGTTCCTGTCCGACTCCCATTCGAGCACAGCCCGGTTTCCGAAAGTAGGCACAGTCAGCTCTGCAAAATTTTCCGTGCCGAGATAAGCAACGAATGAGCCATGTGGAATAATAATAGTGTTTTTCTTTCTGAGTTCCTCAGCCTTATTCATTATATCGGCATAGTTATCGACAATAAGGTACTCATCAGGTTTTGCTTTGGGAAAAGCTTCATAAAACTTGGGAGGTTTGCCAACGCAGATTCCCAGAGTTCTGAAGCCTTCTTTTCGAGCTCCATCAAAGATTTGAAGGCTTGAGTGAGAACAGACTGTCGCAATTGTGATGTTTTCTAAATCGTAATCTTTCAGAAATTCCAGAATCTGCTGTTTTGTTATCATGATTGGTACCAGCGAAAATTTAGATTAGAATACACAATCTTATATTTAAGTTTAAGGTCCAGATTCTATATATAAACATAGTGGCGCATGTATAATTATATACAAAATAAAAGTTTATATTAAGATTCACATAAACTAGAGTATGTACTGATTAAAAAAATAGGTAAATTTTTAATCAAGGAAGTAATTATGGATGGGCTTTATGGATGGGCTTGAAAATCAAAACGATTTGACGGATGCGAGGGAACCCCCACAGGGGTTAGATACGGTTGAGCAGGGAGGCAGGATACTTGTTCTCCCGGTAAATGGGGAATCTAGAAAAATAACTCAAGTTCTTTCCAATGAAACATCATTAAAAATCCTGGAGTTACTCGGGAAAGAAAGCATGTCTGCAACCAAAATTGCAGAGGAATTGAAGCTTCCCCTTACTACTGTCAAGTATAATCTTGACTCTCTTGTTGAATCCGGTCTTATAAAAGTAAAACAAATAAAATGGAGTCAGAAAGGACGACAAATAAAGATATATGAATCAGTGGAAAAACTGATTGTGCTCGTCCCTTCGAAAAGCCCTATTGACAGGCTCTCTATAATAAGCCTGCTTCAAAAATACATCGGGGTAGTAGGAGCTGCCTTCTTTGCAGCTGCAGGGATAGAGTATTTTTCAGCGTATATGCAGGCAAAGAGGGTCATTGATGCGACTGCACCTCTAATAATGGGGACAATGGAGGTACCCAGTGAACCTTCTCTGGATCATACAGCTATGGAAGTAAATGAAAGTAGCAATATAAGCCCTAAAATAGCTATCGACCGGCAAATACCCGAAAATGGAGCCTTAAATGCAAGTTCAAGGGCTCTGGAATCTGGGACAGGAAATATCTCTTCCGGACTGGAAACCCGCCCAATTGAGGAAGTTGCTGAAGTTCCCGTATCCATGTCAGATGGTTTGGATTCTGTCCAGGGAATTCCCTCTATCCCGCCTGAAGGGTTACCTAACGCAGGCGTTTACGGGCTTTATGATACGCTTTCTCTTCACCCCGGAGTCTGGTTCTTTTTTGGATGTCTTTTTATAGTAGTCGTGCTGATTGTAAAAGAAGTCTATTATAAGAAGAAAGTCAGGTAGAGATTCTTATGAGAGTCGCTTTAAAACTTGCATACATAGGCACCGGGTTTCACGGCTCCCAGCTCCAGCCCAACGTCGAGACCGTAGAGGGAGCACTCTTCAAGGCTCTCCGGAATCTCGGGATTATAGAAAGCCCTAAATCTGCGAATTACACCTGCGCAGGCAGGACTGATGCCGGGGTTCATGCCCTTGAACAGGTTGTTGCTTTTGATACGGACAAGCCGGAACTGGCAATCCCAAGGATCATAAATTCCGAGCTCCCTCCGACAATCTGGGCATGGGCTCACGCGGAAGTGCCCCGGAGCTTTGATGCCAGGAGAGATGCAGTTTCCAGACATTACCGATACGTGATGGTTGGGAAAGAGTACGATATTTCCAGAATTCGGGAAGCTTCGAAATTGCTGCTGGGCACCCATGATTTTGAAAATTTTTCTCGAACCAACGGAGAAAAAAGTACAATTCGAACCATAGAAAGGATCAATGTCCGCGTAGATGGAGATCTTATAAAGATCGATGTTGTTGGAAATAGTTTTCTCTGGAATATGGTCCGGAAAATCGTAACCGCCCTTTCCATGATAGGAAAAGGGGTACGTGACAACGACTGGCTGCTCCAGATGCTTAATCCGGATATTTATGAAGAAGGGATTGAACCGGCTCCTGCCTATGGATTGACTCTTCTGAAAGTGAACTATAATGAGGAAATGGGATGGATTGAAGACAATTATTCTATCAGGAGAGCAAGCGAGCTGAACCAGAAGCATATCCTCAGGCACAGGGTTATGGCAGAAGTACTGGAAGAACTGATCTCTCACGAGTAAATTTCTACTTTAATTTTTTTAGGAATTACTCAATTGGATCAATAAATCAATATGCTTTTAACCTTCAGCATTTTTAAAAACACATTAGACTGCAATGTCTAATGTGTTTGATTTTGTACTTCAAGTGCGCAAGTCCTATTTTTTAAAGTCCTATTTTTTAATTTCATCCTTTATTCTCACTTCTCATTTACTCTCGTTTTTCTCACTTCTCATTTACTCTCGGTCTTCTCACTTCTCGTTTACTCTCGGCTTTTATTTTCATTCTTCAATTCTTCTGAAAAATTGTCTTTCTGAAAGATGGTTATAATCCGGGTAAGGCTTCTATGAACTCTCTGAGCATAGATATTAAGAACCTTAAGCCCTACTTTTTCCCCATATTCCGATGCAGGTTTATCCGAGACTACAACTGCAATACCTCCAGGCTTAAGTACACGCTCGATTTCTTCAAGGGCGCAGGAATAAAGTCCTTCCAGAGATTCGGCAAGGATTGCTGCCGATCTGCCGTATGGAGGGTCTGTAACAACTGCATCTATTGTGGCTTCTTTAAGCGGCATCCTGCAGGCATCTCCTTCCATCAGGGCGTAATCCAGTTTGAAGGCTTCAAGGTTCATGCGGGCACCCATAACCAGCTTTTCCTGGGCATCGATTCCTATAACCCTTGCTCCCACAAGCCCTGCTTCAATAAGAATCCCTGCAGTGCCGCAAAAGGGATCCAGAATAAGTCCACCGGACTTTATTCCTGACAGGTTTATGAGGGCACGTGCAACTCTCGGCATAAGCACACCAGGATGGAAAAAAGGTTTATTCTGGGGAGTTCTGGCTTCATAGGCACTTCTATCGATAGAGGAGAGAAGGGTTCCGAGCACAGCCTTTTCACTCAGAATTACCCTGAATTCCACGTCAGGGTTTTTCAGGTTTGCCCTGAAGCCTTTCCTGTAAATGCATCCTCCGATCTTCCGTTCCAGAAATTCCCCCGGAAAATCCACATGATGTTTGATTCGCTTCGCTCTGACCACAAAGCTCTGTCCTTCTTTTATATAGCCTGACGAATCAAAGGCTTCTGCAAGTTTCAGGATTGCGTCCGGAGTATTTTCAGTAATTCCTACAACTTTCAGGATATGGTGGGTCATTGCTAGCCTGTCGGTTATCGTACCAGTGAGGATTTTTTCCACATTTTCTGCATTGCCGGCTATCTCCACTACAAGGCACTGGTCAATTGATGTGTGAGGCCGGAAATCAAGCCCCTCGATTTTGAGACAGGCAAAGACTTCGGCAGCAGGCAGTTCTTCATGTTCTCCAGAGAGCTCAAAAGCGTATAACATTAGTGATCCAGAATATGTTGATGGTTATAATTCGACTAGCATTAGTAACATGCAGTGATGATATAAATGTAAAATGCCCTGAGTGAAATGTGAGAGTAGTTATTAAAAGTAACTACAATAAAGTAAATTATTATAAAGTAAATTATAAATAAGTTTCAGGATTTTTGAAGTGCCAAAAGAGTGTAAACATTCACGTTAAAATATATTCTGCGAAATAAAGTGGTAGCTCTTGAAGCTCTACCTGAATGGGTTGAGTCAAAAGTAATCTTTCTTAAAACACTATTTTTTAAAATCTTATTTCCTTAGAATATTATTTTCCTTAAAACATTTTTTCTAGAGCTTCTTTGCCAGTCATTCCGGGTTCTATTCCAAGTTCTCTGGCAAACCGGGTTACTTCAACGACCTGGGCTTTAAGCATATCTTCAAAACTCTGTACGCCTTTTACTTTCGCTGCTGTGTCCCCAAGTGTCTCTGCAGCATTTATATTCAGGTATCCGCACATCAGGAAGCCTTTTTCTGCTCTTATAACCAGAAGAGGGTATTTTTGCATCTCAAAGCTGAGACCAAGAGCACACCCATTATCAAGCCGAATCTGTTCGATAAGCATATTTTTCAGAATAAATTTCAAGCCAGATTAACTTTTTGGACTTGAACAAAACCACGCAAAGTTGTCTTTGGAAGATCCAAAGAGTTTCCAGGATTTTACGGTTTCTCCAGCAGTTCCGGTTTTATTTTTATTGTCTTGGTCTTCTTTTCCTGTACTCTGCTCTGCGCTTCCTTTTCTGTCCTCTAATATGGCTTTAGAGCTTTCATCCAAAATCCAGAGGGTTATATTCTTTTGTGAGCTGAAGTTGCCTCTAAGCACTGTAAGGTTATTTTCAAAATTCTGACTTTTGTTATCCAGCCCCTCGATCCTTTCTACTTTGAGACCCGCAGGCAAAGTTATTGTAACACTGGAGTTTGGAGCGCCCATAAACCAGACACGTGTGCCCTCCCCTACCTCTTTCTCGAAAGTATAACTTACAAGGGCAGAATTAGTAATTGACGAGTTTTTTTCAACTTTGCCCAGAGCTTCTTCTGAGAGCCAGAAATCAACATCTGTAACTTTAACCAGTTCTGAACTATCATTAAGTTTCACATCAGGTTTGGTTTTTAATACCTCTCTTGCCCGATTTCTGAGAATATTTTCTGCTTTCTGGATCTCCCATGCATTGACAAAGTTATCATTATTTCCAGCTTGCATGTCTATGAAATTTCTGAAAAGGATGGCTTTATTGCCTGCAATTTGTTCATGGTACTCCCAGGTCATTCCATTCCTTTCCAGTGTGATGTTATTGCTGGATGCAAGAGCAGCAGCACAGGGTTCTGCCAGAAAAGCTGATATTAAGGAAGATATTAACAAAAAAGCGGTTAGAGAAAAAATATATGCTCTCAAGGCTTTCAACTCATATCTTCTTTAGTTTTTTTACTTTTTAACCTTTATATTACCTTTATATTCTTTCTCTTATTTCTCATTTTTATTAAGTTTTCTCTTTATCCCATTTTTCCTTTACTTTCAGATTCTATGTGACTTCATCTTCATTTTTACTTTATCTTCCAAGATTTACTTTGTTATGACTTCGCAGCCGTCCTGGGTTATTATTATAGTATGTTCAGCCTGGGCTACAAGCCCACCTGCGCTCTCAAGAAGCACGGGATAGGAGTGAAGAATTCCAGCCTTTTCAAGCTGGATCAGGGCGAATTCCAGTCTATCAGACTCAAGCCAGCGCTTTGCAAAAGGTAATTCCCTGTATTCTTCAATCTGTTTCAGGACATTTCTGACTGCGGGCATACGGACCGGCTTTTTTCTTATCAGGCTGTATATCTCTGCCCAGTTTCCGTCATGGACAGAGCCTGCTCCATTCGTTGCAAAGGGCTCAATCGCAAGCACGTCTCCTTCTCTTAGAACTGCTCCTCCTTCCACACGCCGGTTAGGTACGACAGGTCCGTCGTGAGCCTCATACTGGGAAAGCCCATGACCTGTCAGGTTCGTTATCGGGTTCAGGTTATAGCTGCGAATACTTTCCTCTATTGCAGCTCCGAGTTCTCCTGTTGTAACCCCTGGTTTTGCAAGGTCAATAGCTGCAGCAAGAGCATCCTCTGCAGCTTTTAAGATATCGGGATTTCCTGATAGGTCGACAGTTACAGCCGAATCTGCAATATACCCATCAACATGGACTCCTAGGTCCAGTTTGACCATATCTTTTCCAAAAATATCGGTATCTCCTGCCTTGGGGGTTGCATGTGCAGCCTCCTGATTTCTTGAGATATTACAAGGAAAAGCAGGCTTGCCCCCAAGCTCTATAGTCCGATTTTCAACAAATTCTGCAACTTGCAGCAGAGTGTTTCCTACCCTGATCATCTCTACGGCTTCATCCCTGACAATTTTCAGGATCCTGCCTGCTTCCCTGTATTTCTCAAGAATCTCTTGCTTATTGTGCACATTATCGGTCATATTAACCCCTTATAGGATAATTTATTGGGATTTTACTGGATTTACTGAATTTTACTGATTTTACTGAAATTACTGGAATTATTAAGTGATCTTATTACAACCTTATTAGAACGTACAAGAAGTACCTGGATCACTGAAATTACTGCAACCTTACTGAACCTTACTGAGACCTTATAAATGATCCCGTTTGAGCTGGTTCATATTCTCAAACGGATATAAATGGAATAATAAGCAAAATAATATCTTTAAATTGTAAATTTGTTATAATACAAATCTCTTTTCTAGCCCTGTAAGGTTCTGACATCCATTTTCAGTAACCAGAACCATATCTTCGAGTCGTATTCCTCCGATTTCAGGATAGTACAGCCCAGGTTCGATAGTAATTACATTGCCTGCCTCAAGTAGAGCCTCGTTTTCTCCTACCGATGGAAGCTCATGTATATCGAGCCCAACCCCATGTCCTGTCGAATGGATAAACCCGACCTTTGATCCGCTTTTGTATGTATCGTAACCATGCTCTTCAAAGAGGTCGCAGACGGCATTATGCACATCGGCTACCTTCACTCCCGGTTTGACCATCTCAAACGCTTTTTTCTGTGCTGCAAGCACGGTTTCGTACATTTTTTTGAGTTCTTCTGAAGCTTCTCCATACAAAACTGTACGGGTCATATCTGCAAAATAGCGTTTTTTCTTGCTTCGAGGGAAAATATCAAGGATAATCGGGGCATTTGCCTTCAACGGACCGTCTGTAGTACCGTGCGGGTTTGCCGTATCCTTGCCACACGAGACAATGGTCTCTTCGGCTTCACACCTGTAATCAAGCAGGGTATGATCTATGACTGAGAGCACTTTAGCCCCTGTCAGCACCTCACCATTGTGATAGAGTAAACCTTCTCTCTCTTCTGCTCCTGCTATCAGGGCTATTGCAGCTTCCATAGCCTTTTCTCCAGCCATCTGGGCATACTTTATGGCTTCAACTTCTTCCGGTTTTTTCAAGCTTCTCATTTTTCTGAACGGGCTTTTTATAGGCACTATGGTAAAACCTGCTTCAGTCAGGAAATTTGTGTAGAATGTTGGAAAATCGTAAGGTACTGCAGCTTTCTTAATCCTTTCTCCTGCAAGCAGTTCGGATATACAGGCTGCATAAGCGATAGAGGAATCTTTTTTTTCCTTCATCTTCTCCCGATAGCCCAGATCCTGCAAAGTTTTTATTACTGAAACTCTCGATTCGATTTCTGCTCTTCCTTTTTCCATGTCCGAGATCAAAAGTATCTCTTCGCCTGATTCTGTTTGCAGGTACGCGAAATCGTCGGAAGCCAGGAAATGGGTCACGTAGTAAATATCGGAATTATGTAAGTTCCCTGTCATAAGATACGCATCAGTTCTTGCTTCTTCAAGGGCATTTTTTATGCTGAATTCTGGTTCTGTCATGCAAGGTATTTTTAGCTTCTGTGCATAAAGGTCTTGTCGTCAGGGTTTTTTCCTTCTACTTTTAACATTTCCTGCTTCATTTCATGATTCAGAATAAAAAACTCCTCACACAACTCAAAATAGCGATCAAGGGAAGCTGTCATCTCATCCGATAATCTGAGAAAACATACATACTTTCTTTTTCCTCTCTCTTTTACCCATCCTTCTTGTTCAGGCTCCTCTTCTCTCAGTTTCCAGAAAACTTCTGTGGCGCAACCAAGTATTAATCGAATGCTTGAGATCAGCTGCTTTCGAATTTTCTCTTTTTTAAATTCCATGTAATCCCTGGAAATGTCCGGCTGAATCAGGGCATTTCTATGAATCCAGTAATCGTCGCGGTTGAGATGAATTTTCACAATATCTGAAACTTTGAGGGACAGCTCGTTCGGATCTAATTTTGATTTATCGGGTTTCACATTATCGAATCTTAGATTCTCAGGAAAAGCTGAGCTCTCAGGAGAGCACACAGCCATTTCAATTTCTCTTTGAATCCACTCAGAGACAAACTGTTTGGTAGCTTCAATAAAAGCGAGAGCTTCTACCTCCATTCTTTCTCGGGTGGCTTCTAATCTCTCACGTATATGGTTTAATTTTTCCTCGGAATCGTCAGGAGTAACAACTTCAATTCTCATCCTGCATTCTCTCACTTTTACTTTCTTTGCTTGCAAAATACAGTTAATCTTTGCCGCTGCAGAATTATGAATTTATGGATCTCAACGAAAAAACAATAAGTCTAGAAGCATAACTTTGAACTGAATTCTACTGGATAAATTGAAAGGATGATTATATCAGGGATATTTTAATGGGCTCTGTAGAAATCCTTAATTTAATCCATAATAATTGTATTACTTTTTTGTTTATATTATAGACTATTAGTTTAACTTTTACTTCTTTTACTTGATTTCTAACCTTTCTTGCTCTTAATGTTTCTCCAAATTTTCTTTTTACAACAGATATTATTGTCTCTACTATATTCCTTCTATTGTATTTGATCTTATCAAAGTCTTTGTTTAATTGTTTTCTATATTTTCCGTTTATTCTCTTTCTTTTTCTTTCTCTCAAAGGTACTATTGAATCTGCTTTTATCTCTTCTCTTATTAGAGTATGAATTTCTTCGGAATCATATCCTTTATCCATCACATAACATTGAGACTTTCTTGACTTGTTTGATTGTCTTATCAGAGTCTTTGCATGCTTGACATCATGATCTGTTTTTTGGCTAATTTTCCATCCTAATATTACTTTTTTAATAGTGTCTACTGATATTGAAGTTTTAAGGAAGCTCCTTCGGAGCTTCCCTGTTCTCTTAGAATAATAATGACTTGCATAAGAACTCGTAAATCCTGTTGCATCAATTGCCGTAATGAGAACTTTTTCTCCATGTGAGTAAAATAGTTTTAGAGTTTTTGACAAAATTAGGTTAAACAATGAAGAGGGAATTCTGGACACAAACTTTTGAAGAGTAGTGTAATGAGGAACCTTATCAAGGTCAAGTTTTTCCTTTATACTGTTCATGAGGTCAACAAGTTCTACAAAGTCACGGTAGTCTGTACTTATATACTCCTTCAATAAAACAAGAACAAGAAGCTGATGTTGAGTATAAACACGTTTGGAATATTTGCAGGAGTAAAGGTTCAGTCTGGAAGACTGAACCGTTTTAAGACTGAGATCAATAAATTTAATATACTTATTTGATGACAATAGCAATTGCTCCTTTGTTTTTTGTGTGGACAAAAAAATTAAGGAGCATTTTTACAATTTTATTTTTATAATTTTTGGGTAAAAACAGAATTTAGAGGATTTCTACAGAGCCTTTTAATGTTGAATTTTAAAATTAGGAATATTAAACAGATTTATTAAACAAATTTCTAAAAATATATAAAGAGTTAACAAAACAAAAAAAAGAAACGTCCGGACCGGGATTCGAACCCGAGTCGGAGCCTCGACAGGGCTCCATGATAGGCCCCTACACTATCCGGACACTTCGGTCTCTTTTGTTGTCGTTTTTTACTCGCGTTGCGAGCAAATCTTAAATGCCTTTTTAATATATAAATGTTCCCGTCGAAATCTTTCGATTCTGGTAAATGTTTCAGGTCCCGCCTCCCAGACTCGAACCGGGGACATCGCGGTGCCTGCGCGGAAATGTACGGGTAAATTTACCCGCACGAGCCGAACTACAGCCGCGCACTCTACCACTGAGTTAAGGCGGGACGATGTATATTGATCCAGTGCTGCACTGCTAGAGTGCACCAAATCATATATGATGATGGTATATATGTTTTTCGCTAGGTGCGGGCTATATCCTCAATTTTGTGCAATTTCTATAAGTGAGCTAATGCCATAACCCTCAACTCTAAAAAATGGATCCCCCTCAGAATAAGTATTTTTATTGAGTACAACAGTTATAACGAGGATTTATGAAAAGAACCTGAAGGTTCTTCTCAGTAGCATATGCTTTACTTAGAAAGTGCTCAGTTCTCCTTTAATTACCATTTCGGTAATCTTCGTCACATTGGAAAGCCAGTCATCCATAACAGCTTCGGCTTCGGCTTTGATCTTATCAAAAGAAGTGCCTTCCTTCGGGATGATCTGTGCACTTGCAACAAGCGGCTGGTCAATTGGTTTTCCTATCTGGGAAAGCAGCCTGATATAAACATCCTGGATATCCGGAACCTGCTTTACAATATCTTGAGCCATCTGGTTCGAGAGGAGGTTGTAGATTTTACCTATATGGTTAATAGGGTTCTTCCCGCTTGTTGCTTCCATGCTCATAGGCCTGTTTGGCGTGATCAGCCCGTTACAGCGGTTTCCGCGCCCAACAGAACCGTCATCTCCCATTTCAGCTGAGGTACCTGTAACTGTGAGGAAGATACATTTCGTTTTCAGATTATCTCCGGTATTAATGAAAACCTTTACATTACGTTCAGTATACCGAGTCGCGAGTTCCTCGACATATGTTTTCATTTCCTGGGTCATGTTTATATAGCTATCCAGGTCGTCAATGTATCTCCCGATCATGCCGCTGCAAATTGTAAGGGTTATATCATCTCCATCCCTGAGCCCCATAACCTTTGTATCTTCTCCGATTGCAGGCATGCGTGATTTAAGGTCTGTGAGCAGTTGTCTTTCGGTGTTGTATACAATATTTTCAAGCTCAGAAAAAGGAGCATGTCCGACCCCGAACGAGGTGTCATTTGCAACTGGAACCCTGTCCCTTTGGAAGACGTCCCTGAGGTCTGATGACCCTGTCCCGAGTTTGCAGTCCATGATAACATCTCTTTCGAGATCCATGTTTACAATGGTATTCTTAAGATATTTTCTGGCAGCTTGAAGGGCGACAGACTCGGTAGCAAGCTCAACCCCTTCGAATTCCTTTGTTGCCCTGCCCACAAGCAGTATGTATATGGGCTGCAGGACCTCTCCACCCCCGAACCTTGGGCTAGACCTCCCGGCTACAATTTGGGTTTCGTCAGTGTTATGGTGAAGTACAGTTCCACATTTATTTATATATTCCCTGCATAGTGCGCGACTCACGGCTTCAGCCAGTCCGTCCGATATGCTGTCAGGATGCCCTATCCCTTTGCGTTCTACAAGCTCTATCCGCTGCTTCTCAATAGGGGTCTGGAAGAGCTCTTCCACTTTAATATTTCGGGCCATTTGAATCCTCTTTTTTCAAAATCGGTAATAGTTTTATTAGATAAAAGTTGATGTCATTGGTTTATTATTTTTCGGTTAGTTATGTCATCAGTATGCTGCTGTCAGCACTCTGTTTAAATTGATTCCTGCTCTGTTATGAAACTAATAATTTTATACATGAATATTATATATGACTCGAAAGTTAGCTTCTATTAAATTGCTAGGACTATATAATTTTTCCCAAATTCTAATTACTGAAAGTAATATATCCCCTCCTAAAACTACTTTTTTATTTTTCAAGTTAAAAATTACCAGGTTTGTTTAAAAGTTACCAGCTTTGCTCTTTGAATTAATTAATAATGAACAGGCTTTTTATCTATGAATCTGCCTTTCTCAATGGAAAACTTCTATCTGATCTTACCGTGAAGTCTATATTATACTGAAGTATTCTGGATAAACGCTTTTATTTGGAAAAGTTCACCCGGGAAAAGTTTTCATACTGATTACTTATAGAGGACATAATAGATGATTCGCATTGCAATACCCAATAAAGGACGCCTTTACGAACCCACAATCTCCATTTTCAAGGATGCAGGGCTCCCAATCAGTGGAGGAGCCGAAAGTCGAAGACTCTTTGCAAAAACTCCAGACCCAGATATCCATATCCTCTTTGCCAGGGCGGCTGACATACCTGAATACGTACAGGACGGAGCTGCAGATGTCGGTATTACAGGATTGGATCTTATTATGGAAAGGGGTGCAAAGGTTGAAACCCTTCTGGATCTGAAATTTGGAAAGGCGAGCCTTGTTCTGGCTGTCCCTGAAGATTCGGATCTCCAGAAAGCTCAGGACCTTGAAGGCAAAAAGATTGCAACCGAGTTTCCGGGAATCACAAGCCAGTATTTTGAAAGGCTTGGAGTTAACGTTGAAATCATAAAGGTCAGCGGAGCCTGTGAGATGACCCCTCATGTCGGAATTGCCGATGCTATTGTGGACATCTCAAGTTCAGGAACAACTCTGTTGATAAACCACTTAAAGGCTATTGATACAGTCTTTTCTTCCACAGTCTACATGATTGCAAATAAGGAAAGCCTCAAAGCAAAAGACAAAATCCTGGATATAAAAACTGCACTGGAAAGTGTGCTCAATGCGAAACAGCGGCGTTATCTTATGATGAATGTTCCTGAGGCTTCCCTTGAAGCAGTAAAAGAGGTCCTGCCAGGGATGTCAGGCCCAACAGTTATGAAGGTTGAGCCCGGCAAATTGTCCGAAGAATCCATTCTTGCAGTTCATGCTGTTGTGGACGCAGACCTTATTTTTACTATTGTAAATAAGTTAAAGAAAATTGGTGCACGGGACATCCTTGTCGTACCTATCGAGAGGATAATGCCCTGAAAGGGAAATAGGCGTGGAAAAATAAGAAAAGATAAGCAAAGGAGATTTCCTCAAAACTTGCCGGAGATGCTGGTTTATATGGTTTTTGAAGTGATTCCTGCCGTAGATATGCGGGGTGGAAAGTGCGTTCAGCTTGTTCAGGGAGTTCCGGGCAGTGAGATTGTATCTCTCGATGATCCTCTTGAAGTTGCCCTTGACTGGGTCCGAAAAGGAGCAAAGACCTTGCACCTTGTAGATCTGGATGGAGCAATTGAAGGGAAACGCAAAAACGCTCCTATAATTGAGAAAATAGTCCACACATGCCGGGAGAAAGGGGTGCGGATTCAGGTTGGAGGAGGTATTAGAAGCTTTGAGGATGCATCTGCTCTTCTTCAACTGGGGGTCTCAAGGGTTATTCTCGGAACTGCTGCACTTCAGAACCCGGAACTTGTAAAAAGGCTTTCCAGTGCCTTTGGAAATGAATGCATAACTGTTGCCTTGGATGCAAAAAATGGGAAAATCTCGATCAAAGGCTGGACTGAAGAATGTGCATATACTCCCATGGAAATGGGCAGAAAGTTTGAAGAACTGGGCGCAGGCAGCTTGCTTTTTACAAATATAGATACTGAAGGCCTTATGCAGGGAATAAATCCTGCCCCTACAAAAGAGCTTGTCGAATCTGTCAGTATTCCCGTAATCGCATCTGGAGGGGTAAGTTCTTTGCAAGATCTGAAGATTCTAAAGAAGATCGGGGCGGCAGGAGTCGTCATAGGCAGTGCTCTCTATACAGGCAGGTTCACGCTTGAGGCTGCAATTGAAGCAGTTCTGCATGAGTGAGACAAGGTACAAAGCTTTTATAAATTTAAAGAGAATGTGATGCTGTATGAGAACAGGCAGAATGTCCCGCAAGACAAAAGAAACCGACATCCAGCTTGAACTGAACCTTGATGGCACAGGAATTGCCGATGTCAACACAGGAATCGGGTTTTTTGACCATATGCTTATCTCTTTTGCTAAGCATGCGGAATTTGACCTTAAGGTGCATGCGGATGGCGACCTGTATGTGGATGAGCATCACCTGATAGAAGACACAGCGATAGTCCTCGGAAAAGTGCTTGCAGATGCGCTTGGAGATATGACAGGAATTGCCCGTTTTGGGGAAGCCAGAATCCCAATGGACGAAGCCCTTGCCGAGGTTGCCCTGGATATAGGCGGGCGCAGCTATCTCGTCCTGAACGCCGAGTTTTCAGCGCCTCAGGTTGGACAATTCAGTACCCAGCTAGTAAAACACTTCTTTGAAGCACTTGCCTCAAATGCGAAAATTACCATCCATGCAAGTGTCTATGGCGATAATGACCATCACAAGATCGAGGCACTCTTCAAAGCTTTTGCCTATGCCATGAAACGGGCTGTAAAGGTCGAGGGTAAAGAGGTAAAGAGCACCAAAGGACTTCTGTAACGCAAGCCTTTTGAAAAAAGGCTTGAGCGAAAACCCCGAGCAACGGCGTGGTCAAGCGGCGCAACAGTTGGTAATAAACCGGAGCAACAATTTTGGTCAAGTGGCAAAAAACCTGCGCTCAGGCTGACTGATTAATAATAAAGATGCTATGCTAAGTTTAAAAGAACCAATTTACAAATGCAAGGGCAACTCTTTCCTCCTTTTCTCATTTATATCGCTTAGTTGAGTTAGGCAAAAGGCATACTTTTGGAATTTAACTCAATATATGTTTTGGTTGATTCCACTTGTTCAGACGCATATTTTTTTCGTTGTTGCTGGCTCAAAGGAGAGGGCAAACGTACATTTTTATTCCGGGAAATTAATTTTATGGATAGAATTTGGGGGGAATGAAATGAAAGTTCTTTATGTTTATGCACACCCGGAACCGAAATCTTTTAACGGCGCTTTAAAGGATACAGCCCTTGCTGCCCTGCAGGAGAAGGGGCACGAAGTAAAGCTCTCTGACCTGTACGCAATGAAATTTCATCCTGTCCTGAAACCTTCAGACTTTCCAGAAAGGAAAAATCTTGAGGTCTTCAACCCTTTTCTGGAGGCTATAAAAGCAGTAAAGACAGGAGCCTTTTCACCCGATATTAAGGAGGAGATGGAAAAAGTAAAATGGGCTGACCTTCTGATTTTTCAGTTTCCTATTTATTTTACGGCTATGCCTGCCATTATGAAAGGCTGGATTGACCGTGTTCTGGCACCTGGGTTCGGGTTTGACCCGGTTACCAATAGTGCATACGATACCGGTCTCTTCAAGGGGAAGTCTGCAATGCTTGTTGCAACAACAGGGGCTCCGAAGGAACTGTATTCCGAAGGAGGCGCGCATGGCGACCTTAACAGACATCTCGAATCAATAACACACTGTGTTTTTGAATTTATGGGAATGAAGGTGCTCCCATCATACATAATTTATGAAGTGAGCAGCATGTCCAGAGAAAGAGGGGCTGAAGAGCTGGAAAAGTATAAACAGAGACTGCTTGAACTTTGATTCAGGTAAAGAGTCTTCAAGTTTTAATATTCAATTTTGATTAATTTTAAATGAAAAAAATTAATATTTCTTGTTTTTTCCCTGTTTGCTTTCTTCTGTTTACTCTTTAATTTTTAATTTTATTCTTTATTTCCTGCTGGCGGTTCTATATTATTTTATTTGCCTGCATGCTGTACAATAATTCTTTTTTCAACAAGAATATTCCTGCTTTTGCTGTCAATAATTCTAAGAAGAATTTCAGAATCCGCTTTGAAGCCATAATTATCGGAAGTGTTACTATCTCCATCCACACTTACTTTCACACTGGAATTAACATATTTTGAGCTATCTTGCCCACACAGGATCAATTTCTCTCCAATAGTCCAGAAGCCGTCTTCAAGAGTTGCACTGTTTCGGCTAACGTATGTATTGTTTTTCTTTTCGGGACTCAAATTCTCGTAAAAAACCTCTGTATCTCCTTCAACACGAGTTCCTCCGTTTCCAACATCCCCCTGGTAAGAGTTTCCGTATCCTGAAATCTTTATGGAAGTGGTACTGAGAGGAAGAGCATCGCCTCCTTCGTGCATAAGCACAATCTTATTTTCTTCAAGTGTGACTCTCTTTGTAGTCGGACCGACTCCATATAGTCCCCCTTTGCAGGATTCAACAGTAATTCTTGCCATGGGAGTTTGAGAATTTGCGTCTTCTCCAACACTGTTAAAGATAATGCCAGAAATTGCACCTGCAAGTACAATCAGAATAAGCAGCATAAGGAGGGAACCAACAACAGGGGTTATAGCCTCTGATGCTGATCCAGATGAATAGAATTGCTTACAAGAAATTTTTCCCCACGCTTTCATTAGTAATAGATGGGATAAACTGTAATAAATACTTTATTAAGTTTACTGGAAAAAGGAATTTACTAAGAAAAGTTTGGAGGGAATTTCTCCTGAATTATTTTCTTCTCCGCTGTCTCTGGTAATACTCCTTTTCGAGCTCGAAAATCCCTCGAACCGATTCAAGTTCTTTTTTGCTTTTAGCATAATTCAAAAGCACAAGAGCAACTCCGCAGAGCAGAGCTATAATTGCAATAGAGAAATATAGGGGTGCCGATTTGGTATAGTACTTAACCTGAATAGCTTCCTCCCGCTCTCCCATCTTCGAGGAAATCCACAGGAGGGTTTGCCTTCCTTTTTCATCAAAGGTTACATTCGCAGGCTCGGGCCTGGCTATCCCGAATACCCTGTTGCCAGTGACATATCCCTCTGGAAGTACCACACGGATGAATTCGGAATCGGGTTTCAGGACCGCAAAGCCCCGGGTTCCCGGAGTTTTGAGCGTATATGCAATAAAACCTGTTACAGGCTCTTCGAACTCCAGGTTTACAACTTTCATATTCCGGCTAATTTCCTGAGTCATGTTATAATTCAGATCTGAAGTTTCATTTCTGCGTGATAGTTCTTCAAAAGTTTGCGGGGTTGCTGTGGTCTCATTAGCAGGCTCTGCAAGCAATACAAAATCCTGAATCGGATCCTCTTCGCGACCACCGCCCAGGGTTTCAGGGGGATAAATCTCAAGCTTGCTGGTATTTACTGCGATATGTACAACCTGCACCTTCGTATTATTTTCCAGCAGATAGTACGTGGTTGTGTTTGCAAGCGTTTGATTGCCCGATTCGTTCAGGAAAACCTCAAATTCGTAATTAGAAATATTGCCATCATTCGGGACAATATCCTTTTTTTGGTCTATACAACCCAATACTAAGACCACCAGCAGGGCAAGGAACATAAACACAATTTTCGTTTTCATTCTCACAGACAAGTTCTCCCTTGAGCTTGAAGCAATCTCTTTTCAGCCTGCAGCAAATTACTTTTCTTCCAGATAAATCCTGTGCAGGGTCAGGGACAGGTTAATATTTATCCTATGCTTCCTCTTCTTAATAAACAGCACGGATAGACATCTCTAATAAATATGACAGAAAGCTCACTTTCCTGAATAAAAAGACAAGCCTGGAAGGCAGCAAAAATTCAAATATTAGATTTTCCGGAAGAGTTAAGGAATCTTTCCACCATAGCCCAGTCAATTTTCTTTATATACTTTGCCTGTAGCTTGGAAACATAAAGAATATTACTACCAATCAGGATTTTAAGGTCTGAAGGCTTGGGATCGGCTGTACCCAGTGGAAGAAGTACAGGTCCCTCAGGGGATGTAGATAATCTGAAATCCTGCCCGCTCTTTCTTATATAGGCTCTCACCTTTTCATCAATTGCAAACGATGGAATCATATTAACACCATTCAAAACTTGTCCGGGGAAGATAAATAATTACAGGTTACGATATAATAAAACTAAAGATCTGGTAAGCAGGAAAACTATCCTGTCAGACAGGAAAAACTGTCCTGATCATAGGAAGTTCCGGGGCAATTTTAAATCGCATGAAAGCAATTTAGGACGAAGATAATATGATGATGAGAGATAAGGGAAAACTTGTAATCTGGCCAGTATATCTTGACCAGACAAAGTCAAGGAGCAGCGGCAGAATTATCTCCCGGAAAAATGCAATAAAGGAACCGCAACTTAATGAGATAAAAGAAGCAGCCCAGCAGCTTGGTTTGCATCCTGAAGTAGAGCCTCAAAAAGCCTATCCCAAATCCTGGTGGGAAGTAAGTGGGAGAGTGCTTGTAGACGATAAAGGTCCGAAATCCGTTATTGCAAAACAGATTGCCTTAACTATAAAAAAGATGAGAAGCCAGCAGAGTCCTGCCAAAACCTGATATTAATATTATCTTAATACAAGAAAAAGAGGGCTTTGAAAGTCCAGAGATAAATAGTCCTGGTGTTTTGGAAATTTCCTATCTGTACTTCAGGCAGCCTTTATAAGTCCAGTTAGCCTTTATAAATCCAGTTAGCCTTTATAAATCCAGTTAGCCTTTATTTTTTAGTCTTTTATAGGGATATCTCATTTCTTTTCTGCAGCGCTGGCAGGAAACAACAATATATCCTTCTTTCAACCTGTAGCGAACATTCTTTCCGGGTACGAGAAAAGTGTAGCAGTGTTTGCAGATTCTGCTTTTGATCTCCCTTGGAATACTTGTCCGGGTTCTCATAGAGATATTTCTGATAAGCTGAACATAACGCTCACTGCGTTCAGGGTGTTCTGCATGCTCCCTTTTTGCAAGCTCAAAAAGCCGCCACATGCGCTGGGTTGCGATAACCTGAATCAGGTTTTTCTGCTGTTTTCTTGCTATTCTGGACATTGGTAAACCAATCCTGTATCTTCGAGTAGGATCTCGATCTTTGAAGCGTTTTTAAAAAACCGAAATCAGGATTCAAGAATAATCACATTGATATCAGGATTCTTGCCGCGTACAAGGGTTTTAAACTTTTCGGGATCTCCGTCCGTAATTCCAGGTTTCCCATAGTGCATCGGAATTACATCTTTTGGGGAAATGGCTGCAGCCACATTTGCTGCCTCTTCCTCATCCATTGTATATGTCCCTCCTATGGGCAAAAGGGCGACATCTGCCTTGATATCTTTCATCTCAGGGAAAAAATCACAGTCTCCTGCATGATAAATCCGGATTCCTCCAAGCTCCACTATATACCCTACTCCGAATCCACGTGGATGATAGGGTTTATCGACATTATAAGCCGGAACCACCTCAATCCTGATTCCTTTTATCTCAAGTCCGTCAGCCAGCACATCTCCCTCCTCAATCCTTCTTGCATCCCCTTTGAATTGCAGGGATAGATTTTCAGGGATCAGAGTAGTTGAATCCGACCTGCGGACTTTTCGGATATCATCAGGACTGCAATGATCCGAGTGCTCATGAGTGATCAACAGGATGTCGGCTTTATCTTCAAAAGCAGGTTCTTCACCGAGATCATAAGGATCGATATAAATCTTTTTTCCATCCCCATCAAGCAGAAAACCGGCGTGACCCAGCCATCGAATATTTACTCTTCCTATCTTTACACTGTTCATCTCATACCCCTACGAACTCCCTAATTGAGCTTGTGAGAATATTCTAACGAAAGATTATATCAGGACTATTTATAGAAGAATCGTTTTGCGGTTATATTAATAGTATCCGACAATATAGACTCTATCTTTTAAGAGGAAAATGTTCATAGAAGCATCACAGGGCTTAAAAAGGTTAGAACACTTGAAAAGCAGCTGATTACCTATCCTTATTAACATAACCTGGATCAATTACCCTGTCATAGATCATCTTCTGCATATAACACACAATCGGGAGTTTGATTACCACTGCTTCTCTCTTGTCCTCCTGCACGCTGAACTCCGATTAACTCTTTCCCATCGGCAATCAGAAAAAATTCTTCATTTATACCTGACACCATCAATTATAATATTATCCAGAAAATCCATGAATTCCTCTGTGGTTTTTTTGAATTCAAAAGGCAGCAAACTGAACCTTTCCGGTTTATCAACAATAACAGTCAGTTTGCAAGTTTTCTCCAGTCTTTTTAGTTCCGGTTCAAACTCCTTTAGAAACTCAGGGCTGGACGAGAAAATAATAAGTTCTTCTTTTACTCTGTCCAGGATTTCACGTATTCTGTTCTTTATCCCCCAATCACTCTGGATGCACCATACAGGAGAAGTTTTTGGGAGTTCATAGCTCAGTTCATTGAGCTGGTCAAGCGTCTCGATTGCACAATTAATAAATTCGTCTTTTATCTTTCCGATCACCTCTCTTGGATCGACTGCCCGGAAATAGGTAGGAGATCCCTGCCTTACTTCAAGAAAGCCTTTTTTAGCAAGTACTTTGAGAATTTCATATATTTTGGCTCTTGGCACATTTGTAAGCTCATGGATCTCACGGGCTGTAGCTTCCCTCAAACTTACAAGCCCAACATAGGCTTTTGCCTCATTTTCGGTTAGCCCAAGCTTCTCAAGGTTGTGAATTAACTGAGGATTAATTTGTGGAAACATTTGTTACCCCTAATGTAACAATAAACTTAAATCTTTTCTGTCTATATACGTCATAGACCTGAGCTACTTAAAAAATTTGCCTCACATTAAAATAATTATAAGAATGTCTATTTGAATACAGGTTAATAGACCGAATGGGTAAGTAAGCATCCAACTTAAAGAGAAAAAATATATTGAAGACGTAGCTCAAAGTCCTTAAATCGACTTCATATAAAATTATGAGGGGAATCTACTATTAAAGATACTTTTGAAAAACTGGGATTTTTCATCCAGAACAATCGTTTTTCTGTACTCCTGATAGCTTTCCTGTTCGTAATAATCTCAACGCAGGGAGCACAGCTAATTGAGATGAAATCAGGAACAGATACCTTTGTCGGGAAAGACTCTCCTCTCTACCAGGATTATGATCACCTTTATCAGAGTATTTTTCAGACGCGATCTATTGTTATAATGGTAGAGGGTAATGAGGTAAAAAGTGCTGATCTGATGAAAGCCGTAGACAGGTTAGAGCATCAGTTACAGGCAACGGACGGGGTGATCGAAACTATAAGCCCTGCCTCCCTTATCAAACAGGTTAATTATCAGATGACAGGAAGGTATACGCTTCCCGAAACCGATGAAGAAATAAAAGCCATTATAGATGGAAACCCTGATATTTTCGGTCAGATCATCCCTGACAACACTCATATGCTGATTTCTGTAAATATGGCTGGTTCAGCCAGTGACAAGGCACAGGAAGATATCCTTGTTGCAACTGAAGATGCTGTATCTTTTGCGGATTTCCCGCCCTCTTACAATATTATTATCACTGGCGATCCAGCATTCAGCATTTCCATGAACTACGAGATGAATACCAGTATGGGTTTACTTTTAGGACTTTCAGCTATTTTCATGGTTACAGTATTGCTCCTTGTATTCAGGCATGTCCGCTGGTCTCTTCTCCCTCTGCCTGTAGTCCTTCTGGGCGTTGTCTATACCTTCGGAGCTATGGGCTATATAGGAATTCCAATGTCCATGGTTTCTATGTCAGCATTCCCTATCCTCATAGGCGTGGGAATTGACTATGCTATCCAGTTCCATAACAGGCTTGAAGAAGAACTTCAAGAAAAAGGAAATAAAACTGGAGCAGTTATAGAAACCGTAAAACATACCGGTCCTGCGGTCCTTATAGCTCTGGCAATGACAGCCCTTGGATTTTTCTCCCTCTTTACATCTACTGTGCCAATGATCCAGGACTTTGGAAAACTGCTAATGATAGGCATTTTAATGTGTTATTTCTCTTCCATCTTCGTAGGTGTTGTAACGATTTCCTTATTTGATAAATATTCGGAGAAAAATCCCCTGAGGAAGATAGCAAATAAGATAAAACCAGCAAACTCGGGGAAGAAGAAAAAATCTGAAGAAGAAAGCGCGAGCAGCCGTCTTATTGGAAGAACTCTTCAGAAGATTACGAATGTGACTATCAAATATAATATTTTAGTACTGGGAATTGCATGCTTGCTCTGTTTTGGTGGTCTCTATCTTGATCAATCCGTACCTATTGAGACTGACG
Source organism: Methanosarcina thermophila TM-1 (assembly GCF_000969885.1). Classification (NCBI taxonomy): domain Archaea; kingdom Methanobacteriati; phylum Methanobacteriota; class Methanomicrobia; order Methanosarcinales; family Methanosarcinaceae; genus Methanosarcina; species Methanosarcina thermophila. The sequence continues at coordinate 2,455,809 of NZ_CP009501.1, forward strand.
TTCAAACCTTCGTACCCCAGGATATGCCTGCCCTTGTGAATCTCAGACATATGGGAGATATCATGGGCGGAGATGATCAATTAAATCTCATCATCAAGGTGAAGGACACGGCAAACCCGGATGTTCTGAAGTGGATAGACCGTTTTTCCGAACATGAAGTAGCATCCAATGCGCACATTTACAGCGCTACTAGCATAGTGCCGCTCGTAAAGGAAAGGAATGGAGGTGTAATTCCCGATACCAGCCAGGAAATAAAGAACATCTACTCCCAGATCCCAGAAGCGCAGAAGAATCGCTACATGTACGGAAATAACATGCTTCTCCTTAACTTCAATATAGGGAATGCGGTTGCAGACATCAAGATGACAGGGATTGAAGAGCTTACAAACATTGTAAAGCAGGACATGCAGTGGATGCCAGCTCCACCAGGAACCACAGTTACAATTACTGGAAACTCGGTCGTGTTTATGGAGGTTCTTACTGCTCTTACCAGCGGAAGAGTTGCAATGACTTTCTTTGGTCTTCTTCTCGTGTTTGCAGGGCTTCTTGTGGTTTATCGGGATTGGGTGAAAGCACTGGTTCCTGTAATCCCTATGGTAATAGTAATAGGCTGGTCAGGCGGAGTCATGAGCTATCTTAATATCGACTATACTCCCATGACAGCAACCCTGGGAGCACTGATTTTAGGGGTCGGGTCCGAGTATGCTATCCTCATGATGGAACGTTACTTTGAAGAGAAGGATAAAGGAGTTAGTCATATCGAAGCAATCCAGATGGCAAGTTCTAAAATAGGAAGTGCAATCGTTGCTTCAGGGGCTACGACAGTATTCGGGTTCATGGCCCTGATAGCTTCTCCTTTTCCAATGATTACGGACTTCGGTATGGTTACGGTTATCGATATTGTTCTGGCTCTCCTGGCAACCTTTGTAGTCTTCCCGCCGCTTATGATTACCCTTGATACCTGGCGGGATAGAAGAAAAGGTCTCAGGACGGCAGAAAAAAGGACTGAAATACAGAAACAAACTCAGGGAGCCGAAATATGAGGCTAGTGACCATAAAATTAAGGCAAAAAATGATTAAAAAATTCACTATAGTTACGTTAATACTATCAATATTATCTATTACTGCATCTCCAGCCCTCGGAAATAACAACGATGAGACTAATTTCCTTATCCCGGAGCATGGCTACACTGTAGACTACTACAGAAGTTACGGGGAGCCGGTCATTCGTGCATCAATTATAGGAAATCCCGAACTCAGTAGGGGAGAAACAGCAGACCTGCAGATAACAATAGCTAACAGTGGAGTGGTAGAAGGTTTCAAGAGGCTTAACGCAAACCAGAATAGAATTCCAGATTCAACAGAGGAAAAGCTTGCAGAGGCTGAAATGGAAGAAGAAAAAGGGTGCACGACAGCAAAAAATATTAAAGCTGTCCTTGTGTCAGAAACTGAGTATATTGAAGTCGAACCTGCAACCTGTGTGCAGCACGTGGAAGAACTTGAAACAGGTTATACGGCAACCCTCCGCTATACAATAAAAATAGATAGTGATGCACCTGCCGGAAGTTACGAGCTCCTCCTTCCTTTAAATTATCAATATCAGGCAAACGTCCGGACTACAACTGCGGATGTAATAAATCTGGGTCTGACGGATACGCAGTATGCAAGAGAGTACAAAACTAAAACCGAAACTCTCAGAATACCTATCTCTATAGAAAATAAACCCAGATTAGAAGTAACCAACGTCTCCGGAAATTTAGCTCAGGGGGAGAGTAAAGCCATTGAAATCACCTATAAGAACACCGGGGAGAGCGTAGCAAAAGACGCTTTAGCTCGAATTATCGTTATGAGCCCACTGAGTACTGAGAAATCCATAGTGAGGCTTGGAGACATAGAACCAGGGGAGGAAAAGATCGCCAGGTTCGTGATTTCGGCAGATCAGGACGCCCTTGTGAAGAATTACGGCATAAATAGTGAAATAAAATATATTGATGAAGATGGGGAAACCTCCTTTTCAGAAAACATGAAAGTCAATATACACCTTGAAGCTACAGAAAAAAAATTTAGCATAACGGGTGTAGCAGTCATACTGATTGTCCTTATCGCTCTTTATCAGATCATAAATGTATACCGGAAAAGAAACAAGAATAATGAGAATGCATCAGGTGATTTAAATGAATAAAAATGGATTTTTTACTGCTGTCACAACTCTTCTTGTCCTCTGCTGGGCGATCCTTCCAGCACAAGCAGCTCTACCTAAAAATTTTGATATCAGTGATAATTATTACAACGTATATGGAGGGCCTGACCTTAGCGCAACACTTATCGGAGATAATGAATTTTCGAGAGGAGATACTGTAACCCTTAATATAGAGCTGATGAATAAAGGCAAAATTGCCGGCTTTAAAGTTGAAAACGAAGTAGATCTCGGAGATTATGTAGGTGAAATGCTTCAGCAAGCAGAAATGCAGTATGAAGCTCAGGCTACGACAGCAGTAGGCATCCTTGCAACCCTCAAATCCGAAGACCCTAATATTAAGGTTAAATCAGGGCCACAGCAAGCAGGCACTCTCAGACAGGGTAAACAGAGTGCAAGCCCAACAAAATTTACGATTGAGATTAACAAAAATGCCTCTGCAGGCACCTATCCGTTAACCCTTGAACTTTCATACCAGTACCAGCACAATGTCCAGGTGGGGGGAGACGAATTTGACGCCACAACAGGTGTTGTAACTAACAAGGAAGTAGGCATCTGGTATGAAAACAAAACTCAGACACAGACTCTCAATATAAAGGTCAAAAAAGAGCCTTACTTTGAGGTCACAAACGTGACAGGTGACCTTTACCCTGATGAAGGCGGAATGCTCCGTGTTACTTATAAAAACATTGGCGAAGAGCCTGCAAAAGATGCTACAGTCAGGATCAGTGCAGCTGATCCCATCAGCACAACTGACGACCAGGCTTATCTTGGAACACTAAACCCTGGAGAAAGTGCTGTTGCCATTTTCGATATGGATGTAGACGAAACTGCAACCCCGAAGCCTTATTCTCTTAACAGTGAAATTCTCTATGAAGATGCTGACGGACACGATCAGGTCTCAGATAGTATCAAGATTAATACTGAAGTTCTGCCTGCCAAGGAGAGCCTCCCTGGATATCAGACGGTAACAGGCGTGGCATTTATGGCTCTTGCAGCATTTTTCGTCATGTTAAGGAAGAAGAGACAGGACTGAGATTAGTCACCAAAATATTAAAAAGGTTTGAGCTAACAACGTATTCAAAGGTGTATCTAGATAGTCTTTTTAAAAGACTATAACCCCTTAATTTTTAGAAATACGCATATTCGGCTTTATAAGTTTGAATTTTTTACTCAAACTGCAAAGCAATCACCTGAATAATTCTGAAAATCAAACCTTTTTGAGTATAACCTAATTAATTTTTTTCTGTTACGCCTGTACATTGCGCTTGAAGAGAATGGAGAATAAGATATGAATGGAAATCTGTATAAAAATATAGTAATTGCAACCGATGGGTCAATAAACACCCGTAGAGCTATTTCTTATGGTATTGAGCTTGCGAAACTTAGCGGGGCTACTGTTTACGCCCTTTATGTAATTGATACCAGATCCACGATTTCCGAGACCTGGACTATTGGCAGGGACATGATATATAACATCATGAAAAGTGATGGAGAGAAGGCGGTATCTGAAGTTAAGGCGATTGGAGAAGCTTCAGTGGTAGAAGTAAAAGAGGTTGTTTTAGACGGTTGCCCGAGTAGTGAGATTATAAAATTTGCAGAAAGTATTAATGCTGACCTGATAGTAATGGGTACGCTTGGAGCATCCGGGCTCGAAAGATTTCTGATTGGAAGCGTTGCAGAAAAAGTAGTAAGAGGCTCAAAAATTCCGGTTCTGGTCGTTCGGGGGAGGAGTAGATCTGAAACCTCCTCTTAAATTATGGTTATAAATTCAGTCGGAACGATCTGGCTCTTTGGAACTGGCTTTGATTTGCTTTTTTTCACTGACATGTTTTGCAATCATTACCTCGGTGGATTTAATAACTGCATAAACTCTGTCTCCAGGGTTTATATCCAGTTCTTTTACAGCTTCTTCGGTAACTACTGAGGTTATAATTGAAGGTTCTACTTCAATTGTAATTTTGCTAACAAGCCCGTTTTTTTCCACTTCAAGAACTTTACCTGCCAACCGATTTCTGGCTGATAACTTAAAACTAATGTTTTCCCAGGATGTTTCATCCTCTAGTGTTTCATTAATAAGCTGTTTACCTGCCTCATACTCTGCCAGCAACTTTCTACCAAGGTCGGTCAGAAAGGTACCCTGTTCTTTTCCCCCACGCACTGTGATGACAGCGGGTTCGCCAAGAGCCTCATTCATTTTTTTAAGCATGGTCCAGGCATGTTTATACGAAATTCCGAGTTTCTTGCAGGCTTTACGAAGTGAATGTTCTTCTTCTATTGTCCTCAATAACTCAGCTCTTCCAGCACCCATAACCGTTTTTCCGCCTTCCGTAAACCAGAGCTTTGTTCTTGCTTTCATAGATTTTCACCTTTTACCTGAGCACGTGGACAGAACTTGCCTTGAACTGGGCATGAGCCTGAATCCCGAGAAAAATATTCATTTCTTCCGCCGATTGCCGGATTATAGGGCGTTAAAGGGAGCGCCTTAGTCAAGTTTCACCCTGACAAGAGCTCCCAGCATCCAGACTTAAGTAACCCTGCCCTGTAGGGAGTTTCTGATGCTGGATTGTGCAGAAGTTTTACTTAATACTATGTTTTCAGGTCTCCGGGAGGGGCGTACCTGGTTCTTAACCTCAATATTCCCTGAAGCGTTAATAAATATCTTCCCGGATTTAATTCTCAGAAATCTGCGGTCCGAATTTATTCTACAAGCGGCTGTAGCTCTTCAGGTATTTTATCTCTTCCTTCAGTAATCACAGGGGCGATAGGCGGCTGATCGTTTTCTATGAATATTTGCTGACCTGGCTCTTCGAGGAGTAATTTTATAAACTCAGCAGCAAGCTCTGGTTTCCCAGTATTTTTAGGAATGGTTACGCCATACACGATTATGGAAAATCGTCAGAGTCTCTCCTCCCCCTGCAGCAGCATTTCCAGATGTGTTTTCCATAGAGCTCACACTCTCGTTCTTTCCCCTATCTCCAACATAACCTATGCCGGCAAATACAACCAGAATCAAGAGGGTTGATATAAATCTGAAAATTCTGGTTTTAATCTTCATGGTTATATCGTTTTGAACGTGACAGATATAAGCTTTTTGAGGAAGAATAACTGCTTTTTCACAATAAAAAAGTAATATTTAGGAAGAAAGGGTAATAAATACCATAAAAATTACTTTAAAACTGCAAAAGGTCTTCAGACATTCTTATTTTCGATAATTATGGAGTTTAGAGCGGCTAAATGAAAATATTTTTCTATCCGACTGATAGGAGTTAAGGGCAGTTGAATCCAATTAACTTGCTTAATGTGAGGGAAATAAGTACATCTTCAAGCAAAGATATTAATAATAATTTGACCAAAGTAAATAATTCATTTATTCATATATTAATAAAGAATATATAAAAGATAAAATTTAAGAAAATGAATTAATATCTCAGATATTTCGATAAAAAAAGCTATGCTTGCTTACAATACTAAAGCATTTTGAAGGTTTCTTTATGGACGGTTATAATATTTTCCTTATAATGCTTGCGGTCTACATAGCCGGGCTTGTATCGGTCGGCTGGTATTTTAATAAAAAACAGAAATCTATTACTGACTTCTGGCTTGCAGGAAGGGGAATAGGACCCTTTCCCCTTGGTTTCTCAGCTGCAGCTTCCTGGCTAACAGCAGGCGGGGTTCTTGCAGTCATCGGGTATTTCATGCTTCAGGGAATGGGATCTATATGGGCTTTTGTAGCTCCGAATATCATTGCCCTGCTCGTAATCGCAGTGCTTGTGAAAAAGATTAAGAACCTGCCAGCAATTACACAACCCGAACTTTTAGAACAGCGCTATGGCAGTATAGTCAGATGGCCTATTGCCCTGATTATCACGGTTGTAATGATTCTCTTTGCAGTTGCCGATGTTACAGGGCTTTCCCTGGTATTGCAAACATTTTACGGTCTTGATCCCTTTTATGCCGCAGCCATTGTTGCAATTGCAGTTTCGATTTACGTGACGCTTGGAGGACTATCTGCAGTTGTCTGGACGGATGTTATCCAGTTTGGCTTTCTCTCCCTTTTCGTAATAGCAATGGCTTTTGTTGCAGTAGGGACTGTGGCAGATGGAGGGCTTCAGGTGCCTGCAATAAGCAGTTCCGAACTTTTCGGAAGCTTGCCAGGAGACTGGTGGAATCCTCTTTCAATTGGCCTTCCCATGGTACTAATTTTCTGCTTTGCTATCATTCCTGGCTGGATTATTGAGCAGGATCCCTGGCAGAAAGTCTGGGCAGCAAGGGATGCAAAATCTGCCAGTCTTGGAATGATTATAGGGTCACTTATGATCACTGTAGTTTTCACGGCATGTGCCGTAATTGCAATAGCCCTCAGTTACATTTTTCCTGATATAGCCGGAATGGGTTTCCCTGCAGGTATGTCCCTTGCAGAACCCGCACTTTTAGCTTTTGTAAATGAACGTTTTGCCTCTGCACCAGCAGTGATAGCCCTCAGTGCAATAGGACTTGCAGCTGCTTCCATGTCCTGTGCGGATACATTTTCAACCTCAGGAGCCTCCTGTATCTCTAGGGACATCTACCAAAGGTATATAAAACCAGATGCTACAATGAAAGAAATGATGCTGGTAAACAGAGCCAGTGTACTGTTTATTATACTCGCTGCAACAGCAGGCTCATTCGTAATCCCCAATATTATTGATGCTATTCACATTGCAACTTTCATTGCAAGCTCTTCTTACTTCTTCCCGCTTATGGGAGGCCTGTACTGGAAGCGGGCTACCAAGGAAGGAGCCTTTGCAGGCATGGTAGTTGGGTTCACTGTTCAGGTAGCCCTTGTAGCTCTGGATCTTATAAAGACTCCACCTCTTGCTCCCAGTTATTTGGAAAGCATTCATCCCGTTCTGATGAGCCACGGAGTTATCGTGGGAATGTCTCTCAGTGCAATCGCTTTCTTCTTAGTTTCCTTCATGACAAAACCTTCAAGCAGGGTAAATCTCGCACCCTTTTTTGAAGAAGAAGCAGAAGAACTTGCCCGCTATGAAGCAAAAGGTATCAATGAAAATGATCCTGAGTACAGAGCTTTCCTCAAAAATCTGAATGAAAAAGTTACAGGAGAACGTGCTCACCTTCAGCTCAATCTCCGGGCTTCAGGAAGCCTTAGCTGGCACGAACTGGTAGATAAACTTAAAGCGAGTTCTCCAGCCTGGGTTACGCCTACAGGACTTGACTCCATATACAGGCTAACTCATGGGGATATGCTTGCCTGTGTAGCAGTTTCCAGGGGAAGCGGAGAGCAAGATATCTGGCTCAAAGCCGAGCCAAGGCTTGAAACCGTGGGAAGGCAGAAAAGAGAGCTTTTCACCGCCTATGAAGAGCTAAAAAAAGTACTTGGTCAGAAGAATATAAGTCTGGACTTTTATTAAAACAGGGTTCTAATTGAACCTTGTTTATTTTTTGTAATTTTAGCTTTTAAAGTTTAAGTGCGTTTTTAAGAGTTTCTTTCCCGAAATAGAGATCTTCTAGTGAGAATACCTCAAAATTATAGACTCCTTTGTATCCTGAAAGCAGTTTCAGGACTGTAAAGTCTGCACAGCCCTTTCCTGGAGCCATGTGTTCATCTCCATCGTATCTTTGCGTCCACTCCCCGCTGTTATCGTGCAGGTGAAGATGAATTATGTGTTTCTGCAGGATCCTGACAAATTCCCTGAGTTTTTCAGAATTACCTCCGCAGGTAAGGTTTGCATGCCCTATGTCAAAGGTAGCCTTCAAGTATCCGGAATTCACAGTTTCTATTGTCCGAGAAAGCTCCTCTGCCGTACAGCAAAAATTCGAAGGATCTGTACCTTCTTTGTTCTCAAGACCCAGGATAACTCCGTAATCTTCAGCTACTGAGGCAAGCCTGCTCAGGTTTTCTATCATAGATGAGAACGATTTTTCCCTATCAGTCCCAATTCTGCCCGGATGCAGTACCACAACTGAGGCTCCAGTCCGGTTTGCAAGTTCAATTGATTCTTCCATAAGGGCAAATTCTCTCTTGCCCATCTGTGCAGTATCTATCTGGAGAGCAGATGGATATTTTGGATCTGCAGCCCAGTAAGGAGCATGAACTGTAACTGCAAAATTATAGATTGAAATTTCATCCAGTACCCTGTCAAGCTTTTCTTTTTCAAGTGTCAAACCGTGATAGATCCCAAGTTTGGGAATATACAGCTCTATAGAATCAACATGTTCTTTTAAATCCCCAGGGGCGCCGGCAAAAGATGAAGCTCCTAAAATCACGCACTAAGCAAGGAAACTAAATATAAATATCCTTTTCTGATCCTGCGGTATTCAAACCGCGAGAAATAACTAAGAATAATAGTTTTGATTGAAGCCAGAATTAAAAGCCTGTGAAAATTCCCTCTTTAAGCTTATTCAGATAATTCCATGCTCATAATGTGAGAAAATTAGTCAACATATTTATATATAATAAGATGTTATACGCACAACAATTTGAAATATTTTATAAAAATTCATTTAAAAAGTATATATCCCTTTAATAAATATACTGTCCTCCAGCAAACAAACAGTATTAAATATTTTTTTGCTTATGATACTGGCAACATATAATTTTTGTACAGCAAATAAATGAAGAAGTTTATACAACTTACTATTTATGAAAACTAATAATATAAAAACAATGTCAGATGAATTTATTAATATAAAAATAGCAAATATTTTTTAATTAATTGATAAAAAAATCTACTAATTACAATCGGAATCTTTATATTATATTGAATGAAGTAAAATTCTTTTATTTATATAAATATATGAATTTGTTTGTTTTACAGCACTCAACATGTCTTATAAAATTGATTGTATATTATATAGTCTTATAATAATATTTTAAAAGCCTACATATTTCGAAAGGTTTATGAATGATCCTCCCTAATCAAAAAATTAACGCGCGTCATAATCATATTTCTTCGTGATGATATGGCAAACGATTTGAAAAAAATGTACAGCGTTTTTTGAATCCATTTATTACATATAATAATATTAAAGGAGGAAAATGAATGGAACCACTCGTAAGCATGGGAGTGCTTGCATTAATTGGAGTGGCTGCGACCATTGCAGGTGCATCCGAAGACCTGGAATCGGATATAGGATCGCAGAGTAACCCCAACTCTCAGGTGCAGCTAGCTCCCCAGATGGGATATCCACACAGAATTTTTAATAAAGCCATTTCAGGTGAACCACCATCCAATGCTTTAATGTGTTCGATTGGTGGAGCCGTTGCAACAGTATTAATAGCTGAATTTACGCTATCTCCACTCTTTGCACTGGTATTAGGTTCTTTAGTTGCAGCATGCATACATGGTACCTTTGCGGTAACTGCTACAATGGGCAGAGCTGCCAGTCAGAGTAGGTTCAAGCAGCCGATTTATCTGGATTTAATAAGAAGCCATACCCCGGCGATTATGGGATTTGCATTTATAACGACCTTCTGTGTTCTAGTAGTATCGTATCTGATGACCGTTGTACTCGGACACCCCTTCCCGCTAACTATGCTGGCTTTTATCTGGGGTATCACAGTAGGTGCAATCGGATCTTCAACAGGTGACATCCACTACGGTGCAGAGCGTGAATTCCAGCAGTTTGAATTCGGTTCAGGATTAAACGCTTCAAACTCAGGAAATATTGTAAGATATGCCGAATCAGGGCTCAGGAACGGGTATGATAATTCTTGGTTCTGTTCTAAGTTTGGAGGTCCTGTTACCGGAATTGCTTTTGGTATGACCGTATTCCTGGGAAGCTGGATAACCACTATTTTTGATCCTTCACAGGGGCTTACTGAAGGTTGGCTCTCTGTTGTTGCAGGTGTCATTATTGTCCTTATATTAATTATCTGGAACTGGAAGATTGAAACAAAAGCCCGCAACGATTTCGGACCTTATAAACAGGAAAACTCCGAGGAGGCTTCAGCATGATTGACGCTATCTTAGGAAATATCCTCTGGATGGTTCTCATTGTTATTGGTGGCGTTTTGGTCTCCTGGGGTGTCCACTTCGTGCCTGTAGGTGGTGCACCTGCAGCTATGGCTCAGGCGACTGGAGTCGGTACCGGTACAGTGCAGCTGGCAGCAGGTGCAGGTCTTACAGGGCTTGTCAGTGCCGGGTTTATGATGAACGTAACCGACAACCTTGCCCTGATTGCTGCCTCAGGTGCAGTAGGAGCAATGATCATGATCGCTGTGACCATGATTGTAGGCACCTGGGTCTATGTTTATGGTGTAGGGGTTGTGCCTTCTTCTGCAAAAGTAAAGTATGACCCTATAACAAGATATAGACAGGACCTTTATGTGTCTCAGGGTACTGAGGGTCACGGGATTCCTACTGTCAGTTTTGTGAGTGGAGTCATCGGTGCTGCTCTTGGTGGGCTCGGAGGGTCCCTGGTTTATTATTCACTCATTGAAGTAGGTGTGAATGCTGGGCTGGAACGTGTCGGAGTCACCACTGCAGTCACAGGGAACTCACTTGTTGCACTTGCAGCAATATTTGCAATAGGCATTTTCTTAGTGAACGCTGTAATTCCTTCCTATAACATAGGAGGTACAATTGAAGGGTTCCATGATCCGAAATTCAAAAAATGGCCAAAAGCGGTTATTTCTTCCCTCGTAGCTTCAATACTGTGTGCTATTGTGGCTGTAATTGCAATCTCACAGCTTGGAGGTATTTAAAATGTCTGTAGGCGGAGCAGGAGGAGAAGCTAAAGGCGGATATCCTCCACAAACAATAATGGCTCTGGGTATAGTTGGCGGGCTTGTCGGAATTTACCTGGGTAACTTTGCACCTCCGGCGTATTCCTTCTTTGGAGGAATTGGAGCAATCTGTGCAACGGTCTGGGGTGCTGATGCAGTTCGGCGTGTTGCAAGCTATGGGCTTGGTACAGGTGTTCCATCAATCGGTATGTTAGCCCTTGGTATGGGTGTTGTAGCAGCTCTATTCGGACTTTCCATAGGAGGCATTGCAGGACCCATAGTTGCTTTCATTGTGGCAGCAATTATAGGTGCCGTTATTGGTGCCCTTGCAAACAAAGTAATCGGCATGGGTATCCCTATTATGGAACAGGCAATGGTAGAAATTGCAGGTGCTGGTACTCTTGTAATTCTCGGTCTGAGTGTAGTTATTGCCGGGTCGTTCGAGTATGCTGCAGTTATTGAAAGTGTTATTGCAAACGGATACATTGCACTGATCTTTATAATAGGTGGTATGGGAATACTTCATCCTTTCAATGCCAGCCTGGGTCCTGATGAGAAACAGGACAGAACACTCATGCTTGCTGTTGAAAAAGGGGCAATCGCATTAGTAATTACAGGTCTTGCGTCTTCTCTGCATGAAGGATTGATGTCAGCTGGCGTAAACATACTTATAGGAATTATAATCTGGTATGTTGCCTTCAGCAAACACTACGCGCTTATTAAGAGAGATGCACATGCAGTGGTTGGAACCGGTATGCTTCCAAGTGCGGAGGAATTGCAATGAGCATTGTTCGTATAGCTCCCGAGATAAATCTGGTCATGGATACGGATTCTGGAGCCGTCACACAAGAACGGAAAGACTCTATTCAGTATTCCATGGAGCCCGTCTTTGAGAGAGTGGACAAACTGGATGCAATTGCAGACGATCTGTTAAATTCACTCTCACCCAGCGCACCACTCCTTAATTCCTGGCCAGGCCGTGAGCATACCTCCTACATGGCAGGAATTTACGCAAACTCCTTCTATGGAGTTGTTATAGGTCTTGCCTTTGGCGGACTGCTGGCACTAATAATATACATTACAAGACTGATGGAAGGGGTGGTGTAAAATGGTAGAGAAGAGAGAACCAGCCCCAGGATGGCCTATCCTGAAAGGTGAATATGAAGTAGGCGATCCCAAGAACTGTGTACTGGTAATTACCTGCGGGTCACACCTTCCCGGAAAGCCAATCCTTGACGCAGGGGCAGCCATAACCGGATCGTGTAAGACCGAAAACCTCGGTATTGAAAAAGTCGTTGCTCATATTATCTCAAACCCTAACATCAGATATCTGCTTGTGACTGGCTCTGAAGTTAAAGGGCACGTTACCGGACAGTCGATGTTAGCCCTCCATGCAAACGGTGTAAAAGAAAACAGGATTGATGGAGCACTAGGGGCAATTCCATATGTGGAAAATCTGAATGCAGCCGCAATTGCTCGCTTCCAGGAACAGGTTGAAGCTGTCAATCTGATCGATACCGAAGATATGGGTGTTATCACCGCCAAGGTGAGAGAACTCGCCTCAAAAGATCCCGGTGCCTTTGATGCAGAACCAATGATTGTGGAAATCAGTGAGGAGGGCGAAGGAGAAGAAGAAGAAGGCGGCGTTGTAAGACCAGTTTCCGGTGAAATTGCACTTCTTCGTAGCAGGATGAAGGCAATTGAAGAACGGATGATAAATATAGGGAACTTGAACAAGTTCCACGCAGGAGTTCACGCAGGAAAGATTGAAGGCGTTATGATAGGGTTGACAGTGACCATATCCCTGCTTGGATTATTACTGCTAGGGAGGTAACGTAAATGGCAGAAGAATATGAAAAAGGCGTACCAATGGTGCTTGCTCCTCAGATGGGCGCAATTGATGCTACTGTTGAGAGCATTCGATATAGAGCACAATTGATTGCGAGAAACCAGAAGCTGGATTCCGGGGTTATGTCTACCGGAGTAATCGGCTTTGCAGCAGGTTTCATCTTTTCACTGCTGATGGTCATTGTACTCCCACTACTGGTCTGGTGAGAGGTGAGAAAATATGGATGGAAAAGCACCAGCAGCGTTTGTAGAGCCAAGCGAGTTTAACGAAGTAATGAAAAGGCTCGATAAGATCGACGAAAAGATCGAGTTTGTCAACAGTGAAATTGCGCAGAGAATTGGAAAGAAAGTAGGAAGAGATATCGGAATTCTGTACGGCGGAGTTTTGGGCCTGCTGCTCTTCCTGATCTATGTCCAGGTATCATCAATGTTCTTATAAATGAGGGATCAAAATGTTCAAGTTTGACAAGAAACAGGAAGTTTTTGAAATCGGTGGAGTTAAGTTTGGCGGACAGCCTGGCGAATATCCAACCGTATTAGTCAGTACCATGTTCTATGCAAGACACAAGATTGTATCTGACGAGGACAAGGGTATTTTTGACAGAGAAGCCGCAGAAAATCTCTGGAACACTCAGGTCGCACTGAGCGATGAAACGGGGCTCCCCTATGTAAACCAGATTGTAGGAGAAACCCCTGAAGCAATTAAGCGTTATATCGACTGGTTCGTTGAGATCGATGACAGGACACCTTTCCTGATTGACTCCTCAGCCGGAAACGTGCGTGCAGCAGCAGCTCAGCACTGTACCGAAATTGGTGTTGCAGACAGGGCAATCCACAACTCGATTAACGCAAGTATCGAACAGGAAGAAATCGATGCTCTCACTGACAGCGATGTAACAGCTGCAATCGTTCTGGCTTTCAACGCAACTGACCCGACCGTAAAAGGAAAGATAGATATCCTTGAAGTCGGCGGTTCCGGACAAACCAAGGGTATGCTCCAGGTCGCAAAGGAATGTGGAATAAAGTACCCAATTATCGACGTCGCAGCCATGCCTCTTGGGGCAGGTTCCGGTGCTACTATCCGCTCGATACCCACACTGAAAGCAAGATTCGGGCTGCCAATCGGCGGTGGATACCACAACATGGCTTCGGCATGGGACTGGCTCCGCAAATTCAAGAAGACTCAGCCTGATCCAAAGGCAATCTACATGCCTTCAGACATTGGTACTAACCTTGTAGCCCAGATCGCAGGTTCGGACTATCTGCTCTATGGTCCTATCGAGAACGTCAACCAGATTTTCCCAGCTGTTGCAATGGTCGACATCATGCTCGGTGAAACTGCAAAGGAACTTGGCGTCGAGATTGCAGATCTGGCAAACCACCCGGTTACCAAACTGACATAATCTAATTGAAAAAAACTAAAAGAGTCTCAGGACTCAAAGCAGAGGAAATTTTCCTTTGCTTTTTTTATTTTCTAAACCATTGTGGCTTTTTATCAAACACTGGCATTTGTTTTCCTTCCCCATCTGGCTCTTAGTTTTCATGTATTTCTGCCGAATTTTTAGTTCTAATTAAATACTTTTAGATGTAGTTTCAGGCAAATCGGGAAATTCTGATTTATGCGAGCCAGAAACCATGCTATAAGTGAACATAAAGAAAAAGACTGAAAAGAAAACGAAAAGAAAATGGTATTAAAAGATCCAGGTTATTTTTTCAGGAGAAAGCACCTGGCTGGCTAATTACTCCATCTGAGCCTGCCAGGTACATATGAATCCACTCCCAAACTCGCTCTCTGGGACTGTTATCACCTTTGAAGATTGTGAGTTATCAGAGAAACCGTTATAACCTGTGAATTTTTACTCCTGCACTCAGGCAGGAACCGCATTATTTACTCCCTAATTTACAGTTTTTTGAATGTCAACCTATGTCTTTGAGATTAAATTAGAGTAGATAATTATAGTCTGGACAAACTGTAAGAAAAGGGCGAAATCAACAATACAATCTTCCAGGTTATAGCAGTCCGATTTATATACCAACCCTTTTAATGGACATGTTGTACAGTGTCTTAACATATATATATAAAGAATTGTGAACCAGTGCCATCTGTTTGCGGTTAGTTATCAAGTTTCTTACTCGATATTAAAAGAAATCTTAATCTAAATTTGAGATTAAGACCATATCTAAAAACTTGTATCGGATCAATTCTGCGGTTTTATAATCATATCAATATCATAGATACTTCGGGATTAATAGCTTCTCAGATGGAGTATTTTGGCACCTATGTTAACTCTAATTACTAAGAAATGATACTAAATAGAAAGGTTTAATATTTGGTAGCACTTACCTGTACTAAACAGGGTTCTAAGTAAAAACTTTTAGATTCACGGAGTCTCATTGTAAAAGCGTTTTTTCGAGCTTTTAAACCGGAAGCCGTAAAAAGTCCTGAGCTTACGGTCGCCAAAACGGATCATAGCATAAAGAACCAGGAAACCGGGTATCGGGTGGAAATATGCTGATCAGAAAAAATATATCCCTGGATGATAAGTATCTTAAAAAGTTACAGCCCCTTCTGGATGCCAATAATGGGAATTTGAGCGCTGCAGTCAGGGATACTATTGAGATTGCGGATACAGCTCTTACATATCATAAAAGTATTGATGAAGCAATCCGATTTTTAAAAGAAACTCCTTCAAAAGAGGAGTTAAACAATACAATTCAAAGCGGAGAAAATATCGTTATAAATAGAACAATGCTTGAATGGCTATTCAGGTGTACGAAAGGCAGGCTCACTGATGAAGAGCTTGTTAATGAGCTCATCAATCCGTTTGAGATTCACGATATGAAGCAGCTTGAAGATCACCTTAATAGGGTTTCAAAAAGCTATCACTGGGCAATTCGGACTTCAATAAAGTGTGAAGATATTAATAATCCTGAGTCTGCACTGGTAATTCTTTCCAATTCTACTGTACACAGCAGAGACTTTTTTGGTCAACTGGTGGCTCATTTCCTTTCCAAGTGGAAACAACTCGATGTTGAGCATGTTTTCAGAAGATCAAACTCCACCCAGATTTCTTTCAGAAAGAACCCCTCTACCTCCTCGAACGAGACTATGCCTGGAATCCTGAAGCACTTTGGGTACCTTGATGTTTTATGCAGAGAGCTGGATGAAAATACCGAGTTCTGGACTCAGCTCATGTATACTTATAATGTTGAAAGGTTTAATCTCGTGACTCTTCATAGGAACCAGTTTGAGGTTTTTGCAGCCGGGGAAGTTCCAAACCCGACAAAGATCCTTGAGCGCTTATGTAAGCAGTCTGTATGTGATATGTCCCTTCCGGATTTACTGGTTAATTTCAGGAAAATGTACCTGGCAACTCAACTTGCCAAGAATATAGAGATTTCCCTTGAGCCCGGAAATGAGTCAGTAACCATCTACCATGATTTCAAAGATGAAAGGGTTATCCGCAATCTTGTTGCATACTTCTCGAACATATTCAGGGAAAAGGGCACACCTTTTGAAACATCTTCCTATTCAAGCATGATCGAATTCCGATTCTTTCAGGAACGAAAACAGGATAGTCTGGACTCCCTACCTGATGGAAGATGACGGAAGACACTGAATAACCTTGAGAGAAAATATTAAGGAATATATACTGAAGAGATCTCTGAAAGAGGATTAATGGGAGGAATATCAGATAGAGAGGTATTAAATAGAGTATTAAAGAAATATTTAAAGAGATTAAGAAATATTTAAAGAGATAAAGAAATATTTAAAGAGATCAGGGATTAAAAACTTCAGCCTGAGCCAAAGTTTTCCCTAAATTTTCGATGTCTGATTCCTGTCATTATATAGCTTACTGCTTTTCGTTATCTAATTCAGCCTTTTGTAACCCCTAATAATTCAGCCTTTTGTAACCCCTAATGGAAGAACTCTTGCGACCTTACGGGCAATGCCAAGTTCATGTACGACATTTACCACCTCACTGCTGGATTTGTATACGCCTGGAGCTTCCTCTGCAAGCACTGATGGATGCGTGGCTCTTATCGTAATGCCCTGAGCCTCAAGGTTGTCTTTTATGTTTTGTCCGCGGAATTCTTTCTTTGCATGTGCTCTGCTCATTACCCTTCCTGCTCCGTGGCAGGCGCTGCCGAAAGAGATATCCATAGCTTCCTTCGAACCGCATAATATAAAGGATGGAGTTCCCATGCTTCCTGGAATCAAAACTGGTTGTCCTACATCCCTGTACACGGTAGGGACTTCAGGATGTCCTGGGGGAAACGCCCTTGTTGCCCCTTTTCTGTGTACATACACCTCTTTTTTCTTGCCGTCCACGGTATGTTCTTCAAGTTTTGCCACATTATGAGCAACGTCATAAAGCAGGCTCATGCCCAGGTCTTCAGCGTCTATCCCGAATACATTTTCAAATGATTCCCTTGTCCAGTGCGTGATCATTTGCCGGTTTGCCCACGCATAATTTGCAG
Source organism: Methanosarcina thermophila TM-1 (assembly GCF_000969885.1). Lineage (NCBI taxonomy): Archaea > Methanobacteriati > Methanobacteriota > Methanomicrobia > Methanosarcinales > Methanosarcinaceae > Methanosarcina > Methanosarcina thermophila. Next base: position 2,473,067 of record NZ_CP009501.1, read on the forward strand.
CGCACATCATAGCTTTAAAGTAGTTCTGAGCTTCCTTTGACTGTGCAGGAGCACAGGCAAGCTGTTTATCAGGAATCTCAATCTTATAGTTCTTTACAGCCTGAGAGAGTTCCTTTAGATAATCAGTACATATCTGATGCCCTGCACCCCTTGACCCGCAGTGAATCATTACAGTGACCTGACCTTCTTCAAGCCCGAAGGTTGAAGCCATTTCCTGATCATAGATTTTATCGACATACTGAACCTCAAGGAAATGGTTGCCGCTTCCTAGCGTTCCTAGCTGAGGTCTACCCCGGTTTCTGGCTTTCGTACTTACATAGGAAGGGTCAGCACCTTCCATATATCCGTTTGCTTCACAATGTTCAGTATCGGCTTCCACACCATATCCGGCTTCCACAGCCCACTTTGCACCTTCAAGAAAAGCACAGTCAAGCTCCTTATCTGAAGCCCTGAACCGACTTTTGGAACCAACACCTGCGGGAATATTTTTAAAAAGCTCATCGGTTAATGTCTTTATGTAAGGAATTACCTCCTCCTTCTGAAGTTTAGTACGAATTAGCCTTACTCCGCAGTTGATATCAAAACCAACTCCTCCAGGGCTGATGATTCCCTCTTCCGTGTCAAAAGCCGCTACTCCCCCAATGGCAAAACCATATCCAAGATGGGCATCAGGCATTGCCATGGAATACTTCTGGATGCCAGGGAGAGTTGCCACATTTGCAATCTGGTCAATAGTCCCGTGTTCAATCCCAAGGAGTAAGTTTTCAGATACAAACAGGCGCCCTGGAACCCGCATATTAGGGATATGTCCAATAGGGATTTCCCAGCTATTTTCTGAAAGCTTCCTGACCATATTTCTTATATCCCCCGTCACATGTCCTGTGCTTAATTCTTCAATAGCTATATCTTCGCCTTCTGCCATGATTTATACTCCCTGCTCCTCTATGCTTTATGAATATAATTCTGGGATTATTAATTTACCTTCTGTTTCTCAAATTTCTACAAGTTACTTCTGAAACGTAATCAGGATACGCTGTGCAAGGCTGGATTAAGGTCATACTGATTTCTGGAAACACATGAGATATTATTATTCAATATAACAAAATCGGTCTAAACACGAATGAATGAGTTCAGGACTAGATAACTAAACTTGAGACCCTGTAATGCAGAATAGGATAGTAATTCACATACATGAAGCTATGCATAAGGAGAGCTGGAAGAAAAATAGCCAGTTATCGGCAGATAAGGGAGAAGTTTCTGCTTGCTTAAATATCCACAACGACCTGAGCCTTCCAGCCATCGTCGGTTTTTGTTATTTCCAGCTGGTTATAAGTAACAGCTTTGATTTCGGTCTTAAAGGGATGGCTTTCGGGATAGTATTCTTCACCCACTGCTTGAGCAATTATCGAATATTCACCAGCTTCTTCCTTAATTTTCTCAACTTTAAATTCCCTGAAAACAATTTCATCAACTTCAAATATATATAAAAGTTCGGAAAGCCAGTCCACAAGCAGGGATTCAAGGTCAGGTGCTTTGAGAAAAATTTCTTTTCTGGTTTCTCCAGAGACCTGCTCTGTATCAATCATAACATTGAACATAGCGAGAGCCGAATTCTCAAACACTTCTTCCAGGGACTTCCCATAAGCCATGAACTTGATATCTGCAGTATGTTCCAGATATTCATACTGTTTTCCTTGGGACGACATAGTCAAGTATTGTGCTCTTGTGTACCTTAAACTATTCGCTGCAAAAATCTGCGTTCAGATCAGAAGAAATTTCTAAATCAGGAAAAGCTGGGTTTACGAAATTCTTTAAAAAGTACTTTCAGTCTAATTTCTTCCAGATATAAAGAATTCTCTGAATAGCTGTTATGTGGCTGGTTACAGCAATCAGGATGACAGCCCAGCCAAGGATCGGAAAACCTGCAATAGGGGATGAAAAGGCAAAGTTTCCGAAAGCTGCAAGAATGACAACTACAAGCCGATCTGCCCTGCCCATTATCCCTCCATAATATCTCCCCAGGTTGAGCGCCTGAGCCTGGGTTCCTAGATAACTGGTAAGCTGTACTCCCACAATTGCCGCAACTCCAACCTGCCAGGGGACATAATCTGCAAAAAAAATGCTGCAGATTATAAAGACATCCGAGTAGCGGTCAATAACGTGATCCAGAAAATCACCTCTGGGAGTAGCCCTATTTGCCTTTCGTGCAATTACCCCGTCAAGAGCGTCAAAAATCGAGTTAAAGATTACCAGAAAGCCTGCCAGCAGGACGAATTCTCTGGACCCAGGTGAGTAGTAAAAACTGAGACCTGCAAAAAATGCACAGATTAGGGAAGCTATGGACACTGTATTGGGTGAGACCTCATATCTAACGAAAAATTCTGCCAGTGGTTCGATTACTTTTGAGACAAAAGGTCTCAGGGTATTAAACGTCATGGTACTCGAGATTCTTCCTTTAGATGATATCGTAATAGAAAGCCGCCTGAGAAACAAGCATCTTATTTTGTTAAGTATCCCGGTTGGATCTGCTTATTTATATTGTTTCTGGGTTTACCTATTTTTTATATTTATACTTAAGGCTGTGTGGTTACCCGCTCATTCACTAGATAAGTATACTTATTTTTTTCTTTTTCTCTTATGCAATCATAAAAGAAACGCGGATCAAACGAGCGTTCGTTTGGTATGCTTATTTTTCTCTGCTGCCGCACGATCGTACAGGTACTTAACTTTACAGGAGTGTTCAAGCTGCGTGGTTATAACATATGCATCTCCGAGTGTTCTCCCGATTGCAAATGTACCGTGACTGTAAACTATAGCGCCTCTGTATCTTGAGAGTGCGTTTGCAAGATTCTCTGCAAGCTCGCGGCTGCCTATGCCTCCTCCTACAACCGGGATCTCCCCGAGGAAATACAGCCCTTCGCTGTCCACAGGCATAATTTTTCCCTCAGGGCCTGCGAGCAGGGATTCTACAACAGAATAAGCAGAATGGGCATGAATAATTGCAAGCGCTGAGGTCTGCCTGTAAATCTCCCTGTGTACGACAGCTTCGGAAGATGCAATTATATCAAGGGAGGAAGTGTCCTGAATATCAACCTCAACAACACCGTTTTCTGTAATTTCATCAAGTGCCGCCCCTGTCCGGGTAATAAGCATCCTGTTTCCAGCCCTGATACTTATATTTCCAAAATTTGACTCGACAAGCCCGTGCTCGACCAGCTTGCGCCCATATTTTGCGATTTCCTGCCACATTTTAAGCGGTATATAGACCAAGACCGCCATAAGGTTTATGTACTTATTCTTCTGAAGTCCAGCAAAAAGAAGAAAACAACTCAATTTAAACATGACGGAAGGCTTTCGGAAAGGGAAATCCGCCATAAAGTTTATCTGTGAGTATTGTATTTAGATAAAACGCAGTATTTACAGTTTGCCTCGTTGGCTCAGCCCGGTAGAGCGAGTGACTTGTAATCACTAGGTCGCGTGTTCGAATCACGCACGAGGCTTCTTATTAATTTTTTATAATTTTTCTTTTCCTTATCATGTCTCATCTTTTGACAAATTTCCTTTATCCTTAACGATTATGCCATTCCCCATCTGACTTCTATGCGATTTATTACATTTCCTACACGGCCTTTAAATCTGAATTATCTTTGAGGTTTTCTTGCAGTTTACATTTGTGTTCTTTCTTTGAAAATGTTCATATCTTGGCGGACAGACAATTTATTAAATATAGATGATTCTATTAAATCAGGGAAGTTTACTATGAACGAAATTAAAATTGGGGAAGTTTACTATGAACGAGATTAAAATCGTGGATAAAATTCAGGACTTCACATTAAAAGACCAGAACCAAAAAGAAGTTCACCTTTACGACTTCGCTGGTAAAAAAGTACTTCTGTCATTTCATCCGCTTGCCTGGACAAGTGTGTGTTCTGAACAGATGAAATTGCTTGAAAAAAACCACGAGATGTTCGACAGGTTGAACACAGTTGCCTTTGGCATAAGTGTCGATCCCGCGCCATCGAAAAAAGCCTGGGCACGGGAACTGGGAATTACGCACATCAGACTTCTTTCGGATTTCTGGCCTCATGGGGAAGTTGCCAGAAAATATGGGATCTTCAGGGAAAAGGAAGGGGTCTCTGAGAGAGCTAACATAGTTATCGATGAAGATCAGAAAATCATATTTTTCGAAGTATATCCTGTGCGTGAACTTCCTGACATGTCAAAGATCGCAAAAGTTCTGGAACAGTAAGAAACAGGGTCCACTCTGAAGAATAAAACAGTAACAGAAAAGTAAGTAATAAGTAACAGGATTATTTCCATCTTTTTATCAAATTTTATTCAATTTAATTTAAGTCAAGCATTCCTTAATTCTGCGTCGATTCCATCAAAGAGTTGTCTCAGTGCTATGCTGAGCCTGCGTGCCTCCATCTGCCAGATCCTTTTGCTAACCTGTATATTTCCTCCAGCTTTGACAGCTGCCACCCATGCGTATTTTCTGGCAATTCTCTTGTTATCGGAAGGAGAACGGAAAGCTTTTCCAGTCTTCTCGTTGCTGTACTTCTCGTTAATAAGGAACTCATATATCTCCTGAACCCTCTCAAGTAGTTCTTTTTCACTTTCAGTGCCCTTTGCTCCAAATAAAACAAGGTTCCAGAGGCGGAACTGTACCTCATGACGTTCAGTGGAAAGTTTTCTGGAGGCTGAGACTTCCAGCATCTTCCTGAATTCAAGATATATATCCGTATTTCCGAAACCTGAAGGCAGGATATTCCCAAGCGCGATCATAACATGAATGCACTCGTGAAAAAGAATTCTGGCTATCAGAAATTCAACCCTTTCCTGCAAGTTCCAGAATTTGCTTACGAGAACCTCATCCCAGAGCTGATAAGGGTTAACAATGATTATGGATCTGTAGGTAATCCTCTTTTCTTTCTGTGAGACCAGGCGTTTGGGATAAAGAGTCATTCCCAGCATTTTTCCGAAAAATTGAATCCTGACAGCCAGGTCCCAGCAGCATTCCCATCCTTCTGAGCTTGTACACTTTACCCTGTAGTAGTTTCCATCAAAATGAACTTTCTCAAGCAACCGGTACATATCTTTACTGTGTACCCTGATCAATGATTTTACCCTGGACTCACGATAGATCCTAAGGTCAAAATAAGGCGCATTCGGGGCAGAAGGAGAGGGTAAGTTACCGGTTAGTGTACTTAGATCCTGGAATCCATAAGCCCACAGCAAATTTGAGTTGCCGTCCCACACATTGACCTCATTCTCAACTGGCCTGGCTTTCTTTTTCATTGAATCCCCTCGCACAAAATGCCCAATAGGATATTATTACTAAAGATATATAAAAATTGATCAATATGCAGCAAGAGATTGAAATAAAGGTTTATTCTGGCTCAGAAAGGTAGAACTCTCATTTATTTTCGCCTTTGTTATTAAGATATCCACACACTGGACAATTATTTAGCTTTGAGAGTGAAATTTCAGTGAAATTCCCTGAAAGCCCATTCCAGAACAGAAGACGACCATTCAGAAGCTTCCCCTGACCTGTCAGAAATTTAATTGCCTCATTTGCCTGTATGGCACCGATGATGCCTGGAGTAGCTCCTAAAACCGGAAATACTTCCTTTTTGGAGATGCGTGGAAAAATACAGTAAAAGCAGGGGGTTTCCCCAGGTATTATCGTTGTTACCTGTCCGTCATACCCCGTAACTGCCCCATGAATTAAAGGGATCCTTCTTTTTATGGCAAGCCTGTTAAGCATATGTCTAGTTTCAAGGTTATCAAGTGCATCAACTATAACGTCACACTCAGGAACCAGGACTTCGAGATTTGATTCGGTAAGCAACTCTGCTATGGTTTCAACTTTAATATCCGGATTCATGGAAAGCAATTTTTCCTTTGCTGACTCTACCTTAAGCCTTCCAATGTCCTTCTCATGATGCAGGAACTGCCTGTTTAAATTGCTTGCTTCAACGGTATCAAAATCCGCAAGGATTATTTTTCCGACTCCAGCTATTGCGAGATAGGTGGAAACCGGACTTCCCAGCCCGCCTACCCCGGCAACAAGTACTCTTGCATTCTTCAATCTTTCCTGCCCTTCTTCTCCAAAAAGAAGGATTTGTCGGCTGTATTTTTCACGTTCAAAATCATTCATGCAAGGACTTCCGGAGTATTTATTAATCTAAGTACTGATTTTAGATCTTGATCAGTTTAAGTATTGATTTTAGATATTGATTATTTTAATTATTGATTTTAAATATTGATTAGTTTAGGTATTGTAGTTTAAGAATTGATTAGTTTAGTATTGATTAGTTTAAATATTGATTAGTTTAAGTATTGATAGTTTAAATATTGATTAATCTCTGAGTGCGGAGTGACTCAAGATTTTTCTGTTTTATATATGGTTTCCTGTTTTCCGTCAGCAGGAGTACTTTTGTTTCAGACGAATTTGAGTATTCTCATTGATGAACGACCTTCTAACGCATAACTTCTTTGGGTGGTAAGAGGAAGAACAGGGACTTTAATTTGTTGGATACCAGAATGGCGCACGGAATCCAATAAGATCTGGGTTTGAGGATTAAGGCAGAAAGATATATCACTGAGAAGAAACATAACCAGCAGGCATATTGATGGTAGGGGCAATAATTTTAGAAAAATTAATTAAGGCACGACCCATAAAAATAAAAAGTTCATTTTTAACATTATTTTGACCGACTATTTCAATTCACTGTTGTAGCAGCTTTCTTGCATACTATAGACAAGATGCTGAAAAAGAAAAATCTTCAAAGGTTCTGGAGTTTATGAGAGTTCTTGATTTAAAAAATACAATTCTTAATATCAAACAGGAGTTTTCAGAATATTTTAAAGAACGAGATGCTGAAATCAATGGGTCTCTTCTTGCACTCCTTTCCGGTGAACATATCCTCTTACTGGGACCTCCCGGGACTGCAAAGACCCTGCTTGCAAACAAAATCTGTGAAACCATTGAAGGGGGGAAATTTTTCCATTATCTTCTGACCCGTTTTTCGACGCCTGAAGAGGTGTTTGGACCGCTTTCCCTTAAGGCGCTTGAGAGGGACGAGTTCAGCAGGCGGATAGAGGGCTACCTTCCAACTGCCCATATAGCCCTGCTTGATGAGATCTTCAAGGCAAACAGCTCCATCTTAAACAGTCTGCTGACTGTGCTAAACGAGAGGAAGTACCATAACGGCAAGGAACTTGTGGATGTGCCTCTTTTTTCCGTTTTCGGAGCTTCAAATGAGCTGCCTGAAGAAGATGAAAGCCTCGAAGCGCTTTACGACCGTTTTCTGTTCAGGTATAAGGTGGATTATATCCAGCATGAGGAGAACCTTGAAGATCTTATCTTTAAAAACACCGATGATTTCGTACCCCGTACAAAACTCAGTATAGAAGACATAAAGGAAGTCCAGAAACGTGCAAGAGATCTACCCGTTGACCCCGAGGTTCGGGCAATTATAAAGGCGCTCAGAAGAGAACTTAAGAACTCCAATATTTTTGTCTCAGATAGGCGCTGGAAGAAAATTGTGAATATTCTCAGGGTAGCCTCAGTGGTAAACGGGCATTCCAGTGTAAACCGGATGACAGCAGTCCTGCTACAGCACATGCTCTGGGATGTGCCTGAACAGAGGGAAGCGATCAGGAAGATCATTCTGGATAGAGTTGTGTCAGGGGGAACGGATACAGGCAAATTAAAACTTGATATTCTTGACCTGAAAAATTCCATCTACAACTGCCTGCAGCAGGAACTCCCAGATCTCGTAACCTGTAACAAATGCTATGAAGAAGACCGCAAGACAACAGGCGGCCTGAAAAGTTCAAGGTTTTCAGGAGTCAAGATCCAGAGAAACCTCACATTTGACAATGCTCTCGACCTGCTGAAGCATCATACCGAGTTTCCAACTCACACTTACAGCTTCGGGCTTGACTACAGCAACCTGAACGGTTCACTGAATTTCGAATCCCTGGCAGAGCAATTCCGCAGGAAATACGGATTTGAGTTTAAGATTAGCCTCGATTACGGTGATAAGAAACTCTATGAGAAAGAGTACGAAAATCTGGAAGAGAAGGTGAACTATTTCAGAAGGCAGATCCAAGAAGAGGAAAAAGCACTTGAGGCCACATTAAGGGAAAACATCTGGGTCTCAGAGCAGGACAGCCAGGAAATTCTTATGAAATACCGATCGAAAAACACAGATATTTACGAGATTGTAAGCGCTTTGAACGAAATTAGGATTCTGCTGGAAAAGCCCAGGATATTTGATGTTGCGGTTGAAAAAGCAGGAGAAGTAGCCTGAAATTGATAATTTTTTGAGAAACAAAGATAACTGAAATAAAATCTCTAAAAGCTCATGAAAGTCTCTTAAGTAGGGAAATTTTTCGAAAAGGAGAAGTATGCAGGAATTAAAAAATCGAAAGAAAGGTTTTGAAGGCATTTCCGGGCAAGGCTCATCTCTACCATTTAGCCATGCTTTTAATCCTTCCACAATATTAAATATTGAGCTAAGGGACGTTCTGGCAACTCCAAGAAGAATTCCGAGGCAAATTAGGGAAGAAATAGCTGAAATCCTTGTTTACGAGCTATTCTTAGAGGATGGATATAAGATAAAAGATGAAAAGCTCTTTATGAGCAAATTCGGAGCTTTTTATCCGATCCTTCTGGGTTTGAGAGATTTCAGGATCTGGAGCGAAATAAAAGCTCTTGCCGGGACTAATCCCCTGGCAGGTGTTTTTATCCTTAGAACCCTGCTTGAGGAACTTTTTACACTTCTAGATAATTATGGAGCAAAAGAATCAAAGTTTTCAAAAAAGTCTGCAAAAACGCTCGAAAGAGGTCTTAATGCTCTAAGAAACCTGATCGATGAAACCCTAACCATATGGGAAAGAAACAGAATAACAAATTCGGAGAATAATTTCCTGCTGCAAGAAAATCTGAATGTGCCCGCTCAGCAGGCAATTGAAAACGGAAAACCGGAGTACGCTTTTCAGCAGGAAAAATCTATCAAACAGGATAACTCCTTCAAACCGGAAAACTCCCTTGAAGAAGCGGAATACGAGATCAGAAAAGATCCATATCAAGAGGCTGGAAAAGCTTCAGGGTCAGAGAAACTCGCCTCAATGACTCAGAAGTTCATGTCAACAGAAAAGGCAGGAGAGGCACTGGAGTCTGTTATAGAAGAGAGTGTGATTGCAAAGCTTGAAGAGCTTATTCCTGTTCTTGAAGACCATCTCGAAGTACTCGAGATTCTTTCAATGCTCTTTCCGGGCAGAGCCTGGGATCACTCCTTGAGGGCTCTTCACAGGGAATATTTCGGAAACCTTGAGAAATATGCCTCATTTCTCAGGAAGAGTTCCGATCTTCACAAGATTCTTGAACAGGTAGGCAGGATAGAGCTTGAATACGGCTCAAAAAAGATGAATCTCTCACCGTACAGTAGAAGTGAGGTTCACTCGGTTACCTTTTCAGGTGATATCCGGACGCTGCTGCCGGCAGAAGCCGTAAAGCTGAGAAATCCTCTCCTGAGGCGTAAATTCTATGCTGATATGCTTGAAGGAAAACTCCTCACGTACCAGTTAAAAGGGGAAAACTGGAATTCAGATACTGCAGGAAAAAAGAGAAAAGGACCTGTGATCGCTCTGGTAGATACCTCGGCATCAATGCGGGGAATTTCCGAGCGTCTTGCAAAAGCCGTGCTTCTTGCAGTGACAAAAAGAATGCTGAAGGAAAATAGAGACGTTAAAGTAATCCTCTTTTCCTCGAAGTGGCAGACTGTTGAATTTGAACTTACAAATAAAAAGCGTATGGGCAAAGAGTTTTTGGAATTTCTAAAATTTACTTTCGGCGGCGGCACCGATTTCAATACTGCACTTCACGCAGGTCTCAGAACTATGAAGAAGGAAAAAGCCTTTGAGGGGGCTGATCTCCTTTTCATTACCGATGGAATTTCCGAACTTTCAGAAAGGCCACTTATCCGAGAATGGAATGAGATAAAAGCCGCAAGAAGAGCCCGGATATTTTCCCTGATAATCGGAAACTGCGATGCTGGTGGCTTGGAACAGGTTTCTGATTACACATATCTCGTAAAAAACTCCGAAAATTGGAATGTTGTAGAAAGCCCTGCAAGTTTTGTGAAAGCTATAAGTAAACCTTACAGGTTTTAATTCCTCTGAGTTTTAATTTCCTGAAAAATTAATTTCATAAGATATCGGATTCCAGAGTATTTTAGACATCCGTTCTTCATATTTTTGTTATGATTCAGCGCCCTCGCTTGAAAATTTTCTGCAGACCTTCTGCGAAATCCTCCAGGTCTTTTCTTGCTGGGGTTTGATGCCTGGATATACTCGACATGACCGCAAAAGCTGCCCGTTTACTCCGGCTTGCTCCTTTGAGCAGTCCGATTTCAATCATAGCAATTATCAGTTCGGAAATGATTTTGCGGTCTCTTGGACTCAGGTTATTCCATTTTTCATTGAACTTTTTTGAGGAATCCATTATTGATTCTTTACCGCAGGATGCTATTGAAGAAGCCATTGAGGAAGCGGTTTTTGAGGCGCTTACTATGTGCTTCCTTCCGTAGGAAGCCATTTCCAGAAAAATTTTGAGAGCATCCTTTGAGATTTCTTTTATTCTTGCTCTTTGATTTATAGGGATCTCCTCTCCCGACGCATCCCGGAAATTACTTTCAGAACCTCTGCTTTCCAGAATTTTACGGACTTCCTCAAAGATCTCTGAAATTTCCTCACGCGATATTGTTCTAAGGTACTCTATGAAATTTTTCAATGTTTCTGAATCAATTGATTCTGAACCCAGTTCCGAAGATGAATCCGGATTACGGGAAAAATCCTCATCTATCTCAACAAAATCAGCATCAATTATAGGGCTGGACCCAAAAGGAGATTCGTAGAATAAAGCCTTTCTGGATTCCGATTTCTTCCTTACTCTGAGACCTGCATCTGAAAGCCTGTCAAATACTTTCTCTTTAAGCAAGAAAAACGCACTCCTTCATGAAAACAAATGACTTCCTTCTTAAAACAAAAAATTTTGTTTGCTCGGAGTAATTCGTATTTCAAGTAACTTTAGTATCAACTCGCTGTTACATATATATTAATTTAATTATCTCGATCTTAATCCAGTTGATTATTAGTTACTTATAAAAAGCTTAACTTTGAGACATGACACATTTTCTGCTCCTCATTTTACTAAAGTTTAAACTTCCATATCTGGCAGACAAAGCTAAAATCAAGATAATAATTAACCAGATTTTAAAAAAATGTATTTTAAAGTATGGAAAATGAAAATAAAGCTTTTTAATCTCTTTATTTCTTAAGATAACTTCAAATCAATTCGTAGTTTAGGAAATTATTTTATAAGTTCCATGCCTTAGTAAATAATATGCGAGGTAAAAAATATGAGTATACTGGATACTAAGGCATTAAAAGGAATAGTATGTGGGTTTCTTATTATAGCGGGGATTTCGATTGTTTGTGCAGGAGCAGGAAATGGAGATACTGCCGTGACTGCAAAAGAAGACGTACAGCCAAAAGTCGGGGTAAGCATTGAATCATCTTCGATTTATATCGCGGATTATTTCCCCGAATTTGAAAAGATCAAGATTGATCCGGCTTACAAATACCTGGAACTTGAACCCGGAGACAGTGATAACTTTACCGTAACTGTCGAGAACCGGGACAATAAGACAATTGAGTTAAAACCGGACCTTATAATTACTCCTTATACTGAAAATTTCATGGATGAAAACTGGACGATTATAAGTCCCTCTGAGAAGACCCTGAAGCCTGGTGAAAAGCAAGAGTTTCAGGTAAAAGTTAGCATACCTGAAGACGCCTACCTTGGAAACTATGCTGCACTCATTGCTTTTACGGAAAAGGTGCCTGATAGGGATGTAGCTGGCTATTATCCTAATTTCCCGGGCACGATGCAGCTGAATATACAGGTATGGGTCAGGCCTTCAGTCCAGATTCTTACACCTTATGTAAATGACCTTGTGGAAGCCGGGAAAACTTATACTTACGAAATAAAACTCAGAAATACAGGCGATAAAGACATTGCAATTTCTCCTGAGCTTACCAGAGAGGGAGGTATAATTTACGCTGAAGACGTGGTTTCCTCTACAGGAATGCCGAAGCAGACTTTTGGAGATGATGCAATAAGTGTGGAAGCTCCTGAAAAAATAAAAGCCGGAGAGACAGCTGTCATCGAACTTACACTTGCAATTCCGGCTGATGCAAAAGGCAGCTACAGCGGCAGTCTTGACCTAAATATTGACGACCCCGGGATTCGTGATTATGAGGAGCTTGTTTCCCTGAACTTCCGCATCCTGCCGGTTCCTGAAGAGCCTTATGAGAAAATTTTTGAAGCCGAAACCGATGGACCCATCACCCTGGAAATTAAAGCTTATCAGTATGGGTACGGTCTTTATACAACCGGAGGAAACAGGGATCTCACGCCTTCCTTTAACGTGAGTCTGATTGACCCTTCAGGAAATGAGGTCACTCCTACCCTTGTTAACACAAAATACAGCGGCTCGATAAACATAGTGGATGACACATTTTCTCAGCCGCCGTATCCTATCCCATACATAGCCTCAAGAGCTGCAGGCGGTATGGAGACCTATAACCAGGGGAATTATCAGGGAGGAGCTACAACCTTTGTGAATACCTATTCTGCTCCCGGAGCTGCTGGAGAATGGACACTCTCAATCCTTCCCAGAAATACTGAGAATTTTGAGTATACAGTGACAATCGGAGCTGCTGAAGAATAAGCAGCTTCTTGCTTTTTTCTTTTAATTTCAGGCACTATTGACAGGATAAGAATTCAGATTTCTATTTAATTCCTGAAAGCATGGAAGTCTCAAATGGTTTTAGGAGCTTTAATAATTTGAGAGCTCAGATCGATTGAAGATTCTAACAGTTTAGACTTTTGAGACTTTCTCAATCCTCTTTTTTTCTTAATCGTTTAATTATTCTTACTTTTTTACCGCATTTCTGTAATATATAGAAATATAGCTCAAGAGCAAATATACCTAGAGCCAGAATTCCTAGAGCCAGAGTAACTAGGGTCAGATAACTGAAGAAGCCAGAGTAACTAGAGCCAGATAACTGAAGAAGCCAGAGTAACTGAAACCAGAGTAAAACTCAACAACTATTATACTGGTTAATATATAATTTGATTGGGGTACAATTTTCGGGATTCCGGAAAAAGTAGAATGTACAATGTCAGTGCAGGCATACTTATTCATATAATAAAGATAGTAAACCCGAAGGAATAAAATAGTCTGAGGATAAGATGAAGCTTTCATACGATATAGAGAAAATCTATACTCTCAAAGGATAAAGAGAAATTTATAATATCATAATTTTAGTCCCATATTTTTGCTGGAGGTAAGAGATATATGAGAGATGGTCCTGACCCGTATGGGGTAAGAGATACTATTGAAACAGCTGCCGGAAGCGCTAGGATCTACAGATTGGGCAAACTGGAAGAAAGGGGTTTTGAGGGAATTTCCCTGCTCCCTTACTCCATAAGGATACTGCTGGAATCCTTGCTCAGAAATGCGGACACTGAAAAGCGTTTAATAACCGCTGAGGATGTGGAGGCTCTTGCCCGCTGGAATCCTGAAAATGTAAGTGGTAAGGATATTCCGTTCATTCCGTCAAGGGTAATTATGCAGGACTTCACAGGCGTTCCGGCTGTAGTAGACCTGGCAGCACTCAGATCGGCAATGCAGCGTCTGGGAGGCGATCCTTCAAAAATAAACCCCGTTATTCCTGTTGATCTTGTCATTGACCATTCCATCCAGGTTGATTCTTATGGTACGGCTTATTCCCTTGAGGAAAATGAGAAAAAGGAGTTTGAGCGCAACACGGAACGTTATTCCTTCCTGCGCTGGGCACAGAAAGCCTTTGACAATTTCAGAGTTGTGCCTCCTGGAAGAGGAATCATCCATCAGGTCAATCTTGAATATCTGACCCCTCTTGTGCATCTTAAGGAGGAAAATGGGGAGTTATCGGCATTTCCTGATACCCTTGTAGGGACAGACTCCCATACAACAATGATCAATGGGATTGGAGTACTCGGTTGGGGAGTCGGAGGCATAGAAGCAGAAGCTGTAATGCTCGGACAGCCTTATTATATGCCTGTACCCGAAGTAGTGGGCTTCAAACTCTACGGAAAGCCTGCACAGGGCGTCACTGCTACCGATATTGTCCTGACAATCACAAAAATCTTGAGAAAAGAAGGAGTTGTCGGCAAATTCGTGGAATTTTACGGGCCAGGATTAAACTCACTGAGCCTTCCGGATAGGGCGACAATCTCCAATATGGCTCCGGAATATGGGGCAACCCTTGGATTTTTCCCGCCTGATGCCGAGACTCTCGACTACCTGAGAAGGACGGGCAGAAGTGAAGAACAGGTTGACCTTGTGAAAAAATATTTGGAAGCCCAGGACCTTCTTTACTCAGTTTACAAGCCAGAGCCTGTATACAGCCGCACCCTGGAACTTGATTTGAGCACTGTAAAGCCCTGCCTCGCAGGCCCGAAACGTCCACAGGATCAGCTCTTTTTTAACGAAGTACCTGAGAGCTTCCGTGAAATTATGCGACAGACCTTCACCCGAAAGAAGGAATCAGGACTTGAACTCTCCAGAGACCCTGCTTACCAGCGCTGGATAGGAGAGGGAGGAACACCTGTAGGAGAATCCGAGATTCCTGGCATAGAAGAGGAAATAGTAGAGTCCCCAGAGAATTCTTTCAGGGTAACACATGGTTCTGTAGTAATCGCAGCAATTACTTCCTGTACCAATACCTCAAACCCTTCAGTTCTGATAGGAGCAGGGCTGCTCGCAAAAAAGGCTGTCGAAAGGGGACTGCGCGTAAAGCCTTTTGTAAAAACAAGCCTTTCCCCTGGCTCAAGAGTGGCTACGGAATATCTAAGAGCTGCATGCCTTTTGCCCTATCTTGAAGCCCTTGGTTTCCATCTGGTCGGTTACGGCTGTACAACCTGTATAGGAAACAGCGGACCTTTACCTGAAAGCGTTGCTAGAGAAATTCAGGAAAATGATCTTACTGTTGCAGCCGTACTCAGTGGTAACCGAAACTTCGAAGGGCGGATTAATCCTCTTATAAGAGCGAACTACCTGGCATCTCCGCCTCTTGTTGTCGCTTATGCAATTGCAGGTACTGTGAATATCAACCTTGAGACTGATCCCCTTGCTTATGATCCCAATGGGCGTCCTGTTTATCTCAGGGATATCTGGCCTTCAGAGGAGGAGATCAGAGAGGTTGAAAAGAACAGTATCAAACCTTCAATGTTCGAAAAGGAGTATTCTGGTGTTCTGGAAGGTCCAAAGCTCTGGAGAGAACTGGAAGTTCCATCAGGGACCCTT
Source organism: Methanosarcina thermophila TM-1 (assembly GCF_000969885.1). NCBI lineage: Archaea > Methanobacteriati > Methanobacteriota > Methanomicrobia > Methanosarcinales > Methanosarcinaceae > Methanosarcina > Methanosarcina thermophila. The sequence goes on from NZ_CP009501.1 coordinate 2,488,495, forward strand.
TATGAATGGAATCCGATGTCCACATATATTCAGGAGCCTCCCTATTTTGTGGATTTCCCGCTTACTTCGCCTTCGCCAGAAGATATAAAGAACGCAAGGGTCCTCGCTCTTTTCGGAGACAGCATTACCACGGATCATATCTCACCTGCAGGAGACATTCCTGCAGATAGCCCAGCAGGCAGATACCTGATCTCCTGGGGTGTGAGCCCTGAAGATTTCAATTCCTATGGGTCTCGCAGAGGTAATCACGAGGTTATGATGCGCGGAACCTTTGGGAATATCCGGCTCAGGAATAAGCTCGTGGACAGGGAAGGAGGCTGGACTTTATATCATCCAAGGAAAGAGGACTTCCCGGAGGAAGCTTGCGGAGGAATCCCTATTTTTGAAGCAGCTATGCTTTATGCAGAAAATAATATTCCTCTGATAGTTATTGCAGGAAAGGAATATGGAACAGGCAGTTCCAGAGACTGGGCAGCCAAAGGTACATTCCTGCTCGGGGTAAAAGCCGTTATTGCCGAATCTTTTGAGCGTATTCACAGAAGCAACCTTGTAGGCATGGGAGTCCTTCCGCTGCAGTTTAAAGAGGGCGAGAATGCCGAGACTCTGGGACTCACAGGAAAGGAGAGCTATGATATCCTGGGCATTGAGTATCTGGAGCCTCACGGAGAGCTTACAATAAGGGCAAAAGACGAAAATGGACTAGAGACTCTGTTCCAGGTAATTGTGAGGCTGGATTCGGCTGTGGAGGTAGAATACTACAGGAACGGCGGGATTTTGCATAAGTTCCTGCGGGATTCGCTGAAGAAAAAATAATACGCTGCAATACTAAAATTACACATGGAAAACTTTTTAAAAGGTTTCACAAGCTTTATACAAAGCTTTTTATTTTTTTGAAACCTTTTTTAGTAATAGGAAACAAAATTATTTTAATCATCTTACTTGTTTTGAGAAAGACAGTGTTCTGAAAATAATAGTTTTAAACTTAATATAACTACGAAATTTAGAGCAGCAGCTTATTTATGATGGAAAATAATTATAAAGCTCTTGAGATACAATTTCAACAAATTTAATATACTTATTCGATATAATAGGAATGCAGTGTCACCCTATTTTTGGGTCTTATAAGGCCCTTCGTGTTAGACTCTTCCACGTATAAGCAGAGGATTCCCCAAACTTCAAAGTTTTTTGAAAATCCTCTAGGCATAACTGTGAGGTAGAAAATGAGTAAAAATATAAGTTTCATTGACGGGTTGGAGGGCATTCTGAAGTACAGGGAGATAGACATTAACCAGCTGGTTGAGCTTCCTTATGATGCAGTTTCCTATCTGCTTATCATGGGAGAACTCCCTGGAGATCAGGAACTTGCCGATTATTCAGCCCGCCTGCGTGGGGAACGTGAGATCAACAGGGAGGCGATTGATGTTATCCGTATGTGCAATTTCAACATTGACTCTATGGAAGCGCTGCGTACAATCGTTTCTTTCATATCACAGTTCGATCCGGATATTAACGACAACTCCCCCGAAGGAAATATGAGAAAAGCCATACGGTTAATTGCCAAGATCCCAACCATAGTCGCTGCTTATCATAGAATAGCAAATGGGAAAGAACCGGTGCCTCCTGATCCCTCTCTCTCCCATGGAGCTAACTTCCTCTACATGATAAGAGGAAGCAAACCAAGTGATTTGGAGGCTGAGGTCATGGAAAAAGACTTTATCCTCAGCGCCGAACACGAACTAAACGCATCTACTTTTTCTTCAAGAGTTACTGCCTCCACCCTTTCTGACCTCTATTCTGCTGTTGTTTCTGGACTCTGTACCCTTAAAGGCCCTCTCCATGGAGGGGCAAGGGCAGAAGTTATGGCTATGATTGATGAGATCAGTTCCCCGGAAGACGCAGAAAAATACGTTCTTGAGAAACTTGCAAAGAAAGAAAAGATCATGGGTTTCGGGCACCGCGTATATAAGACCTATGATCCAAGAGGCGTAGTGTTCAAACAGCTCTCCAGGCAACTTGCAGAGGCAAAAGGGAATATGTACTGGTATGAAATTGCCGAAGCAACAGAAAGAACAGTCATTCGCGAGCTTGTAGAAAAAAAAGGCAAGCCAATCTACCCCAATGTCGATTTTTATTCGGGAGTTATTTATAAGTATCTGGATATTCCCCCCAAACTTGCAACATCTATATTCGCAATCGGCAGGGTCTCAGGCTGGATAGCTCATTGCTTTGACCAATATGAGAAGAAAAAGATCATAAGGCCCAGAGCCTTCATGCTTGATGAATGTTGAGATAATCTTTTGGTCAAGTGAAATCGTTCCCTAAACCATTGTACTGCGACCGTTGAGCCGGTAGATTCCCAAATGTTGCGTCACTTGACCACGCCGTCACGCCGTTTTCAAAAAACCTTTTTTCAAAAGGTTTTTGATCAAACTTTTTCCTAAAAAGTTTGCGCTCAAGCAGTTTTTTGAAAAGGCTTGTGGGCAAGCAATTTGTTAAATGGTTGTCAGACAAACTTTTTATTATCTGACAGCTTTTTGATATCCAGATACCCATGAGTTTTAGAGCTTTTATTGACCAGTTAAAGGAAAATGGAAAACTGGTAGAGATTTCTCAGCCCGTTTCTCCGAGGTTTGAAGCTTCAAGAATCGCAAAAACCACAAAAGCCCCGGTTCTTTTCCATGATATCTCGGGTTCGAAGGTCATTATGAACCTGCTTGGATCAAGGGAAGAACTGGCTTCAATGCTAGGAGTTCCTAAAGAAGAAATCATAAAGAGGCTTTCCGAAGTTTCTCCAGAAGGTGAGGTGAGGCTGGTTTCAGAATCTCCAACCCTTGAGGTTATAGAAGATGAGGTTGACTTGACAAAACTTCCTATCCTTACACATTTTGAAAAAGACGGAGCCCCTTATATAACCGCGGGGATTGTAGTTTCCGAGTACGAAGGTACAATTAATGCTTCCATTCACCGCCTTATGCTTGTAGGAAAAGATAAGCTCGCAGCCCGACTGGTTCCTCCGAGACATACTTATCTACTGTATAAAAAAGCTGCTGAAAAAAGAGAACCTTTACCTGTTGCAATTGTGCTTGGCTGCGACCCTATTATTATTTACGCGACCTCAACAAGAGTTCCCGTTGGAAAAGAATTCGAATACGCAGCCGCCCTGAGAGGAGCTCCTGTGGAGCTTTTTGAGTGCTCAAACGGAGTAAAAGTTCCTCATTCGGAAATCGTGCTTGAGGGTTACATTGATCCAGTGGAAAAGGTTGATGAGGGACCTTTTGTAGACATTACGGGAACCTACGACGTGGTGAGAAAAGAGCCTGTTATCCATATAACCCGAATTATCCATAGAAAAGACCCGATATACCATGGAATTCTGCCAGCAGGCCCTGAACATCTCCTGATGATGGGGGTGCCTTATGAGCCAAGAATCTACAGAGCTGTCGGAGAGGTCACTACCGTAAGAAACGTGGTGTTGACAGAAGGAGGATGCTGCTATCTTCATGCAGTCGTTCAGATCGAGAAGCAGACTGAAGGAGATGGGAAAAATGCAATTATGGCAGCCTTTGCAGCTCACACCAGCCTTAAACATGTGGTAGTTGTGGACGAAGATATAAATATTTTCGACCCAAATGATGTTGAGTTTGCAATTGCTACGAGAGTCAAAGGGGATATGGATATTCTTATTATTCCTAATGTCCGGGGTAGTTCTCTGGACCCGCGAGGAGCTCCTGACGGAACGACCACAAAAGTAGGGATTGATGCAACAAAGGTTCTTACCGAAAAAGAAAATTTTGAAAGGGCGGTAATCCCTGAAGTTAACGAGTGAATCTCAATGTATCTTACAAAAGAAGAAGAACAGATCCTGAATGGTGAAGCAGGGGAGACTCTAAGGCAGGCTATCGGGATTCTGGTGGCTCTTGGAGATATTTATGGTGCAGACCGTCTCATACCAATCAAAAGCGCACAGATTGCAGGAGTTTCTTATAAAACTATAGGCGACGCAGGTCTTGAATGGATTTCAGACCTCCAGGGTAGGGTTAAGGTTCCTGCGATCCTTAACCCTGCAGGGATGGATCTTGAAGACTGGGAAAGGCTAAGGATCTCCCCCGAGTTTGCAGAAAAACAAAAACTGATTATCCAGACATATGCAAAACTGGGTATTCGCTGCGAATGTACATGCACGCCTTATACCCTTGAGGGCTTTGACACTAGTTACGGCGATCATCTGGCATGGAGTGAGTCGTCAGCTGTTTCTTATGCAAATTCCGTGCTTGGAGCCAGGACAAACCGTGAAGGAGGACCATCAGCCCTTTCGGCGGCGCTTCTAGGGAAAACTGCAAATTATGGGCTCCATCTGGACGAAAACCGTGTGCCTGAAATCTCAATTCATGTAGAATTCCCACTTAAAGGATCGGATTATGGGGCACTCGGATATATAGTCGGTAAACTTGCAGGAAGCAAAGTACCCGTTTTTCATCTCAAAACTACCCCTGACGTAGATGAATTGAAAGCGCTTGGAGCTGCAATGGCAGCTTCAGGGGCAGTTGCTCTTTACCACGTGGAAGGGGTCACGCCCGAGATTCGCAGGCTGAATTTTGAAGATCCTGAGGAAAAGATAACTATTGAGAGAAAACAGCTTGATGAGGTTTATGAGACCCTGAATAAAGCTACCAGAGAGCCCGAATTAATAACTATAGGATGCCCTCACTGCTCGGCAACTGAACTCGAAAAGATAGCCAAACTCCTGAAAGGAAAAACTGTTTCGAAAGAACTCTGGATCTTTACTTCAAGGGAACTTGTAAAACGCTATCCTGAGTATATAAAGACTATTGAAAAAAGTGGAGCTAAAGTCGTCTGTGATACCTGTATGGTAGTCTCTCCTGCTACCAATCGATATTCCTGTGTTATGGTAAACTCAGGAAAAGCTCTTGCTTACGTGCCAGGGATGTGCGGGGCTGAAGCCGTATATGGAAATATGGAGATGTGTATTGAAGAGGCAGTGGGCGGCAACACAGCAAAGAAAGAAGGTGGTTCCCATTAAACTTAAAGGTAGGGCAATTTCCAGAGGATGTGCAAAGGGGGAAGTACTGCTTTCCAGAGACCCTATTTCCTTCCTTGGAAGTATAGATCCGAAAACCGGGGTCGTAGTTGAGGAAAATCACGCCCTTGAAGGAAAATCAATTCAGGGTAAGGTTCTCGTTTTTCCTCACGGAAAAGGCTCTACAGTCGGCTCGTATGTTATGTATCAACTGAAAAAAAACGGAACTGCGCCTGCAGCAATAATAAATCTGGAAACTGAACCTATAGTTGCAGTTGGAGCCATTATTTCCGAAATCCCGCTTGTTGATATGCTCGAAAGAAACCCTTACGAAGTTTTAAATAACGGAGACCTTGTTCTGGTTAACGGAAACGGAGGATATATTGAACTTCTCAAATCGGAAACTGGTAAAACTGAAATAAATAAGACTGAAAACATGTAAAACTGAGGGCAGGCAAATTAAAAAGTTAATTGCAAAATGAAAAGTGAGAGTTCAGTTCTAAAAGCTGAATATGAATAAACCCGAATATTAAATCTTAAGCTGGGAGTAGGAACTCCAAAATGAACCGGGAAGACCGCAAGAAAGATAGAGGAAAATTCAACGCTGAGGAAACAGTTTCGCGTTTATATCCTTTTATAGTCAGAGTATTTGACGTGTATGAGATCCAGAACTCCGGAGAAACCCTTTATTTCTACGGAACTCCTAAAGTCGATGCTGAGACTCTCACCGGGGAACTTTGGGAGCCTTTACAACGCTTTGGGTTCGGATGTGTGCTGAAGTACGAGCTTGGGGAGTATATACTGCAAGTCTCTCCTGAAAAGAAGGCAAAGGAAAAAATCTGGCTAAACCTTGTCCTTTTTATAGCGACCTTTTTTACAACTATGGTCTGTGGAGCCTGGATGTTTGGAGTGAACCTTGAAGAGGAACCTTTCCAGCTTTTCAAAGGATTATCTTTTACCCTTGCGATAATGGCGGTTCTCGGTTCCCATGAGATGGCTCACTATGCTATGGCAAGGTATCATGGAATGAAGGCATCCCTTCCGTATTTCATTCCTTTTCCCACTTTCATTGGCACTATGGGAGCGGTGATTCGCTACAAAGGACCTGTACCCAGCAGGAAAGCACTTTTCGATGTGGGAGTCGCGGGACCTCTGGCAGGTCTGTTTATGTCAGTTGCTGTTACTATTATAGGGCTTAACCTTGAGATGCCGGCAGTAGAACCCCTTCCTGGTTCTATGATGTTTGATCTTGGGATGCCCCCCCTTTTTGTATTTATCCAGACTCTTGTTGGAGCTACAGGGCAAAATCTGCATCCTGTAGCTTTTGCGGGTTGGGTAGGAATGTTTGTAACCCTACTTAACCTTCTTCCGGCAGGGCAGCTTGACGGCGGGCACATCCTCAGGGCAATGATGGGAAAAAAAGCTGAAAAAATCTCATTTCTTATGCCGCGTATCCTGTTCCTTACAGGGATTTATGTAATTTACTGGCTGAAAGAAGACGGTGTTATATGGATTTTCTGGGCTCTCCTCCTCTGGGTTTTTTCAGCAGCAGGGCATCCTTCCCCTCTGCATGACAAAGTAGAACTTGACAAAAAACGCATCCTTCTAGGGATCATTACCTTTATCCTGGGATTTCTTTGCTTTACCCTGATTCCCTTTAAACCGATTTCTTGAAAGAAGACCTGAAATTTTAAAAAACGGAGGAAAAAAATGGACATACACTTCCGGTACAACAAGAAGAATTCTTACAGCTTTGCAGTCCTTTCTCCTTTACTGCCGGAAGCCGATTTTGTAGACAAGCCTGTAAACGGAATAATGATCTACAGTTTTACAACACGCCAGGCAGCAAAAGTTTTCATGGAAGTGAAAAATGCAGGCACGAATTCAATTTTCATCGCAGGAGGTCCTCACCCATCAGGGGCTCCGGAAGAGACGCTTGAATATTTTGACTATGTTGTGATTGGGGAAGGAGAGGAAACCCTTCCAGAACTTATAAAAGTAATCCAGGAAAGAAAAAATCCGGGAGAAGTACCTGGCATTGCGTACAGAGATAGAGAAACGGGTTCAGTTGTTATAACTCCGAAAAGAGCTTATGCAAATCTTGATTCTTACCCCTGTTTCGACCCTGCGAAACTTCTGGCTCCGATTGAAATTAGCAGGGGATGCCCCTGGGGTTGCAAGTACTGCCAGACTCCCAGGCTTTTCGGAAGAGAAGTAAGGCACAGAAGCATAGATTCCATTGTAAAAAACGCAAGGCATTATAGTGACCTCCGCTTTATAGCTTCCAATGCTTTTGGCTACGGAAGTGATGGGATCCATCCAAGGTTTGATAAGGTGGAGAAATTACTCTCGACACTTTATAAACTTCCTGATAAGAAAATCTTTTTCGGGACGTTCCCTTCTGAGGTGCGTCCGGAATTTGTGACTGATGAGTCGGTTGAACTTGTGAGGACGTACTGCGCAAACAATACACTTAGCCTTGGGGCTCAGTCCGGCAGTGACCGAATTCTAAAAGAGATTCGAAGAGGACATACCGTGGATGACAGCATTTCAGCAGTTGAGTGCTGCCTGGAGCATGAAATTATCCCTGCAGTTGATTTTATCTTCGGCCTTCCCACTGAGACCGAAGAAGATCAGGAAAAAAGCCTTGACCTTGTCCGCTGGATCTGTAAGAAAGGAGGCACGGTAAGAGCCCATTACTTTACCCCTCTGCCAGGAACTCCATATGAGTCGGCTGTTCCGACAGAGGTTAGCGACCGTGTAAGGCGAGAACTCGGAAAACTTGCCCTCAGCGGCAAACTCACAGGATACTGGGAAAACCATTCAAAGCCTGAAAAAAAGGTCAAATTAAGGAGATAAGGCTGAAAGTCAGTATCTTGAATCAGGGCACCGTCTTTGAAACCAGACCTCATCTCTGATTCGTAAACTGCCTGTAAACGATTTGCACAAGTTATTTATTTTAGAGGTTTCTGCATATGTTGTCTTGCTTTTGATCTGTCAATGATCTGTCAGAATCCTAGCTATCAACTCCATTAACCTGAGTTCGGATTCAGGTTGGTATTTTTCTATTTTTTTCCAGTTTGTATTATTGTCTTAGGATATGCTTTATTTACTCCTGAATTTTTACTGAATTTATATCTCCCAAATTAATTTACTTGTCTTTCAATTTTTTGACCTTGTATTTTCGATTGATCTTATGTTTTTGATCTGTTTTTTTCGATTGATCTTGTGTTTTTGATCTGTTTTTTTTCGATTGATCTTGTACTACCAGCTGTTCTTTTAGTCAAACAACATCTCGAGTTCGTTGTAATTTTTTCAGTATAATGTGCAACGTTTTGAGCTTAGGAGGCTCTCATACTGACATACTTATATAAAGGAAGATTCTTCGTTTTTTGCCAATTTGTAATACTGTAATCAATGTATTTATAATTTGTTGCTACGAATTTCTAATTAATACTTACATGTCGACAGTTAATCTTGCAAAATTGAGCTCTTCTGCCTGAATCACATCTTGGAAGTGTGCGTTTTTTTCCTAGGGATACAGGAGATAATTTGTTAACTTTCAATTTTGCAAGTTAAAAATATTTTTTAGGGCTGTTAAATGCCTGATAAAACTTCCGCTATTCACATTGACTATATGAGTTAACCAGATTGACTATATGGATTATTCACATTAACTTGGGTTATCCACATCAGCTGTATAGGTTGTCTATATTTCTGATGGGTGCAGAGCACACATACCAGAAAGTCTGTGAAAAATATAAAAAATAAGACGGCACAGCTTTGATGTAGCTGTTTTCCGTGGTATTAGGCAATTAATTTGAATCTTTATTCTGGGGTTTTGCAGATCAGTTACAGAGTTATTCACTGTTTATTTGGGGGCTGAAGCTTTTTCCGCTCTTATAACCATTTGCAAGCCTTCTTGCATGAGTTCCTCGGCTCTTTCCTGCTTTTTTGCTTCGGCAAAGATTCGGAAAATCGGTTCCGTACCTGAGGGGCGGATAAGAACCCAGCCGTCTTCGTACCAGATTTTGACTCCATCGATAGTGTCCATCTTATATCCAAGACCAGAAGCCTCTTTCTTAACTATCTCCATCGTAGTCTGGGTATTTACAGAGGGAATTTTGGTTTTTGCATTAAAATACTGAGGCACACTTTTAGCAAGTTCGGAAAGCTTGTTTCCTTTTGCCAGAATTTCAAGGATTTTGGCACAGGTCATTGCACCGTCCCTGCAATATTGATGTTTGGGGAAAATAAGACCTCCATTGCCTTCACCTCCGAAAACCGCGCCTACTTCCATCATTTTTCGGGCGACATTGATTGAGCCGACCGCTGTCCAGTAAAGTTCAACACTTGCTTCTTTTGCTACGTCAGCCATGCGTTGTGAAGAGCTAACAGGAGTTACTAAAGGACCTTTTTCACATTCAAGAATATATTTTGCCATCATAGCAAGCAAAACTTCCTCATTTAGAAATTCGCCGTTCTCATCTATGAAGACTATTCTATCCGCATCCCCATCATGGGCAGCTCCTAAATCGGCTCCAGTCATCTTCACAAGCTTGGAGAGTTCAGTTAAAGCATCGGGAGTAGGTTCAGGATTTCTCCAAGGGAAAGTCCCATCGGGTTGAGCTCCAAGAGTCAGCACATTGCACCCCAGTTCCCTGAGCAGGAGAGGAAGAGTTAGCGAGCCGGCTCCGCAGCCGGTATCAATAACTACCTTTAACCTGCGGCTACGGATGGTTTCGGCATCTACCGAGTTGATAATGTTTCTGATATAATAATCATTGGCTCCAGGATCAGTTCTGAAATTGCCAGTCTTTTCCCAGGATACAATGGAATATTTCCCTGAATAGTAAATCTTTTCAATTTCTTTTTCCCCATCCCTGGGAAATTCCGTGCCATCTCCGGCTATTAATTTAATTCCATTATATTCTCTTGGGTTGTGGGAGGCGGTAATAACAATCCCTGCATCGGCAAAGTCGCGCACATAAAGCTGAATAGAAGGAGTAGGTAATGTTCCCACATCAATTACGTTCAAACCTGTTGAAAGAGCCCCGGCAATTGCAGCGGATTTCAGCATCTGCCCCGAAATCCGGGTATCACAGCCTATAGCAACTGTGCCTTTCGATTCCATATACGTACCAAGACTTCTAGCTAAATTGACTGCCAGTTCTGGATTTATATATTCGTTGGCGATACCACGTACACCGTTAGTTCCAAATAATGCCATATAAGGTCTCCTTCCTTGTGATTTGAGTGGATTATGCCATTGAGGCAGATTTGCTTTTTATTTGAAGTTATTATGTAAACAAAGCTCAGCTTCTCATCAGAGCTCTTGCATAGAATTATTAAAACGATTTTAAAATGTGCTTTTCCTGAAAATTCTAGAACTATGAAATATTAAGTATTCAACACACTGATATTTTTCCAATCATGTAAGGTAGCTGACTATAGGCTTGGCAAATACATATATCTTATTAGCTAAAATCCGTTACTAATGGTTACTGAAAAGATTGAACTGATAAAGGAGGCTATAAAAGCCAGAGGAAGTGCAGTTGTTGCATTCTCAGGGGGAGTAGATAGTACAACTCTTGCAGCCCTTGCTTTTGAAGCCCTTGGGGAAAAAGCAGTCGCTGTGACCATAGATTCCCCACTCTTTCCAAGGAGACAGCTTGAAACAGCTGTCAAGACTGCCTGTGAAATCGGAATTGAGCATAAAATTCTTACTTTCTCTCAGCTGAGCCTTCCTTATTTTTCAGCAAATACATTAAACAGGTGCTATTTCTGTAAAAAAGCCCTGCTTGAAACCCTTCTGGATTTCGCGGAAAAAGCGGGATACAACGTTGTGCTTGAAGGCACAAATTCCTCCGAACTGCAGGGAGAATACCGCCCTGGCTACAGGGCAGTACAGGAAGCGGGAGATAAGGTTTTTTCTCCTTTTATGGAATTTGATGTAACAAAAGAACAAATCAGGGAGATTGCATCAAAGCTTTCTCTTTCAGCAGCCAGCCGACCTTCTGCAGCCTGCCTTGCTACACGTTTTCCTTACGGGCAGCCGATAACTGTCGAATCACTTCAGAGAATCGAAAGAGCCGAAGATTTTCTCTATTCCCTGGGTTTTTCCCAGTTCAGGGTCAGGATGCATGAATACCTTGCCCGGATTGAGGTAATTCAGGAGGAATTTGAGGATGTTCTGCGGAAAAGAGAAAAAATTGTGCGTCGTTTAAAATCCCTGGGCTTTGACTACATTACCCTTGACCTTGAGGGTTTCCGGAGCGGAAGCATGGACGAGCCTTACATCCGGGAAAAAGAGATAATAAGGCATTGAGAGTCTCATCCTGATAAGATAAAGGGATTTTGTGAGATTAATCTGGGAAAAGATAAGCAATCATGAGAAGATTAGAGAAAATCTAATTGTTAGACGTTTTATTGAAAAGATATGAAAGAAATTCTGATTAGAAAAGCTGGTAAATCAGATCTGCAAGATATTCAGAGGCTTCTCTCAACTTATTTTCTCGATATGGAGGGGCTCAAAGCTGAAGATTTCTTTGTAGCTGAAATTGATGGACAAATTAGAGGATGCGCTGCTCTTATAATGTCCGGGTCTCAAGGCAAGAGATTTCTGGAACTTCATTCCATTGCTGTCCATCCCAACTTTCGGGGAAAAGGTATCGGAACCAGGCTTGTTAAGCATCTCCTGACAACAATTGACGAACCAGCCAGTGATCTCTATGTCAGGACGACTGCGCCCCAATTTTTTGAGAAGCTTAATTTCGAGAAAATTAAAAATCCCCAAAAGTTACTGCTCTGGGAAGATTGCAAAATGTGTGAGCATTTTGAAAAATGCACGCAGTTCACAATGAAATATTCCTGCAACTAGACTTTAATCTTAAGTTTTTATTCTCCGAGTTAAGTCTAATTGGCAATCCTTAATATAAGTTTGATAACTCATGTTTTGAGAATAGAGAGAAAGCAAGTCTTACCAGAACTGGCAGGACGAAACATTATTTATGCAAAAGCACATGAGGCAGCATATGCTTACCCTTGGAATAGTAAATACCTACGATAAGATTAAAATTCTCGATGCTCATTACCGTGCAATTGCAAGAGCTGCTCCGATTTGCCATGCTTTTGGATTCCACCTTGCTCTTTATGATTTTCCATTTAAAATGACTGTAGAAGAACTGGTAGCTTACGTGATGGAAAAAACCACAATAGGGGAATCGGGAAGTTATCTAAAGATCCTTTATGAAAAGAGCCACCTGTCGGTATCCGAACTTCCAAAAAAAGGTTTCCCATCTCATTTTGGAGAAGTCGTAATTACTACCTCAAAACCTAGCCCAAAAAAGCAGATTACACCCATAAAGATCGCCGAAGAAGCTTTTAGAAACCGCTCTTTTCTATTTCTTGTAGGGCTGGGGCACAAAGGGCTTCCGAAAGAGCTTTTCGAGAGAGGAAAATATCATCTTGACATTACCGGCAAAGGTCTTTCTCTTGAGACCTGCACTGCAATTGGGGCGATTCCTGCCTATCTTTCAGGGCTCATGGCGAATCTTGAGACTAAAAAGTGAACTTCCATCATAAGTTTTTGAAGTAAAATACAGGAGAATTACTTCAATCATTTACTTAGAATATTTGGTTTCGCTAAAAATTACGGGATAATTTAAAAGAAATTCCGGACTGAATAATTTTAAAAGAAATTCCGGACTGAATAATTTTAAAAGAAATTCCGGAATGGATATATATTACGATTGACAATTAGTACTTGTTGTGGGTAAGTACAACGCTAGTCGCGCTATTATGGGGTCTTTAGCCCAGAGGAAATAGAATTTCGGCATGCTTTCAGGTTTTAATCCAGAAAAATCGAAGTCTCTGACCTTAACGCAGGATTTTGTCTTCAGGGATTTAGAGAATGAATTTTTCTGTAATTTGTTTGAAAGACTTGGAATTCTAACCTGCACTCAACGCCCCATGTGAGAAGGCTGGGAACTTTAACCCGGATTGCAGGGCTCTCGTATCCAGAAGGACTAACTCTGACCCTTATGTAAGCGCAAGATTTGAAGAGACAGGAGGGAAATTATGAGTGAATTAAAGCGCGAAAACAAGAAAAAAAACGAATATAGAAATAAGTACCAGGAAAGCAGTTATCATGCCGTGGTAAAAGGCTGTACTGACCACCTGGACTCAGACGAATTAGACCTTTACCGCTTTATGATAGGCGGGATGCAGGGGAAATAACCTTGCACAACCTTTTTTTATTCTTCGTTCTTAAGAAAAAGCATGTACGATGTATATGCGGTCCGTGAAGATTTCCCTGTTTTAAAAGAAGTCGTGTACCTTGACAGTACGGCAACTACTCAGACACCAGTACCTGCAGTTGAAGCCATGGTCGAGTACTTTTACAAGTATGCTGGCAACCATGGGAGGGGTGCACATCGTTTAGCTAGGGAAGCTACAAATCGTTATGAAGATGCAAGGGAAACTGTTGCGAGTTTCCTGGACGCAGAGCCTTCAAAGACCGTTTTTACGAAAAATACCACTGAAGGTATAAATCTCATTGCAAACAGCTATCCCTGGGAAGCTGGAGACCATATTATTACGACCCTGCTAGAACATCATTCAAATCTCCTTCCCTGGCTGCGCCTCCAGAAAAAAGGAGTAAAAGTTACGATTATAAGTCCTGACAGCGAGGGAAAGATCGATATCTCTTCTATAGAGGAGGCTTTTACTGAGAAAACAAGACTGGTTGCCATAACTCAGGTTTCAAACGTCTTCGGTTCCATTCAGGATGTAAAAAATATCACAAGACTTGCCCATCGAAACGGCATAAGAACCCTGATAGACGGGGCTCAGTCCGCAGGACATATGCCAGTTAGTCTTAAAGATCTGGACTGTGATTTCTTTGCAACTGCAGGGCATAAAGGACTACTTGGACCGCAGGGCACTGGCGTACTTTATATCAAAGAACCAGACATACTCGATAGCGCCTCAGTGGGAGGAGGTACAGTTTCGGATATTGAAGGGTGCAATTATGTACTGGAACCTTCTCCTGCCTGTTTTGAAGCTGGCACCCCAAACATTCCAGGAGTTATAGCCTTAGGAAAAGCAGTCGAATATGTAAAAAAAATAGGAGTTTCGGAAATAGAGTCACACGAAATAAAATTGGCAACTGAAACTGCAAAAAGACTTTCCGAACTAGAGCATGTAGAGGTTTACGGGCCTGATGATAGGGCAGGAATAGTACCTTTTAATGTAAAAGGGCTTCATGCCCATGATGTTGCCCTGATTCTTGACCAGACCAGGAAAATCTGTGTAAGAAGCGGACATCACTGTGCAATCCCAATTGTACGCTTCCTGAAGGTGGACAGCACTGTAAGAGCTTCTTTTGCATTATATAATACAGAAGAAGAAGTGGATATACTGGTAGATGCAGTTGCCGACCTTAAGGCTCTCGTTTCTTAAAAAACGTTTACAATTTTCTCATTTTTCTAATAACATACTCCTTAATTTTATTATTCGGTTTTTAATTCTGTTCTCAGTAAGAAAGAATACCCTCTTATCCTTTGACTGTCTTCCTGACAGGAGACTCATATAATTCTTTTAACAAAAATCTGCACTTTTTTGCATGAAAGCTTATAATTTTCCACCAGATAGTTAAGTTAATATTCATATAAAAATAATCTAAAGACAAATGAATAATTTTTTGAAAGTTTTCGCTATTTGGAAGGATTCTAAGCACAGCGCAATTAGAGAGTTCTGATGGCGGAGCTGGAATCCCGAAACATATTCCGCATGTCTACTTTCATGAAAGTATTTACGCAGTCAATGGTACTGTGCAGATTGTCCATGTCGGGGGAGAAGCTATTGATAAATCCGCAATCAATGTAATACTTTCCGGCAACTATGGGACACCAGATGAGTTTCGCAGGACTTATAGCATGTCCGACTCCCAAGTTAAAATCCTGAAACCTGATTCGATGACCCAACTGATGATCAACCTGAGTATATAAAAAATATCGACGAACTTGAAAAACTCCGGGTCAGGTTCTCAGCCTCTGGAAATGCAAACGAAAATAGTGGAAAATTGCTATGGTTGATTATGTGGAAGTTTACATAGAATAGTTCTTGAAGAACTCTAACTTATGAATTAGAGGTTGAGGCGGAGAGTATAAAAAAATTAAAATTCTCCTTCTATTGTTCAAAAAGATCTGAGGAATACTTTATGAAATAGTTTTCTAAATTAATTGCCCTCTTACGCATTATCATAAGCTTCTTTAATCCGAAACAAGACCTGTTTTTTGATACTTTTAGCTTTCCTTATAGAAAGAAGGTAACTGATTACCTCTCATTAATCCATCACCCCCTTCGGTAGAATATGTATTATGCAGGGAGCTTGATCGGATTTAACTTCAAAGCCAACTCCTTAAAATATATTTATGCAGCCATGAACAGTAGAAAGTTTTTATAAATAGTTAGTTCTATATAACTTCGTCAGAAAACAGGGGAAGAGTTTATGGTCGAAGTAAAACAAACGCCAGCGAAGAGTAAGTTTATTTCGAGGTTATTGGGGAAAAAAGATAATTACACCTCTATTTCAGAGGTCATAAAGAAGGTTAAAGTTTACTTTGACAAGCCACTGAGAACTCTGCCAGCTTATGATCCTAAAAAAGATGGACCTCTTGTAGATTTTATAGTGCCTGATGGATTCAAAGAAATCGAAAGGTACTGGCTTCAGGAGCCTTACAACTTTGTATCAATTCTGGAAGATCGCAGAACAAGGTACTATAGACTTATCGAACCTTCGCTTACAAAGTTTGAGAAAGAGCTTCTTGAACGGATTTATGAGGATTTCCAGGATATCCTGGTTCTGGGTTCTACAAATTCAATCTCCGAAAAGGATGCGTTTCTTGTGGGTAAGGCTCTCTTCCTTCTTGAAAATTACAGAGCTGAAATCTCAAACGCAGCCCTTCATAAAATAATATATTATCTTAAAAGAAATATGCTAGGTTACGAGAAAATTGATCCGCTTCTTTATGATCCTTATATAGAAGATATCTCGTGTGATGGAGCAGATATCCCACTTTTCATTTATCATACAAAGTATCTCAATATTGAGAGTAATATTTATTTTAAAGACGACGAGCTTGATGCCCTTGTAATTAAAATGTGCCAGTTAAATAACAAGCACGTATCTGTAAGCCAGCCAATTGTAGATGCAAGACTTCAGGAAGGATCGAGGCTTCAGGCTATTTTAGGAAGGGAAATTACTCCCAGAGGCAGTTCTTTCTCCATCCGTAAGTTCAGGAAAGACCCCATTACTCCGATAGACCTGCTTAGCTATAATACGTGTGATCTTGACATGCTAGTATACCTCTGGCTGGTCATTGAGAACGGTCACAACATTCTTTTTGCGGGAGGAACAGCATCGGGGAAAACTTCTATGCTCAATGCTACGTCTCTGTTTATGCCCTCAACAGCCAAGATAGTCTCTATAGAAGATACGCGGGAACTCCTGCTCTATCATAATAACTGGGTTTCTGGGATTGCGAGGCAGAGTTTTGCCGGAGACTCAACGGGAGAAATTTCCATGTTTGACCTCCTGAAAGCTGCTCTCAGACAGCGTCCCGATTTCATCATTGTGGGTGAAGTGAGAGGTAGTGAGGCTCTGACTCTTTTCCAGGCAATGTCAACAGGGCATGCAACAAGTTCAACTATGCACGCAGGAGATGTACAGACTGTTATAAACA
Organism: Methanosarcina thermophila TM-1; assembly: GCF_000969885.1. Lineage (NCBI taxonomy): Archaea > Methanobacteriati > Methanobacteriota > Methanomicrobia > Methanosarcinales > Methanosarcinaceae > Methanosarcina > Methanosarcina thermophila. Next base: position 2,505,280 of record NZ_CP009501.1, read on the forward strand.
GGCTTACGCACGAACCAATAAATGTACCAAATGTAATGCTGCAGTCTCTTGATGTGCTCTGTATTCAAAAACAAGCATACATCGGAGAGAAAAGAGTTAGAAGAACCCAGAGTCTCGTGGAAATTCTTAATGTTGACCCTGAGACAGGGGATCTTGGCATAAATGAACTTTTCAACTGGGAACCTTCTAAAGATTATTTCATCAAAGTGGGAGAGTCCCACATCCTTCCGGAGATTATGTATTCTCGAGGTTGGGATACCACTCAGCTGAGAACTGAAATGGACAATCGAAGAAAAATACTGACATACATGTCTGAAAAAAACATAAGGGATTATATCCAGGTATCTATTGTAGTCCAGGCGTATCAGAGCTATCCTAAGATGGTTATGGAATGTATCGAGAACGATACCTTGCAAACTATGATAAAGGAAATGGCTGCTCAAGAGGGGGGAGCATAATTTATACTGCTGTGGATAAACTTGCATACAGATACTTTGGAGGTTTCTTTTACAAAAATAGAGAAAGCTTTAAAGATTTAAAATTAAAGATACGCCAATCCCATATTTCCATGACAGTGGATCAATACCTGGCTTCTGCCTTAATGTATTCTATAATAGTAGGAACTGCTGGAGGTATTTTCGGCTTATCGATGGGACTTAAAATTTTTGGTGACCCGGTTTCCCGCCTCAGCCTTTTCATGAATTCTACAAGTGCAGGTTATGCAGAAAAATATGTTTACCCTCTTGCAATTCTAACCGCTACTGTAATGCTCATTATATGTTCTCTAATTGTCTTTTTTCTGATATACAGTTATCCTTACTTTCAGTCAAATAACCGGCGAGCCTGTATAGATAGATCCATACTCCCATCAATAATCTATATGTATGCTCTGATGAAAGGAGGCATGTCGGTTTATGATGTGTTCAGATCCATTAGCATGTATACTCATATATTTGGTGCGAGCGCGGAAGAAATATCCTATATTGTGAGGGATATGGATTATCTTGGAAAAGATTTTATAAGCGCTCTCAATTCTGCAAAAGAACGTACCCCTTCAGACATTTTTAAGGACTTTATTGATGGACTAATCATTATTTCAAACAGCGGAACTATTAATGAGTATATAAAAAGCAAGGCTGATCAATATCAATATATGGCGGAACTGGCGAATAGGAGTCTATTGCAGAGACTTGATGTTCTTGCTGAAGTTTATGTGACTGCGCTGGTTGCAGGTCCTCTTTTTATAATGGTGACCCTTGTTGTACTGCAGTTCTTCAAACCTGCTTCAACCCAGGCTCTTTACATGCTTATCTATGTAATATTGCCTGTTGCAACCCTGCTCTATCTGGTAATTCTCGATACTGTGGGAGAACTTTCTTTCAACCCTAAGAAGGGTAAGGTCTCCAGTTTTTCAATAAACCTTGCCGACATCCCGGAAATCGAGTCAGGACTCACCAAAGAGAAGGAAGAAGAGAGGAGTAAGAAGTACAGGATGTACAGGCAGCTTTCCATTATCAAAGACATGCTGCTAAATCCCTACAGAACTCTTCGGGACGAGCCAAGATACACGTTTTTTATTACAGTTCCGGCTGGTCTACTTTATCTCACCAATCTTCCAGAAGGTATTGCAAATCGTCTCAGTTTTAGCCCTCAGTTGAACATAAATTTTGACCATGTCAGTGAAGGTGCTATCAAGCTGGCTACCACAGTTGATGACTATATTATTATCTTTACTATCATTCTCCTGATTCCCTTCATCATTTTTTATGAGATCAAAGCCTGGAGAATACGCCAGATAGATGAGAGGATGCCTGACTTTTTAAGAAATCTCTCCAGCATGAACGATTCTGGAATTTTACTTGCGAATTCTTTAAAATTAATAGCAGAATCGAAAATGGGCATTTTAAGTAAAGAACTCATGAAGTTAAAGGAGGATCTATCCTGGGGTACTTCCACTTCAAGAGCTCTCATGAAGCTTGAGAACAGTATCAGAACAGCTTCTTCAAGCAGGATTATTCATATTCTGGTAAAAGCAAACGAATCTACAAGTGACCTTACAAGTGTACTCTCTATCACTGCTGCACAGGCTAAGATCGAAGAGGGGTTGAAGAAAGAGCGCTCATCACAAATGGTGATCTACATTGTCACTATTTATATATCCTTTTTTGTCTTCCTTTTCATAGTCTATATTCTGGCTACCGACTTCTTCCCGCAAACCGCCTCGTTCACAGCGGCTGCCCAGGCAGGGGGAACCGGAGGAATAGGAAACAGCTATTTCAATATAGATGAATATAATATGCTCATGTTCCATTCAGCCCTAGTACAGGCTGTTACTTCGGGACTTATTGCCGGAAAAATGGGACAGGGTTCTGCGTATCTGGGCTTGAAATATAGCGTCAGCATGTTGATAATTGCTTATCTGGCATTTAATTTCTTTGTTTGAGCTTGTTTAGAGTGAGGGGCTTTATTAGGAAAGCCCTGGTCTCACTTTTTTATCTGCCGGAGCAAATGGTTTTTCAAAATCATCTGCGTAGAAATAAGGCTGCATAGAAAATAAAAATCTGCGAACTGTTATAACCATATTATTCCGCCGCCTTATAAGCGATTTCACCATTTACCAAAACCATGTGAGTGGTAGAAAATGTATCAAATGGGTGACCATTCATAATGACAATGTCAGCATCCTTACCTTTTTCAATACTGCCAACTCTGTCATCTATACCCAGTATTTTTGCTGGATGTATGGTTATTGCTTTGAGAGCTTCATATTCATCCATTCCATATTTAACAGACAGCGCCGCGCAAAGAGCAAGATACTGGATTGGAATTACAGGATGGTCTGTCATAATTGCAACCATTATGCCATTTTTTGATAATAACCCCGGATTTTTAAAACTTAAGTTTTTAAGCTCTATCTTTGTCCTTCCAGCGAGATTGGGTCCAACTATACATGGATACTTTTCTTTTTTAAGTTCATCAAGCATCAAATATCCATCAGTTACATGTTCTAATATAAGTTTCAGGTTGAACTCTTTGGCGATTCTAATTGCGGTATAAATATCATCAGCCCTGTGTGCATGAGCTTTTAATGGGATTTCATCTCTCAGGACTGGAATCAGGCTTTCATACTTTATATTATATTCAGGTCCTTCTTCATTTTTTTCAGTAGATCTCTCTTTTTTAGACATGTATTCAGCTGTCTTAAAAAGGATATCTCTTAACATAGCTGCTGTAGCCATCCGAGTTACTGGGGTCTTGTTTTTTTCTTTATAATTTCTTTTTGGATTTTCTCCAAAAGCGATTTTCATTGCAACAGGTGCTTTAATTATCATATTGTCTATTCTTGTGCCATAGGTTTTTATTGCAGCAAACTGCCCACCAATAACATTGGCACTTCCCGGACCTGTTGCTGTTGCAGTTATTCCGGAGCTTAACGCTTCACTGAAACAAATATCGAGAGGATTTATTCCATCAATTGCTCTGAGATGTGGTGTCACAGGATCAGTATTTTCGTTACCGTCTGCTCCTTCAAAACCCATAGAATCTTCAAAAATTCCTACATGTGAGTGAGCATCTATAAATCCAGGGAAAACAAGTTTACCGGCTACATAAATTATCTCGTCTGCTTCTACATCTTTTTCATTTATTGTGCCTATTTCTGCTATTTTACCATCCTGTATCAGTATGTCTGCATTTTCTAATATCCCAGCTTCTGACATTGTATAGATTTTTGCGTTTTTAATTATTTTTTTCATAAATATTCCCCTCCCATGATTATAGAATTTATATTAGCTCGATTAAATAAATTAATACAATTTTCTAGTAAAATATAAAATTAAATCTTCTTTCAGCAGTAAAGAAAAAAATAAGTTTTAAGAAAGCTCAATGCAAATTTCTAATATTTCCAACGCATTAATATAATTATGAGATTTTCACAGCTGACTGCTGCGATCTTCGTCCTGACCCTGGTACTCATTGCAGCCGGGTGTGCGGACTCAGAAGAAACTCCTCTTGAAGCAGTTTCGGAGCAAGCACATCCCTCTACAGTAACTGCTCAAAATACTGTCACTGTATCAGGCCAGAACCTTACCGTACATTTCCTGGATGTTAGTCAGGGTGATTCAATCCTCCTGGAGTTTGGTGGAAAATCCATGCTAGTCGACTCAGGAGAAAGGGACCAGGGAAAAGTTGTCACAGCTTACTTGCAGAACCAGGGAATTTCCACACTGAACTACGTAGTTGCAACCCATCCGCATTCAGATCATATTGGCGGCATGGAGGATATTCTTAACAATTTCCAGGTAGAATATTTTATTGACTGCGGATATCCCCATACCTCAAAAACCTATGAGAATATGCTGATCACTATTGATAAGAAGAATATTCCTTTTGAGGTAGTTCAGGCTGGTCATAAAATTGACTTTGACCCTGCCGTTGATATAGAAGTGTTAAATCCTGCAAGCGCTTACTCCGATGAGCTGAATGAAAACTCAGTGGTTCTCAAAGTGACGTATGGCGAAACCTCGTTTTTGCTCATGGGAGATGCAGGTCTGGAATCAGAAGAAAATATAATGGAGGCTGGTTATGATGTAGATTCTGATATCCTCAAGGTCGGACATCATGCAAGCAGATCAGGCAGCGGAAAAACCTTTATTTCAGCTGTAAGTCCTGAAGTAAGTATAATCGAAGTTGGAGCAGGAAATGACTATGGGCATCCTCATGCCGAGGTTCTTGACAGGCTGCAGAAGGTCTCAACAGTATATAGAACAGATCTGGACGGCACAATAGTAATTACAACCGATGGATCAACTTATACTGTAACAACTGAAAAAATCAGGAATACCTCCAGCAGAAATGAAGCTTACGCTTCTACAGATTCAACAGCAGAGGTACAATCCGGAGAATATGTGGATTCAAGCTCTACTGAATCAACTGTGTATGTGAGCGGCCTGAATCTTCAGGACGAATGGGTTCAGATATCAAACACAGGGGTTTCTCCCGTTTCTCTGAACGGCTGGAAGATTGAAGACGAAGGCAGTAAACATACCTATACGTTTCAGTCTTACACCCTGAATGCAGGAACAACAGTAACTGTGTTTACCGGAAAGGGTACGAACTCAGCTACTGAGCTTTACTGGCAGTTAGACAACCCTGTATGGAATAACGATGGTGACACAGCATATCTCTACGATGATAGTGGAAAACTTGTTTCAAAACAGGAGAGCTGAAGATGGAGAACTTCAGAGAGAATTTCAAAGTTACCCTTGACCGCATAGAAGAAGGCAATGCAGTGCTGCTTGTAAGGGATGACGAGTCAGTAAAAATTAATATACCTCTTTTTTTGCTGCCTGCTGAAAGTAAAGAAGGTGATATTCTGGATATTACCATCACAAGAGATGTGCAGGAAACAGAGGATGCTAAGGAAAGAGTATCAGGTTTGCTTGAAAAGCTTAAGAATAAGAATCAAGGAACTAAATAAAACGGTTTATTAGATTTGTTTCTCTGATAATAGCTTTGGTTATAGTAGTTGAATTGAGACTTTAAAGTATCTATTCCAGTCTACATATAAATTCGAGATAAGACTAAATTCGAGATAAGACTCGCAAAAACAATGATTACAATTTCTTATCTTCATCAGTAATCTCACGAATAACCCTGCAAGGATTCCCGACAGCGACAACCCCTGACGGAATATCTTTTGTCACAACACTTCCAGCGCCGATAACAGCGTTATCTCCGATAGATACGCCGGGCAGTACAACAACATTGCCGCCTATCCATACGTTGCTGCCGACTTTAATCGGATAAGCATACTCCAGCCCTGCATTACGGCGCTCTGCGTCAAGCGGGTGTCCAGCTGTATAGAAACCGCAGTTTGGACCGATCATTACATTATCCCCAAAAATAACCTTTGCTGTGTCAAGAATTATACAGTTGTGATTTACATAGAAATTGCTGCCTATTTCGATGTTGTAACCATAGTCGCACATAAATGGCGGCTCAATAAAAAAGGGACCTCCTATTTTGCCAAAAAGTTTCTTGATTAAAGCGGTTTTTTCCTCAATTTTTGCTGGATGGAGCTGATTATATTCGTAGCAGATTGCTTTACAATAAGCCCGTTCCTCGATCAGTTCTTTATCATACATTGCATTATATAATAATCCCCGAGCTGCTTTCTCTTTTTCAGTCATTTCAGCCATTATTATTTCCCTCCTTAGTAAAATGGTAATTCTGTTTATTTAATTGCTTTTGAGAAAGTGCTTGGTTAATTGCTCTTGAAGAAGTGTTTAATTGTGAACTTAAAATCACACAATTCAAAGAAAAATCTGACCTTAAAATAAGAATTAAAATATAGGAAAAGAAGGTTAAGCTGAAGATCAGAAATAGTGATTTGAAATCGATGAGCTGCAATTCAATCTCCAGTATAACCTCAAGGTCATACCTTTTTACCTGGAATCATTGTTTACATTATTTTTCCAAAGATCATTGAGGATATTTTTATTAGCACGTAAGCTATTGGCAAAGATGCTAGAAACAAGTACAGAAAAAATCCAAGTGAGCGAAGACATTTCATTATACGAACTTCAATGCTGTTCCCCCCGCGAATTACAGCACCATCATAACCTATTGCGTTGTCAAACCGCCTGAAATATGGATCATTCTGTTTCATGTATTTACCCCACTGTTTTTCTCCCCACTGTAAAGTTCTCTTTAATTTACTTTAATAGTAAATACAGATACTTCCTATAAATAGTTATCTTATTGAACTAATGTTAGTTCAATAGTGTTTCAGAGATATTGATAATACTAAATTAGTCAAATGGGTACAAAAAGCAGGCAAAATAGATGATACTGTCTCATTTACGTATTGTTTTTGGTCTTCGCCACAACATCTATTGAGGAACTTTTCCAAAAATTATTCTTAAAGTTTTAATCAATAACTTTAATTAGTAGCTTCTTTATTTTCAGCCTTTAGAGAGGCTATTCCTTCAGGATAAGAGATAAGGCATGCTTAAAGTTTCACAACCAGAATCTAAATCCGACCTTGAAGTAAGACTTGAAGCACTAGAAAAAAAGCTTTATACACACTTAAAATCAGAAAATAAAAATAATAAAAATCAGAGTGGGCCCGCTGAGATTCGAACTCAGGACCTCCGCCGTGTGAAGGCGACGTCATAACCATCTAGACCACGAGCCCATGAATTGAAATTGAAAATTAAAAGGGCTAAGCAACCATAAAATAGAACTTCCTATGTATAAGCTTATCGCTTGTTAATGATGCTCAGGGCTGCCTCCATGCGGTATGAAAGATTTTTTATATTTTACTCGATCTGATTCGGTTTTTATCCACGTTTTATCCACTGCCCAGCTTTTTTTTCACGCCGGCTGAACCAGCATTAATAATCTGAGATTCTATCTGTTTTGCCGGAGAATTTTTTCTCAGTGTCAATAAAGTAAATAAGTAATAAATGTTAATAAATGTTAATAAATCTAAAGACACTAATCTCAGTAAAGGGTTATAAATGATAGAAATCCTCAAAATTCTCTTCAGCATGCCTTTTTTGCTGTATTCATGTTATTCCGATCTTGAATCCCGCATGGTTTCAAATAAGGTCTGGAAATACATGCTTACAGCAGGCTCGATATTTATATTCTATGAGCTTTTTACCGTGGGGATTTCATATCTTATACAGCTTGTTTTTTCAGGAGTCATTGTTTTTACTGTCGTTTATATTCTTTTCCAGTTCGGGGCTTTCGGAGGCGGGGACGCGAAGGGGTTGATAGTGCTTTCAATCCTTTTTCCGACCTACCCGGTTTTTAAGATCTCAGGAGAAATATATCCCCTGCTCGGGCTTCCGCCTGTGGGGCTTTTTACTTTTACGGTGCTCGGGAATGCTCTCCTGCTGACAACAGCTGTCCCGCTAGGAATGTTCTGCTACAATCTCCTTCATTTCTCGCCCGAAATGGTCAAAAAACCGCTTTATATGTTCATAGGCTACAGGACTGAGATCTCTTCCCTGAAAAATAAGAAGCACCTTGGCCTGCTTGAAAAATTTGAGCTTAACGAAACCGGAAGTCTCAAAAGAGGGTTCGCCCGCACAGGACTTAATTTCGATGCAGACCAGAAACCTGAACTCGAAGAATATCTGAAAAAAGGGTTGATCGGGAAAGATGTCTGGGTTACTCCAGGTCTGCCGTTCATGCTTTCAATTACAGCGGGCTTTATAGCCGCAGTTATTTTTGGAGATTTGATCTTTTATACGGTTATACACCTTATAACAGGTTAACAGAGCAATTATTGTTTTCACTCGATTTAGCCTGCTGCTAGCCAGATTCATTTTAAGAGAATCTCTTTTTAGAAACTTACCTCTTCTGTACAACAAGCAGTCCGTAAAGCATTGTCTCAGGGACAGGCGGATTTTCAGGCGTGCCTCTTGCAATCCTTTCTTCAGGATAGCCCAGGTTTTCGCAGGTATAGAGTTCGGCTTCAATGCCCAACTCCTTCAGGACTTCCGCGACCTCAAGCGAGCCGAAATTCTCATCCGGCAGAAGAAATATATTTCTTCCATTCTTCAATTCCCGGATTAGTTCGGCTTTTGCAGGCTCGGGGTCTCTGCCATGGGCTGTAATTGCACAGAGATTTGTCAGGTTCACCCTGGTACGCGCACAGGCTACCTGCATTGAAGAAATTCCCGGAATCACCTTATCCTTCTCCCCTGCGAATTTTCCAAGCCCTGAAAACATTGGATCGCCTGTGGACAACACAACTGCATCTGCTGGCAGGAGATGAAGCGATTTGTAGTCCTTAATCGGTTTTGCTTCACAGTTAATGTATTTCTCAGCAATTTCAAGGGCTCTTTTTGAGCCATAAACCACAGAGGCTTTCCTTATGGCTTCTATTCCTTCTTCCGTGAGCATCCCCGGTCCAACTCCGACTCCTACCACAATCATTATTTTTCCCCTTTACCTGTCTATTTTAAGCTTTTCCATTCTTTCGTTTTAATTTTTCAGTAATTCCTGCTTAACTTTCTCTTTTGCTGTCCATGAGGACCGAGCCATCCCTGTCAATTACCACGATTCTTGCACCCTTCCCTTTTTCTATAGCCATCTCGAAGGCTTCTTTCAGGCGTGGGTGTTCAGGCTCTTTCTCAAGCATCTCGACAACAGTTGCATATCCGCTGCCTTCAAGCATATCAGGGTTTCCCCATTTAAGGGCAAGACCGGGAAGTCCACAAATAATTACATCGCCAGAGGCATATTCAAGCCCTTCCGAAATCCTGCTTCCGACCATAACAACGGTGTAATCAGGGAAAAGCATATGGGAATAGCGCATTCCTACCCTGCCTGTGGTCAGGACAACTTTATCTGTACAGCGAATAAGGTCTCCTTTCATCTCTCCAAGATGGTCATTCCAGGGCTCAACAAAACCTGTGCTCCCAAGTATGGAGATTCCGCCTTCCACACCTATCCTGCTGTTCAGGGTTTCCTTTCCGATCTTTTCCCCATCCGGAATTGAGATTATAACCTCGGCTCCTTTCAAACCCAGCTCATCTACGGCTTCCTTCACTGCTGCCTTTATCTGTTCCATTGGCTTCGGGTTAATAGCTGGCTGACCTTTTGGAACCTGGAGCCCGTCCCTTCTAACAATTCCTATGCCTTTTCCTCCGAGAATGCGGATTCCTTCGGATTCCCTGGCTTCGCCCACAAATTCAAGTCCCCGGGTAATGTCTGACTCATGATCGTTCTGAATCTTTTTTACAACTGCACGCCCCTGTGAGGCTTCGCTGACCTCAAGCTTAGCTCTCAGTCCAATAGGGGTGGGGACGGACACGCTGTCAACTGTTTTCCTGAGAGAAAGAACAGCGGCTTTTGCAGCAGCACTTGCTGTGGTTCCTGTAGTGTATCCTCTTTTGAGAACAGATCCATCACTTAGAACCACAACCATCCCGGATGCTACTTTTTTTTCAAGTTCTTCCCTGGGAATGCCGGCGCGGAGAATCCATTCCTCAGGAATCTTGAAATTGTTAACAGGATCTATCATGGAAGAATACTCGGAGGTTTTTTATTATAAATGTATTGACGTGAAAATCAGAAATGATATCAACTAATTTCCGGGAGAAGCCTTGCCGTACTTCAAAAGGAAGATCACTGAGTCTCGTCAGAAGCTAAACCCTGAACCAATTAAAAGCTAAAGAATCATAGAAAAAACCTGAACCAATTAAAACTAATGAATCATAGAAAAAAGTGTATAGAAAAGAGGTGGCATCATTCCAGGATCGGGGGATTTGTTTTTCGGAAATGGGGTTTTATCCTGGATTCTGGAACGATTGGGGGCGTTCCTTTCGGGATTTTTGGGGTTGGTGTGTGAAAAATAGCCTTGTGGAATGATGCCTATTCGGATGCCAGAACTTACCTGACACCAAGTACTAAATCATAAGTTATGTTATATAAATTTTAGGGAACCCAGAACATTTTTTTATATAAGAGTACATCAGCTGATTATTGAGATTACACTTATATGTTATTATATACTTGTGTAGATCAGGTTTATGATTATGTTTCTAACTCGACGGAGCAGATATCTCTTTAGAATCCAGTTACCTTACTTAAAGTAATTTTACTGGATTCTTGCAAACATGCGGTCCAGTTCTTCTTTCGTAAATGTGATCACAGTTGGCCTGCCGTGTGGGCAAGAGTAGGGGTTTTCAGCCTTTTTAAGCTGCTCTATGAGTTCCTCCATCTGCCCTGGGCTGCAGGCTGCTCCCGCTTTGATTGCAGCCCTGCATGCAAGGGTTTTGCAGACTCTTTCCGAAATTCCTGTATCCTTTTTAACTCTCCCTGAGGCTAGAAGATCAGAGATTACATCATGAATAATTTCCGAACCTTCGAGCCGTCCGAAAACCTCAGGCACGAAGGTAATCACATATGTATTATCTCCAAACTCTGAAATCCCGAAACCGTAGTCTTCAAGATAGGGAATATATTCTTCCATAAGCACTTTTTCTTTAGGGGTAAGATCTATTGTTACAGGTGTGATTAGCTCCTGCACCCTGGATTTTTTCATTCTTAGGATCTGCTCGTAAAGAATTCGTTCATGAGCAGCATGCTGATCAATAAGCACCAGGTCTTCCCCTTTTTCGGCAAGAATATACAGCCTAGAGAATTGCCCAATAACCCGCAAGTCTTCAAGAGAACCCTTATTTGTTTCCGGTTCTTTCCTGTTTTCAGGATTTCTATCGTCCGGAATTCCCTGTATTCCATCCTTAGAGGTAAAGTTCAGCAACCGTTCAGATTTTTTCAATTTCCTTTCAGTATCTTTTACTGGATAGGAGTATCTTTCAGCTTTTTCTCTCAGAGCTCCGCCGCTTTCAGGAAAGTTGGAGATCTCATGAGTACACTTTGTCTTTCCGGTCGCGCTTTTTCCAAAAATTTCCGCAGCTTCTGAGACCTGCAATCTATCCGAAGATTCTGAAATTTCGAAGGTTTTTTGAACCCGATCTTTTCTTTTCCTGATCTCGGGTACAAGATTACTTTCAGAAAGCACCTTCTCAATTGCAAGTGTGATCGCATCTCCAATCTCTTTTTCCCGGCTGAAGCGCACTTCGGCTTTACGGGGATGAACATTCACATCCACTTCCCTGGGATCAATAACAAGCGAAAGCACTGCCACCGGATAGCGTTCTTTTGGAATTCTGGTGTAATATCCTTCACGGACAGCTTTATTGATAGCTCTTGAGATCACCGGACGGGTATTTACGAAAAAGAAAAGCTGGTCACTATCTCTTCGCGTGATTTCGGGTTTTGAGATATATCCCCTGATCTCAAAGTCTTCTGTCCTGTACTCCAGGGGAAGCATTGAACGCGCTGTATCTGGTCCAAGCAGGTTTACAATACTTTTAAAAGGGTCGCTTGAACCCGCATTTCTTATGACTGGTTTTCCATCGCTCAGCAGGGTGAAAGAAATCTCCGGGTTTGCCAGGGCAAGACGCATGACCGTATCGGTAATATGGGCAAGCTCAGTACGGTCGCTTTTGAGATATTTCTGCCTTGCAGGTGTATTGTAAAACAGATCTTTTACATGTACGGATGTACCCGGAGCCGTGCCCGCATCCGAGGTTTCCAGTACTTTTCCCCCATGGATCACTATCTTTGTGCCTGTAATTTCTTCCTGCTGCCGGGTAAGAATTTCTACTTTTGCAACGGCTGTAATAGACGAAAGCGCTTCTCCCCTGAAACCCATTGTGGAAATAGTATCAAGGTCTTCGATAAACATGATCTTGCTCGTTGCATGTTTTTTATATGAGAGCAGGGCATCTTCCCGGCTCATCCCGCAGCCGTTGTCTCTGACAAGGATCGAACGTTTTCCACCTTTTTCAATTTCGATGCGGATTTCCGTAGCTCCAGCATCGATTGAATTGTCTATTAATTCCTTTACTACTGATGCAGGACGCTCTATTACTTCTCCTGCTGCAATTTTATTTATAGTATCTTTATCAAGGATTCGGATTCTATTTCCCTGAACTTTTTCCTTCCCTTCAGGATATTCTTTCTTCATTGCTTTACTCCGTCCAAATTAGAAAGGTTTTATCGTGTATCCTTTAATCGACCCTTCAATAAGCAGCTTTTCAGTTCATTGGGTTTACTCAGAGTTTTTTCAATTGAGTAATTTTTTCAGCTCATAAAGCTTATTCAGAGCCTCTATTGGTGTTATTTCTTCCACATTCAACTTTTTTAGAGCAGCTTCTACGGGGCTGGGTCTGTTTGCTTCTAATTGATTTCCACTGCTGCTTCCGGGATCAAAAAGCAACATCTGGGTATAACGTGCGGATGATCTGCTTTTTCTCTTTTTCCCATTCTCGCCATCTTCGGCTTCTTCAAGCACGTTTTCTCTTTCGAGTTCCTTAAGAATCTCATTTGCTCTTTCGATCACCTTTTCCGGGACGCCAGCAAGCCTTGCAACATGGATTCCGTAACTCTTATCTGTTGCACCTGGCACGATCTTTCGCAGGAAGACAAGTTCGTGACCCTCTTCTTTTACTGCAATATGGTAGTTTTTTACCCTTTTTAATTTCTTTTCGAGCGATGTAAGCTGGTGGTAATGGGTTGCGAACAGTGCCCTCATTCCAACTTTTCCTCTGTTATGCAGGAATTCCACAACGGCTTTTGCGATGCTGTATCCGTCATAGGTACTTGTTCCCCTGCCGATCTCATCAAGCAGCACAAGACTTCTTGGGCTTGCATTATTCAGAATATTTGCAAGCTCTACCATTTCTACCATAAACGTGCTCTGCCCACTTGCAAGGTCATCAAAAGCCCCTATTCTTGTAAAGACCTGGTCAATAATCCCTATTGAGGCATAGGATGCAGGGACAAAGGAACCTGCCTGAGCCATAATAGCGATAAGCGCAGTCTGTCGCATGTAAGTGGATTTACCTGCCATGTTCGGGCCTGTTATCAGCAAAAACTGGTTTTCCTTACAATCCATTTCGGTGTCGTTAGGCACAAAGCCGCTAGACACCGTTTTCTCAACTACTGGATGCCTTCCGTCCCGTATAAGGATTCTGCAATCGTCAGTAAGCTGGGGTCTTACATAATTGTTATTTTCTGCAGTTTCAGCGAAAGCCGCAAGGACATCAAGCAAACCTGTTCTCTCGGCAACCTCCTGAAGTTCTCTTGAATGGGCTGACAGCATATGCACGATTTCGGTAAAGATTTCATATTCGAGAGCTATAGCTTTTTCATTGGCAGTCAGGATAAGGCTCTCTTTCTCCTTGAGTTCTGGGGTAAAAAAACGCTCGGCATTTGCCATGGTCTGCTTTCTGATATAGTCTTCAGGCACCTGGCTGCTATTGGCATTTGTTACCTCTATGTAATATCCGAAAACCTTATTGTACCCCACTTTAAGGGATTTTATCCCGCTTCGTTCCCTTTCTTTCTGCTGGAAATTTGCAATCCACTGCTTGCTGCTGCTAGCGATATCCCGCAGCTCATCAAGTTCTGCACTGTACCCCGGCTTTATCATACCTCCTTCACGGACCGAGACAGGCGGGTCGTCAACAATTGCTCGATCTATTGTTTCAGTCAGGTCTTCAAGTTCAGAAAATGATGCAAGTCCGACTGCAATCTCCTTTAAAAGATCAGACTTGGCTGTCTCCATGAGGGAATCGCGGATAAGAGGCAGGACATCAAGTGATTTCTTCAGGGATATAAGATCCCTTGCGTTTGAGTTCCCGTACACTATCCTGCCTACGAGACGTTCTATATCCCTTACCTCGGAAAGCCAGCTCCGCAGGTCGTAGCGAAGCAGAGGATTTTCTACCAGTTCTTCCACAGCATCGAGGCGAAGGTTGATCTTCTCTACGGAAAGCAGAGGCTTCAAAAGCCACTTTTTCAGAGTACGGCTTCCCATTGGCGTTTTTGTGCAGTCCAGAATGCGATAAAGAGAATTTGCGTCCCCCTCATCCCGCACGTTTTTTACAATCTCAAGATTCCGCAGGGTTACGGAATCAAGAATCATGAATTCGGAGTTTGAGTAGGTTCTCAATGTATTGATATGTGAAAGCTCCCTCATTTGCGTTGTCTGGGCATATTCAAGAGCAGCCCAGGCTGAATAAATTGCAAAATCCAGTTTCTCACAGCCCATGCCTTCAAGGGTTGCAACTTTGAAATGTGCTTTCAGTCGCTCTGCGGCTTCCTCGATTTCTGAAACTTGAGGAGCAAATTCTTGCACAATAGTCTGAGCTTTCAGTCGGTCTGTAAGGTCGGAATTTCCATAAAGGGACGGAGGGAGGATGCATTCGGAAGGCCGCATGCGGGCAAGCTCGCTTAGAAGCTTTTCAAAGTTTTCCGAGTCCTGAAACTGCGTTGTAAGGAATTCTCCTGTCGAAATGTCCAGAAAGGAGACCCCAAGTTCTATTTCTTTTTTCGCATTCCTGCTGGACTTTCCGATTTCCCGCCCTGCAACTGCCATCAGGTAATTGTTAGAGGCATCCGAAAACATGGAAGAATCAATTGCCGTGCCGGGTGTGACCACCCTGACAACTCCCCGCTTTACAACTCCCTTTGCCTGCTTCGGATCTTCAAGCTGTTCGCAAATTGCCACTTTGTACCCTTTATTTATGAGCCTCGGCAGATAGGTGTCAATTGAATGGTAGGGTATTCCTGCAAGTGGCATTCTCTTTCCAGACCTGTCTTTCCCCCGGGCTGTAAGAGTGATTTCAAGTTCTTTTGCAATAATTTTAGCATCTTCTCCGAATGATTCGTAAAAGTCCCCCATACGGAAGAAGATCAGGGTGTCAGGATATGCTTTCTTGGCTTCATAATACTGACGCATTGCAGGGGTCAACGTTTCTTTCATTTTTTACTCACTGTAAGCCTTGAATGTTTCTGCATAAAGTTGTGAATTTTACAAAAAGTTCCGGGTATTTCAGGACTCCCTGAATACAACCTTATCCTATCAGGGTTTCCTGAAAAATAGCTAGTACTCTCTGGTGCTGGATAGTCAGATGCTATATTTTTTATTAAAATCATCCTTCTTATATATATTTAACAATTCGGTGTTGCAAGCCGTCTCGAAGGAGGATTTGCTCTGGAAAGGGAAAAACTCATTGAAGTTTGCCCTGTATGCGGAAACGCAGATTTATACTATGAAGTTGGCGGGTATGCTGGTACAGTTTACCATTGCAAGGAGTGCGGGTATATAGGAGCTTTCGTTATTGAGGCTAATGAAGAGATGATCGAAAAAATTCGGGAGAAGTATAAGCGTGAAAGATTAATGAAATGAGCAAAGATAAACAAGACTAATAATATTTATTGATATATAAATCATATTAATATATAAAAACACTGATAAATAATATTGATATATAAAATATTGGCATGTAAATAATACTGATATTGATAAATAATATTTTACATACTTGGAAAAATTTAACAGTGAGCTAAAAAGCCAATAATGTCGAGAATAATATGGGACAATGAGTAGAGATGTGTCAAAAATAAGACCTAATAAAAATTTTGGTGGGGCCGCTGAGATTTGGACTCAGGTCGCAAGACCCCCAGTCTTGCAGGATGGACCAGGCTACCCTACGGCCCCGCAGAGCAGGTTATACTTCTCAATGGCAAATCTCTTTCTTTGTTTGCCATCGTCAACTATTGTAATCAAATATGTAGTATAAATGAGTATCGGTAGAAGAAAGTCAAGATATTCTCTTTAACCTTTCTTCGCTTATAATTCGGAATTTACAGATATCACTATCTCTGGCTTTTCTAACATTACCTGCGCTGTCAAGGTTTTTGAAAATCAGCTTCGGAAGGCTTGCTCAGTATACTTTTTGCCCGCAGGACTCTCTGGATAATGGTAATGTGGGAAAATACGGCTATCAAAACTAGAGCCCAGCCAAGAAAACCTGAAAGCCCTCCCAAAGCCAGGATAATCATCCTTTCCGTGCGTTCGGCAATACCGACAGACAGTTTCCGGCAACCTGCGGATTCTGCGCGGGCACGGGTATAGCTTACCAGGAAGGAGCCAATCAGGGCATAGCCTGCCCATAGCCAGACCTCTATTTGCAGAATTGGGGGGAGAACAAGCCTGCCGTTAACCGCACCTGCGATTATCCCCAGGAACACTATGCCATCAGAGTAACGGTCGCAAACCGAATCAAGTACGCCCCCAAAAGGTGTGATCCGATCTTTTGCCCTTGCAACTCCCCCGTCAAGAACATCAAAGATCCCGCTGAAAAGGATCAGAAGCCCTCCCGCAAAAGGTTTTCCCAGTGTGAATGCTGCTCCTGCAGCCAAGCTAACGGCAAAACCCAGTAAAGTAAGGGTATTTGGAGACAAGGGAATCAGGCAGGCAAGGGGTATTATCAATTTTCTTGCGCTGTTCTTGAGTTCGTCAAAGATTTATATCCCATCCTTTTGCCAACTACATATATAGCTACTTATAAACTACATATATAGCTACTTATAATGATGATATCGTTGAACATTAGCTTATCTTTTGGAAAAATCTGCCAAGTTATTTTAATTTTCCTTCTGAAGATTTCTCACAGTCTTAGAGACAATTTTCTGCACAGAACACATATTGGACAGTGAAAAAATCCCATTCAGACCGAGAATTTTAGTAATTACCCTATATTACCCTACATGTTTCTGGTAGTTTCCCGACGATTTCTTATTAGAAAGAACCTTTAAGATTTCATGTTAGAAGGAATGCTTAGTGATATTCTATCAAAAAGGTAGTTTCAATGACCGTATTTGTTTCAATGACTGTATTTAAAAGGGACCTGTTAAGATAGAATAAACTTCACTAGCTTAAAATGATACGGAGTTGAAAAATGGAAATAGTAGAAAAGCACAGATCAAATTGTACGGAATGCGGACAATGCCTTGAAGTCTGTCCTCGCTACAATGATCTCTGCTTGATTGGCCGGCTTTACAGTTACCTTGAGGGGAAAGCAGAGATTGATTCCAAGTTCCTGTTGCGTTGCCTGACCTGTGGGCTCTGTGTGGATGCCTGCCCCGAGAATCTGGGAATTAAAATGCTTATTTCTCCTGCCAGACAGAAATGGGTTAATGAAAACGGGCTTACCGATAGGCAGACAATGGTAGATCCCGAGTCTAAAAACAACCTTTTCAGGAAAATTGCCGAGCTTGATGAAACCCATATATATAAGAAAAGCCCGGGATCGGTAGTGTATTTTCCCGGTTGTGCAGGAACATATATCAACAAAATCATGGCGCAGTCTACTGTTGCCCTGCTGGAGAAAGCAGCAGTCGATTATACTGTTCTTAGCGGGGTTGAGTACTGTTGCGGAGCCGTGTCCGCAGGTGCAGGCGATCCCGGACCTATGCGCAGAAATGGACAGCTCAATATTGAAGAAATTAGAAGAAGAGGAGCGAAAATTCTTATTACTGCCTGTCCGGGCTGCTTCAAAGCGTTTAAAGATATCTATCCGAGAATGTTTGAGAATCTTGATTTTCAGGTGCTGCATGTTTCCCAGTACCTTGAGCTTCTGGTAAGGGAAGGAAAACTTATTCCTGAGACTGTTCTCAAGCATAGAGTCTTTTATCACGATCCCTGCCATCTGACCAGGGCAATGGGCGTAAATCAGGAAGCGAGAGATGTGCTTAAGAGTATACAGGGTACTGAACTTGCCAACGAAACCACAGAAAATTCAGCCTGTTGCGGTTTCGGAGGTGGGGTAAGGGTTAATTACCCATCCGAGTCGCTAGATATAGCTTCCGATCGCTACAGGGCTGCTGAAAAATTGGGCTGCGATGTAATTATCACAAACTGTGGAGGCTGCATGCAGAATCTTATTGAAGCCGGGAAGGGTGAAATAATAAAAGTTTTCGACCTTGCAGAATATCTTTCCCTCGCCTGTGGAATAAAAATCGAGAGAGACGATACAAGAATGCTTGAACTCGTCAACAAAGCTTACAGGCTCTGCGTCTCAGGGTACGGAAAATCTGATGATTGCTGAGAAATATGTATATATATTTTTTCATTTTTAGGAGATTTCAATTAAGTAGCATAAAATAATTGAATAAATTAAATATGTCCCTCTTAAAAAAATAAACTTTGAAATTCTTCTAGAATATATAAATAACGATAAAATCAAATTAGAATTAAAACTAGCAGCTATCGCCTTGTTTATTCTTCAAAATGTTTAGGAATTAACAGGATGTCAGTTATTTATTCACAATAATTCTTGATTTATTGTATTTACTTCTTATAAAGTTCATATTTTTGGATTTACTTGAGGAAGTTTATAAAAGTCCGTTTTGATTATCTATTATTTATATTTTTTGATAATTTTATTTTGATTTCTTCCTCAATATACTTATAAAATGGGTAATACCAAAAAATATATATACAACCCCTAGTTTTGGTTTAGTTTTTTTAAAAAAATATATATAGAAGAAAAGTTACCTGTTTATTGAGACATCTAAAAGATGATAATCAGACGGGACTGATGAGGCATAAAAACACTACATTGTTAAAATGCTCATTAATCTCTGTCAGCATAATCATGAGTTTCTCATGATTTTGTCTCGCTTATGGTATCATGGTTTCCCACCCATGATACTCATGAGCTTCTTCCTGTACATTTCATGGTTTCATCCTGTGGCATGAGTCCACTACTTAAATATCACATATAATCATGATATTCAGGAAGAAGTGTCTTTAAACTTTAAAAACTAAAACGGAGGATGCAGTATTAGCAAAGAAGAATTGCTTCAGGAACTTGCAGACGCTATAATCTCCTGTAAGAAAGATACAGTACTCGCTGCTGTTGAAAAAGCTAAAGGAGAACTGGAGCCTTCCGAAATAATTGAAAAAGGGCTCGCTGCAGGTATGAATGAAGTAGGTATCCTTTTTGAGAGAGGAAAACTTTTCCTTCCACACGTAATGATGGCTGCCGATGCAATGACTGCAGGAGTTGAAGTTCTTAAGGATCTTATGCCTGAAGGGACTTCCGGCTCAAAGCTCGGTGTTATTGTGAACGGTACCGTAGAAGGTGACGTTCATGATATTGGAAAATCAATCGTGTCCACAATGCTCCAGTCTGCTGGTTTTGAGGTGCATGATATCGGACGTGACGTTCCAATCAGGAATTTTATTGAGAAGGCAAAGGAAGTCAATGCTGATATGATTGGACTCTCAGCCCTTATGACCACAACCCTCCAGGGACAGAAGGACGTAATCGAGCTTCTCAAGGAAGAAGGGCTCAGGGACAAAATAAAAGTCATGGTCGGTGGTGCACCTGCAACCCAGGCATGGGCGGACAAGATTGGTGCAGACTGCTATGCTGAAAACGCAAGTGAGGCTGTCGCAAAGGCAAAAGAGCTGCTGGCTTAAATTATTCTTATTTGGAGGCTAAAAAATGGCAAAAACTAATGCAGTTGCAGGATTTAATGCACTTAATGGCGTAGAATTAAACCTTTTTACTAATGAAGAACTCAAAGCAATACACTATGCTACCATGGAAGTTCTGATGAACCCCGGTGTTCAGGTTTCTGATCCCGAAGCAAGGCAGATCTTCAAAGAAAATGGCTGCGAAGTCGACGAGGAAACCAAAGTTGTAAAAATCCCTGAATATATTGTAAGAAAAGCTCTTCAGCTTGCGCCTTCCAGATTTGTCCTCTGGGGTCGCGATAAAAAATACAATACTGTACAGGAATGCGGCGGTAAAGTGCACTGGACCTGCTTTGGTACAGGAGTAAAGATGTGCAAATACCAGGACGGCAAGTATGTAACAGTTGACTCCGTTGAGCAGGACATTGCAGACATCGCAAAACTCTGTGACTGGGCTGAAAATATTGACTACTTCTCACTGCCAGTTTCTGCAAGGGACGTTGCAGGTCAGGGTGCACAGGATGTCCACGAGACTTTCACACCGATTGTAAACACATCTAAACACTATCATCACATAGACCCAGTCGGCGAAAACGTCGAATATTACTGGGACATCGTAAAAGCATACTATGGCGGCGACGAAGAAGAAGCAAGGAAAAAACCAATTTTCTCAATGCTGCTCTGTCCAACAAGCCCGCTCGAGCTCAGTGTAAATGCCTGTCAGGTCATAATTAAGGGCGCTCGCCTCGGAATCCCAGTTAATGTCCTGAGTATGGCAATGTCAGGGGGGTCGTCTCCTGTTTATCTTGCAGGCACGCTTGTAACCCATAATGCCGAAGTGCTCTCAGGAATTGTGCTTGCCCAGTTGACTGCTCCTGGAAGCAAAGTATGGTATGGAAGTTCCACAACGACATTTGACCTGAAAAAAGGAACTGCTCCTGTCGGATCTCCTGAACTCGGCTTGATAAGCGCCGCAGTCGCAAAACTTGCCCAGTTCTATGGCCTACCATCCTTTGTGGCAGGTTCCTAGTCTGATGCGAAGATCCCGGACAGCCAGGCAGGACATGAAAAAACTATTACCACCTTACTTCCAGCCCTTGCAGGAGCAAACACTATCTACGGAGCTGGAATGCTCGAACTCGGAATGACATTCTCAATGGAGCAGCTGGTAATTGACAATGATATTATTAGTATGGTCAAGAAGGCTATGGAAGGGATCCCTGTCTCAGAGGAAACCCTGTCAGTGGAATCAATCCAGAAAGTAGGCATCGGAAACAATTTCCTTGCCCTCAAACAGACCAGACAGCTTATAGACTATCCTTCCAGCCCAATGCTCATCGATAGGCGTATGTACGGAGACTGGGCAGCATCTGGTTCAAAAGATCTTGCAGCAGTCGCACATGAAAAGGTCGTGGACGTTCTTAAGAACCACCAGGTAAAACCAATTGATGCAGACATCCTCAAAGATATGCAGGCTGTTGTGGACAGGGCTGATAAAGCCTTCAGAGGCATGTAAAAACAGGAGCAGGAGATCTAAAAATGGCAAGCAAAGAAGAGATTTTAGCAAAAGCAAAAGAAGCGATTACTGAGTTCGATGAGGAAATGGCGGCTGAAGTCGCAGAAGAAGCCCTTGCTGCAGGGATTGATCCTGTAGAACTTATTGAAGAAGGATATACTGCAGGCATGCAGGAAGTAGGAGAGAAGTTTGAACAGGGATCTCTTTTCCTGCCTCATGTGATTGCAGCCGCAGAGGCTATGAAAGCAGGAATAGATGTCATTACACCGGAAATGGAGAAGCGTAAATCCGAGACAAAGAACCTCGGAACTGTTGTTATAGGAACCATAGAAGGTGACATTCACTCCATTGGAAAGGACATCGTAGCCTCCATGCTCAACATCGCAGGTTTCAAAGTTGTGGATCTTGGAAGGGATGTTCCTATTAAAACCTTCGTCGAAAAAGCAAAGGAACTCAAACCCCAGGTTGTCGCATCCTCCGCTCTTATGACAACCACAATGGTCAACCAGATTCAGATTGAAGAACAGCTGAAGGAAGCAGGCATCCGCGATCAGGTTAAAACCATGGTCGGAGGCGCTCCTGTAACCCAGGACTGGGCAGACAAGATCGGCGCAGACATCTATGGTGAGAGCGCTAACGATGCAGTCGCTAAGGTAAAAGCAGCCCTGAAAAGCTGAGAAACAGCCCTGGTAAACGGTTTAAACTGTAGAAAATGTGATCTTCGGAACACATTTTCTGCCACAGTTTATTGTGCAGTTTTTGCGGATTCTTGATGTTGATATAAGCAAGAAATATCTTGCAGACATTCGCAGGCTGCACCTTCTGGCTGTGGAATTGGGACTGGGAGATCCCCCATCCCTGAGGGAGTTCCACAGCATTCTGAAAAATGGAGGGACTTTTGTGGATTTAAAAACTTTAAAAAAACAGGAAAATAAAAGAAAAATCAGTAAAGGGTATATGTGGGCCCTTTTTTGTGCTGTTTTCTGGGGTCTCTGGTATCTGCCAGGAACTGTTGTCTGGGTACTCAACCCGTTCGATGAGATGTATGCCGCCATTGCCAAAGCAAGTGGAGACGGCATGTCCCTTGTTGTTACTGCTGTTCTGATCACTGCCTTCAATGCACTCACTGTTATGCTTGCGCTTATGGTCTGGAATGGAGTGCTTGGAAAGTACGGGGAACTGGGCAGGACTCTTAGGGAATTCCACCCCTGCTCCAAATGGTTCTTCCTTGCCTCGATCTTCGGTGGCCCGATAGCAATTCTCGGTTCTTTTATTGCTATGGGCTTTATAGGAGGAGCATTTGCAGCCGTTGCTGGCCTTCTTTATCCTGTTATAGGTTCGATTCTTGCCTATTACTGGTACGGAGAAAAAATCTCAAAGAGAGCAATAATCGGCATTGGAATCATTGTCCTTGGAGGTATTTCTATTTACGGCGGTGGAGTTCTGACAGAACTTTCTTCAGGTAACATCCCCTGGATAGGATATCTCGGAGGTTTGATGGCTGCTGCCGGCTGGGGCATTGAAGGTGCAATTGCAGGTAAAGGACTTGACATCGCAGAGCCGGATGCTGGGCTCACCCTTCGTTTCCTTGGAGAAAACATAATCTGGTGGGTTATTATCGTGCCGATTCTGGCAATCCTTGGCTTCCCGATGTACTCATTTGCATTCCAGGTTTTCGAGCCTTTAACTCTGCTGGTCCTAGTCTTCGCAGGTATCACATTTGGTTTCTGTTATGTTACCTGGTACAAGTCTTTCCCGCTTATAGGAGTTGGAAGAGGTCAGGGCATTGGAAACCTGTACGGGTTCTGCGCTGTTATATTCATATTCCTCTTCTTCGGAGACATGCCAGAGTGGACTATTATTTTAGGCGGTTTGCTCTGTATCATAGGGAGTTTCATCATGTTTACTGAAGATACAAGTGCACTTGAAACCCTGAGAGGTGAGTGAATGAGCCAAAGACGTCCTATTAAGTTCAGGATCCTAGAACTTTTCCTTGATGGGAAAGAGCACTGGAATTACGAGATTGTTTCGAAGATCCAGGAAGAATATGACATGAAGAGCGACTATGGCAGGGACAGCATCAACTTCGATATTATCGAACTGGCATCCGGAGGGATGTTGAAAGACCTGGAGCAGAAAGTTGACGAGAGCGGAATCTACAAAAAAGGTTTCCTTCTGCACAGGTACAGGATAACTGACTTCGGAATAACCAGGGCATCCGATGCCTGCCTTAGAGGCTTATAATCTCAAGGAGGGAAAACATGACACAAACAGCAGTGGCTCTGGAGGCTTACAACAATTACTGGGCGAATTCCTTCATACCGGCAGCCGATATCATGTGGATAGTTTTTATCCTGATTCTGGCAATAGTAGCCCTCTGGCAAGCCAGAACCTTTGTATCCAAATTCTGAACCCCAAAATACAGCTTATTAAATTGTATTTAAGATAAATGAAAAGGTGAGAAAAATGGCAACCGAATATTCTTTGCGTATGGGAGACGGGAAGAGAATCTTCCTTACAAAAGATAAGATCATGGAGGAGATTGAGGCAGGTACTGGAAATGCTGCCGACCTTGGTGAAATCCCTGCTCTGAATGCCAATGAAATCGACAAGCTTGCTGAAATCCTCATGATGCCCGGCAAGGCTGTGAGTGTGGAACAGGGCATGGAAGTTCCTGTAACGCACGATATAGGTACTATAAGGCTCGACGGTGACCAGGGCAATAGTGGCGTTGGAATTCCTTCAAGCCGTCTTGTTGGGTGCATGATGCACGAGAGGGCTTTTGGTGCCGACACAATGGAACTGGGACACATTGACTACAGTTTCAAGCCTGTAAAACCTGTTGTTTCAAACGAGTGCCAGGCAATGGAAGTCTGCCAGCAGAACATGATTATTCCGCTGCTTTACGGTGCAATGCCCAATATGGGACTCTATTATACCCCGGATGGTCCTTTCGAGAACCCTGGTGACCTTATGAAAGCTTTCAAGATTCAGGAAGCCTGGGAATCAATGGAACACGCTGCAGAACACCTGACAAGGGACACGGTCTGGGTTATGCAGAAACTCTTTGCCTCAGGAGCCGATGGGGTCAATTTCGACACAACAGGTGCAGCAGGAGACGCTGACGTGTACGGTACCCTCCATGCGGTCGAAGCCCTTAGAAAAGAGTTCCCTGATATGTACATTGAAGTAGGAATGGCAGGGGAAATGGTGCTTGGCATGCACGGAAACCTTCAGTACGATGGGGTGACCCTTGCAGGTCTGTGGCCTCATCAGCAGGCTCCTCTTGTTGCAAAAGCCGGAGCAAACGTTTTCGGTCCTGTCTGCAATACAAATACCAGCAAAACCTCAGCCTGGAACCTTGCCCGTGCAGTTACCTTCATGAAGGCAGCTGTGGAAGCTTCTCCAATTCCCTGCCACGTTGATATGGGCATGGGAGTCGGCGGAATCCCCATGCTTGAGACTCCTCCGATTGATGCAGTTACGAAAGCAAGCAAGGCAATGGTCGAAATTGCAGGCGTCGACGGCATATAGATCGGGGTCGGCGACCCTCTGGGTATGCCGATCTCCCACATAATGGCTTCTGGTATGACAGGAATTAGAGCTGCAGGCGACCTTGTTGCAAGGATGCAGTTCTCAAAGAACATGCGCATAGCCGAGGCAAAAGAGTACGTGGCAAAGAAACTCGGGGTCGATGTCATGGACCTTGTAGACGAGCATATCATGCGCGAGCTGCGTGAAGAACTCGATATCGGTGTAATCACCTCAGTCCCTGGAGCCGCAAAAGGCATTGCTGCGAAAATGAATATCGAAAAGCTGCTCGATATAAAGATAAATTCCTGCGACGTCTTTAGAAAACAGATAGCCTGAGGAAAGAGTTCAGGCAGCAAATTAAATGTTCCTCCACAGCAGGGGTAAAAAGACCTAAAAGAACAAACACACGCCACTAAAAAGAGCTATAAAAAACCAGCGAATCCCGAGGCAGGTTTGAGAAGTTTATCCTTGAAAAAAAACGGCAATTATCTCCCCTGCTGTTGTTCTATTTTTTAATTATTTCTTATGCACTTTTTAATTATTTCTTTATAGCTAGCAGAATTCGACTCTGTTCTATTTTGTACTCATATCTCAGTCATTTCCTGTACCACTTTTATAAAAAATAAATAAGACTTATTCTTTTATGATAATGAGTGTATTTTATAATGGACGATTTTATATATTTTATATACGGATTATAATGCGAAAAATAAAGCTATAATTATGAAAATTAAACGTAAAAAATTTTTATATAAAATTAAAAATAATAAGGATTTGGGGGCGGATTTGGGGGCGAATCACTTCTAATTGAAATAAATTTTGTTTAATCTATGTTTATATTCAGGAAGTTTGTCAATGTATTATATCCGGTAAATAAGGCTAAATAAACATAACGGACGGAAGATTCTAAAAATACCATGAGAGTGGGAAGAAAATGAAAAAATTAAAATACTGTAACACAAAACAAAAAATATACAGAGGTATTTCATATGAAGAGAACACTATTCACAATATTAATAGTTAGTTTATTAGCAATTAGTGTTGTTGGCTGTACATCTACGGAGAACGCGACATCGGTACCTGCTAATGAAGCAGCATCCCCTGCAAATTCTGTACCCTCTCCCGCAGATGAAAATACTACCGGCACGAATATTATCACTATGGAAGAAGCAAAGGAAATAGCTCTTACTCATGCCGGACTTACAGAAGCTGATGTTACTTTTATTAAAACAGAGCTTGGCATTGACGATGGTAGACAGGAGTATGAAATCGAGTTTTATAGCGGTAATAGGGAGTATGATTATGAAATTGATGCGTCTACCGGAAAAATTTTAAGTTATGACTCTGATGTGGAAAACTATTCAATATCAGGAAATAGGCAATTAAGCCAGAATAACACGTATATTGGTGAAGAAAAAGCCAGATCCATTGCACTTGCAAGGGTTCCAGGAGCAACGGAATCCAATATTCGGCTTCATCTGGATACAGAAGATGGAGTAGCTGTATATGAAGGATCTATTGTTTATAACAATGTGGAGTATGAATTTGAAATCAATGCATCTACTGGAGAAATTGTAAAATGGAGCTCTGAATCTGTTTTTGACGACTGATCCTTGCAGCATATTAATAATTTAATCGCTAATAGGCTCCTACAACTGCCTGCTTTGCAGGCAGCCTTTTATTCCTTGATATTTAACTAGTCATATACTGAATGAATTTTTCTTCAACATTTTTGAGCAGTACCGTATTTTTTCCTGGATTTCATAGCTGTTAACCTGTGCCTTAACATTTTTCTCGGAATAGCTTACATTTATATTGTTTTCATCTAGCTTGTTCTATCAATTTTAATCCTTCTTCCCATATCCTACCCATTTCGAAATATTTATATATTTTTACGTGCTCTTATATGTTGGTAAATCAAGTTTGCTTGATTTGTTTTGTATAGTGCCATATTAAATCTCCGTAAATCTGCAGACTCCGGGATAATTTGCCTTTGAACCTCCATTAATTTTCCTTCTTTTTTATTTTTTATCTGGCTTTTCTTTACTGCTATTTCGTTTTTGCCAAACATACAAAGTAAGAGTAAACTTCGCTTCCCTGCCTCCGAGCCCAAGGTTTATTAATTGATATGATAATTATGAAGTGAATTCAAGCTTCTAATCAAAACTTTGCTGAAAAGGTTTGCGTATGCCGCTGCACTGGTTTATCACTAACCATTGCGCCATTTGACCACGCCGTCAAGCCGTTTTCGATAAAACCTTTTCTCAAAAGGTTTTTGATCAAACTTTTTTCTAAAAAGTTTGTGATCAAGTTTTTTTAAAAAAACTTGCGTTTGTAATTTTGGTGAGAAACATGGCTGATACAATTCACTGGGCAGACGTTATAGCCGAAGACGTATTAAAAAAGGGTGACAAACACCTTGTTGCTACAGGCATCACTCCATCAGGGCACATTCACATAGGCAACATGAGAGAAGTCGTGACTGCCGATGCAGTTTATAGATCGCTTGTTGATAAAGGTGCAGATGCTAATTTCATTTATATTGCAGATAATTACGATCCCCTGCGCAAAGTTTATCCGTTCCTCCCCGAGAGTTATGCTGAATACGTGGGAAAACCAATATCTGAAATTCCCTGCCCCTGCGGGAACTGTGCAAATTATGCCGAGCATTTTTTGAAACCTTTCCTGGAAGCCCTCAGGCGCCTGGGAATCAATCCGCAGGTTTACAGGGCAGATGAAATGTACAGGGCGGGCAAATACACCGAAGCAATAAAAACTTCCCTGGTTAAAAGGGATGCTATTGCAAAAATCCTTGAGGAGGTCTCAGGGAAGACCGTAGCACCGGATTGGAATCCTTTCAACCCAAGATGCAACCAGTGTGGAAGGATTACAACAACAAAGGTTACGGATTTTGACCTTGAGGCTGAAACCGTGGATTATGTCTGTGCATGTGGGCATTCAGGTACTGTGCCAATGGCAGGAGGAGGAAAACTCACCTGGCGCGTAGACTGGCCTGCTCGCTGGGCGGTTTTAGGGGTAACAGTCGAACCTTTTGGGAAAGATCACGCTTCAAAGGGTGGTTCTTACGATACTGGAAAGAGGATAGTAAAAGAGATTTTCGGGCACGAACCTCCTTATCCTATTGTCTATGAGTGGATAATGCTTGGAAAGCAGGGGGCAATGTCCTCTTCTACTGGAGTTGTCGTCTCGATTTCGGATATGCTTGAAGTTGTGCCTCCTGAGGTTCTTCGCTATTTGATTATACGCACAAAACCTGAGAAACACATCCAGTTCGATCCTGGACAACCGCTCCTAACCCTTGTTGACGAATACGAAAGGCTCAGAGCACAGTTCAGGGAAAATAATCCTTCGCTTGGGGCTTTTCAAAGTCGAGTTTATGAGCTTTCCAGGGCAACAGGCATCTGCCAGTCTGAAATTCCTTTCAAGCAGATGGTGACAATCTATCAGGTAGCAAGAGGGGACTTTGATCAGATATTGAAAATTGTAAAACGTTCAGGCTTTTCAATTGAAGATAAAGAGTGTATAAAGGAACTTACAAAAAATGTATCTAAATGGCTTAAGCTCTATGCTCCACCTTTTGCCAAGTTTAATGTGAAAGAAAAGGTGCCTGTGCAGGCTGCAACCCTATCCGAACTCCAGAAAGCTTTCCTTTCAGCCTTTGCAGATCTTATAGAAACCAGAGGGGAAATTAGCGGTGAAGAATATCATATGCTGATCTATTCCGCAAAAGATGAGGGTTCAGAACTGAACAGGCTGATTGCAGAAAAGTTAAATAATCCTGCCCCGCAGGTGGACCCCAGGGAGCTTTTCAAAGCAATTTATATCTCAATACTTGGGCAAAACTCAGGTCCAAAAGCCGGGTGGTTCCTGTCTTCCTTTGAGAAGGAATTCCTGGTAGAGAGATTCAAAGAAGCCTCAACCTACAGCCCTGAAAAACAGGAATAAATATGCATAAATCGGATGCTTACAGCCTCTCAAGTTCTCAGGTAGCACCTGCAAAAAATCACTTTTTTGCCTGGGACAGGGAATATGCCCACCTGAAATGGGGCGGGCCTGCACCTGTCCGGAATATACAGGCTTATCTTCTGCCCGGGTATAGGGTGCTTGATGCCGGATCAGGAGGTGGCAGATACCTTGGTGAACTTGCAAGGCATTACGACGCAATTGGAATTGATATTTCTTTAACTGCACTTAAAGCTTCCAGAGCTCAGCTTGCAAGGAGCGGCAGGTTTGCAGAACATCTCGGGGCAGATGTGTCAAAACTTCCTCTCAAAGCCCACGCTTTTGACGGGATTCTCTGTTATGGAGTGCTCCAGCATCTTTTCAAACAAGAAAGAGAATCTGCAGTCAGGGAGTTTCATTACATACTCAGGAAAGGTGGGTTTGTTTTTTTTGAAGCCTTCGGCTGTGAGGATATGCGCTGCGGGGGGGAACCTTCAAACCCTTATGAGGAAAGGACTTTTTCCCGACAAAGCGGTATAATTTATCATTATTTTACCAAAGAGGAAGTAAGGGCACTTTTCGGGAGATTTGAAGTCATCGAGCTGGAGGAGATAACAAAAGAAAAAACATTCAGAGGAGAAACTTATAGAAGGCATCTGGTGAGAGGAATCTTTCGGAAGCCCTGAGATTATTTCATACAGGAAATCCTGAGTTTTTCCTTTCCTGAAGCTTTCAAGAATTTCTCTAGATTTGTATCCCCCAATAGCTTTCAGTCACCTCTGCTATTTTTGCCGTTTACCTGTCATATGAAAGCTATTCCCAAATAGTTTAACACAATTATGGCAAGCGCTCCGAAAATGCCACCTATTGCACAGATAATAACTTCCACCAAAGTAATTGTAATGTTAAGTCCAAGTAAAACTTTTGCTGCGAGCAGGACTAAGACCCCGAGTACTGCATTTATTGCAAGGCTAGTTGCGGTCTTCAGGACTTTATACAGGAGAAAGGCCACTACAATTGCCAGAGCCAGTACTAAAATTTCTATAACTTCAACCACCATAAGTCATAGATAGGGTCTCAACTTATTTATAATTATCATTGAGTGTTATAATTCCTTATAATACCTGTGCAGAGAGTAAAAGCTCACATTTCAGGTTTAAGCAGCATATTTAATGGTTTTTCGTTTAGAACAGAGGTTAATATAGATTTTTCTCCTCAGAAATTCTTTATAAATTCAGTAATAAGATTTTTGAGTGAGATTTTATCTGAATAAGCCCTTGCCTCAAGCAAAGGATCTGGATTTCCGAGCACCATTGCCGAAACTGCTGCGTCCGGATTATAGAGACAGAGCACAGGAATTTTACGGACAAGCGCCCTGCAGATTTCGTAACCCACCCCGGTAGAAGGTACAGTAACCTCTGCAATCAGAGCATCACTTCTTGCAAGCAAATCCATATCTCTGGCATAAATCTCTTCTTCTGTCATCCTCATCTCCACTTTTTCCAGCTCAGGGTCGGCAACGTGCCAGGTGAGCACTTCAGCCCCTGCTTCCTCAAGGGTATCAAATATAAACCTGTATGTCTCAAGCAGCTGCCTTCCTCCGCGGATAGAGCCAGAAAGAAAAATTTTCGGGCTTTGTTTTTCGGAAATTATTATCTTATCCAGATCTTCCATGTTCTTTTCACCTTTTAACTCGTTTTTCCGGCAATTCCAGCTTTTACTGCACACCTCTAAAATAGTGTCCTGTAGTAAAGCCCTGTCCAAGCTTTTCGCAGTTTTCCTTTCCATGCTTCCCGGTATCAATATATGCATCAATTTCATTTCTGTAAGCGCGAGTTACTCTTCTTATTTCGTCAGGATTCTCCATTCCCAGAGTTTCGATCCTGAGACTTGAAACTCTGCTTTCAAGGATTTCAGGAATATATTCGAGCATGCAGAGTGATCTTGAGTTAAGGAGGTGCATTCTGCATTCATAGTCCATAAGCAGAGGAAACTCGTAATTTTTCTCGTCTATTAGTGCAAATTTTCCCGACCTGCATGGAGCACTGCACAAACCTTTGTCGCCCCCTAGAAGCCCGCCTGTAAGGCAGTGCTCCGATTCCATGAGTTCAAGACGGCCGTGAACAATACACTCTGCAGGTCCATAAGAAACAACATTTTTTAACTCTTCAAGGGTGAGTTCGGGTGAAATTACAGCCATTTTGGCTCCTTCCTGCAGTATAAGGGCAAGAGTGTGACTGTTAAAGATATTAAGTGGACTATCTGCAATAAAAGGGATTTTTTCAGCTTTTGCAAGGTTCAGAGTGCCAAGATTTGAAACAACAACTCCATCAGCCCCCAGTTCTCTTACGCGGGAGAGGGTTCTTTCGACAGATCTCATTTCGGAGTCTTTCACAATTTTTGGGGTAATGAGATAAATTTTCTTGCCTGCATTTTGCGCCTCTGAAACCGCATTTTCAAAAACAGCGTCAAGTTCCTGTGCAGAGCTTTCTTCTCTCCCTGCAGTTTCTGGCTTTCTGAAGAGCCCTTCTCCGAAATATACCTGATCAGCTCCCCCCGCAAGCGCCGCTTTAAGTCCTTCAAAGGAATATACGGAAACCGAGAGCATAGGAAGCGTTGGAGTATTTTCTTTCACAGGTTTTCCCGTATCCAGGTCTGCTTTTTCCTCAGATTCAAAGAATTGCAGAGTATCGATAGGTTTTCGTTTCCATCTGGAGATCCGCAGGTTTTCAAGTTGCTCTATTGCCTTTGTCCTCAGTTCGTTTAACTGCCCGATTGGAATAAAAACGTCCCCTTCCACAGAGACATGAAGTTCAGAAACCTCAAAAGGCGTGTTTCCGAGTTTTGAGAGCTGCTTTTCTATCCGATCCTTTGAAGTAGGCTGCTTTTCAGCCTTCTCAACCATATACTCAGATTCAATTGTTACTGTGTTTGAATCTCTGTCTTTTACCTCAAATCTCACAGGCTTTCCAGGTGCAATGTCAGCCTTGATGAATACAGGGATTTTAGGTCTAAGGTTCCCGGATTCACTTTCTTTTTTGAGGGAGTCCATAAGCTTTTTTTCATGTGTCCTGTATACTGTGCTTCCTGCCGGAACCCTTGAATCGAAGGGAATCTCTACTATATCTCCAGTTCCTGCACTGTATACCAGGTTCTTTCCAGAGTACATCGAAAATATGATTTTTCCTTTATCTTCGGGCTTTGTTTCAGCGTTTTCAACCATTATTCCGTCTCCCAGACGAAGAGGCCGCGAGAGTTTTACACGAATACGGTTTGTACGCCTGTTATATCCTGTAACCGTACCTGCAGGAACTCCACGGTTGTGCGGATTTTCCCGGCTCATGAGCTCCCAGCGTGGACTTTCAAAAAAGTAACCTTGAGTAAAACCTCTGTTAAAAAGCTGGGTGAGTGTTTCCTGTTCTTCTTCGGAAACAAAATACTTTGCAGGATTTTCAATGTACCTGTCAATCAGGCGGCGGTAAATCCTGACAACGCCTGCTACATATTCCGGTCTTTTCATGCGCCCTTCAATTTTGAAGGACTCGATCCCGGCTTCTATAAGGGCTCCCAGGCCTGAGGTCGTGTTAAGGTCTTTCGGGCTCAGGAGATAGCTGCCTGTTGTTTTGATCGGTTTTCCTTCACAGTAAAGCCTGTACTTTTTGCGGCAGGGTTGGGCACAGAATCCTCGATTTCCGCTCCTTCCCCCAATAAGGCTGCTAAGAAGACACTGGCCGGAATAGGAAATGCAGAGAGCTCCATGTATGAAAACTTCAATTTCAGCCCCGGTTTTCTCTTTTATCCGTTTTATCTCTTCAAGTGAAGACTCTCGTGAGAGTACAGTCCTTTCTATACCCAGTTTTTTCACAAACTCGATCCCTTCGCTGTTGTGAAGGGTCATTTGTGTGCTCGCATGCAGCGGAAGGTCAGGGAGATATTTTCTTGCAAGTGAGATTAGTCCGAGATCCTGGACTATGACCGCGTCTGTTCCTATTTCTCTCAAGTAAGAAAGCAGTTTAAGGGCATCTTCCACCTCTCCTTCCTTAAGCAGCGTGTTTACGGTTACGTAGACTTTCACGCCTCTGAGATGAGCATAGTCAATAGCCTCTTCAAGTTCTTTCTCTGAGAAATTCGAGGCATACCCCCGGGCACTGAAAGCCCTGGCTCCAATGTACACAGCATCCGCCCCGTTTTCTACGGCTGCAACAAAAGCTTCCATGCCACCTGCCGGGGCAAGCAGTTCCGGTTTTTTAGGCTTCATCAGATGGGATTACAGAGCCTGCCCTTAATTAAGCTTTGGCATTCCTTTCCGGGAAACCTGGAACTGAATTATAAGAAAAAACTACGGCATTCGAAAGACGGCGCAAAAAATCTTGCACTTATGACAAAAACAGTTATCGAAGGAAAAACAAAAAATGAACCGGCTAATCCGATCCGTTTTCCTACAGACTTCAAAAACTATTTGAAAAATCAAAAGCTATTTGAAAAATATTATAAAATCCGTTTTATTGACAAACAATTACAGATTACCTGGTGTAATAGACAGGCATTATTAATTAAATTAGCAGAGCTTTTTACTCGCTCTGCTATAAGTATTAAATTGCAACCAGGGTTGTAGCGTAGCCAAAATAACAAAGAAGCTATGGATTAAACATTATCGGACAAAGTCCAGTGAGCATTTCTTTCGAGTTTATGCCTTTGGTCCTATTATCCAGCTCACTATTCTTCCAGTTTTCTCGTCCTTTGTGGCTTCGCAGAGCATCTTCCCATCGGGCACGTGGCATTCACAGGAGTAACCTAGCTGGTTTGTTCTCCCCATGTACCTGAAGTGTATCTTGCAATAACCTTCCGCACATTCTAGTCCGTACTTTACCCATCCCTCAATATCTGCTCCACCTTCACAGCTTCCTTCACATGCAACAAGCTCAAAGCTTTTCTCCTCATAAGATCCGATTCTAGCAGGAGCCCGCTGACCTTTCTTGAACATCCCTTTCTCAATTTTCTGCGCCTGCAGCACAAGGTCCTCGCCAGTGTTGTTAAGTACCTTAATCTGCACACCTTCAAGAGGTTCCATGGTATCGGCTTCTGACATTTGTATTCCCCCGATAAATGAGAATCCAGATAAGAATTCCATATAAGATATTGACTTTAATAAATAAAAAAGTATCTCAAAATATATGAAAGTAAATATGTAAAAAATCTCACAGATGATGATTCCACAGATGATGATTCCCGCATGGTATAAGTTCCAAAAAAGAAGCCTGGTATTCAGATTTCTCGAATAAAATATTTACCGCTTTCAATCCGTACAAATGCAAGGTTTCTGTTTGCAGGTAGGGCATATACCAGGGTACTTTTTAAGGAAAGCTTCTTCGAGGTCCACGCCGTAGAGATTGGCAAGCGCTCCTATCCAGGCGAAGCAGTCTGCAAGTTCTTCCTCTATTTTTTCTGGCTCTTCTCTGCGGATGGCTTCGGCAAGTTCTCCAACTTCCTCAACAAGCCAGAGCATTGTAGCCTTACCTCCCCTTCTCCTGTCGTTATGTGCATAGAGCTCGTACATTATTTTCTGGAATTCTGAGATTTCCATTGTTCTTCCCTATTCCCTTATTTTATTCCGGAAAAATTTTAGCCGCCCCGATTTTAGCTGCCTGCCTTATTTTTTGCCTTTACAACCTTGCCCTGAATTTTAAAGTCTGACAAGGATTCCCCGTTCCTTAAGATATTCTTTAACTTCCCTAATTGAGTATTCCC
The DNA here is from genome assembly GCF_000969885.1 of Methanosarcina thermophila TM-1. Classification (NCBI taxonomy): domain Archaea; kingdom Methanobacteriati; phylum Methanobacteriota; class Methanomicrobia; order Methanosarcinales; family Methanosarcinaceae; genus Methanosarcina; species Methanosarcina thermophila. The sequence continues at coordinate 2,539,905 of NZ_CP009501.1, forward strand.
TGAAGTGGAAAATGCTTGCTGCAAGGGCGGCATCGGCTTTTCCGATTGAGAATCCCTCATAGATGTGCTGAGGGTTTCCGACTCCTCCTGAAGCTATAATAGGGATATCCAGCTCTTCTGAGAGTTTTCTTGTAATTGGCAGGTCATAACCGGCACATGTTCCGTCCCTGTCCATACTTGTAAGCAAGATTTCCCCTGAACCCAGTTCTTCTGCCTTTCTTGCCCACTCCACGGCATCGATTCCTGTAGCTTCCCTGCCTCCGTAGATTACTACTTCATACCAGGCAGGGGTTCCGTCCTCAAGTTCCAGGATAGTTTTATCCGGATTATTTTCTACATCGAGATTTCTCCTGCAATCAATCGCAGTAACAATGCACTGGGCTCCAAATATATCCGAAGCCTCTTTGATGAAATCAGGATTTTTGACCGCAGCGGTGTTAATTGATACTTTATCTGCTCCAGCTCTGAGAATTTGACGAATTGCGTCTATGGAGTTTATTCCCCCTCCAATTGTAAGAGGAATAAAAACTTCATCTGCAGTTCTTTCAATCACATCGATCATGGTTTCTCTGCCGTGAGCAGAAGCTGTAATATCCAGAAAAACAAGTTCATCTGCGCCCTCTTCATTGTAGCGCTTGGCGAGTTCTACAGGGTCTCCTGCTTCTTTCAGATTTACGAATTCAATGCCCTTAACAACGCAGCCGCCTGCTCTGTCAAGAGTCACATCAAGGCATGGTATTATTCTTTTGGTGAGCATCTATGGTATAATAAATTTAACTGTTATTAAAAGCTTGTTAAAATTAAGCTTAAGAGCCGCAGATAGTATTCTCTAAAAGGCATTTAGATCATTATATATATTGTAAAAAGGAACATCCTGCAGGTTACTAACAACGAAAATAGCTTCTCAAAAATCGAGAACATAAAAACCAGGTTGAGGTAAACTTAAGTTCTCAGGCTCAAAAAGAACTCTGAGCACCTCAATCAACCTAACCGAAAATGTTTATCACGCGGGCGCCTTCAAACCTTGACATCTCGAATTCGGAGCCCTCAAGAACCTTTTTCCTAACCCATATCGGTGCCCCAACACGCAGAGCAAGGGCAATACAATCGCTTGGTCTAGCGTCAAATTGCATAACATTATTATCCTTCTTTAGTAAGAGTCGGGCGTAATAGATTTTATCTATCTTTTCATCAATCAATACACCCTCGATTTTTACTTCAAGCCGCTCGAAAATGTTAATCATAAGGTCATGCGCCATAGGTCTGGGCAAAGAAATATTTTTAATCACATTTCCGATTGAAAGAGCCTCTAGATGCCCTATATATATAGGGAGCATTTTCCCCTGTGCACCTTCAAGAAGCACCACAGGAGTAGGGTCCGTAAAAATGTCGACTATATAGACATCCTTGACTCTAATTTCCTCAAAGTCCTCATAGATGTCAATGCCCATGCTCATTAGATGATTTTACACTTATTAATACCTTATTTAATTTTTAAAGTTTATTAAAAGGATGCTTGAACTTTGATTTGGCTTTTTTCCTTACCAGAACCTCTAGCATTCCAGACCCTTTCTAAAACCATATTTGCCTATCAGAGGTACGAAAGCAACTCCCCCTTTTCTCTTTTTATAAATTTTCCCCTCACTGTCCTTTTTGACTTTATAAAGCTCCTGGGAATCGCTCCCAACAGGAATAACCATTATGCCTCCGGGTTTCAACTGTTCCAGTAAAGGCTTAGGAATACAGGGAGCTGCGCATGTTACAGCTATTCTGTCGTAAGGGGCACACTAAGAATACCCCATTGATCCGTCACCATGTATTACTGTAATATTTTTATATCCAGTATTTTTCAGGTTTTCTCTTGCAAAATTTACAAGATCTTCAATACGCTCAACTGTATACACATGCCCGCTTAACCCCACCAGCTCTGCCATCACTGCAGCATTATATCCTGAACCTGCTCCTATTTCTAGGACCTTATGCCCTTCCGAAAGTTCCAGAAGTTTACACATAATTACAACCATATGAGGGGCAGATATCGTCTGCCCATGACCGATGCTAAGAGGTCTGTCCGTATAAGCTGCTTTTTGCTCATATTCTGGAACAAACCTATGCCTTGGAACGCGGAGTATAGCCTCGCGAATTTTTTCTTCCATCTGCACGTAAGTCCCAAGATTGTCTACGAGGCATCTGCGCATTGCTTCGAATATCTCTTCATTTTCTTTTTTCTTTCCTTCACCACGGCCCTCTTCGGAATTCACGCTGACCCGAACCTTCCCCTATCTTTCTCGCAAAAATTCTTTTTACATATTTTGCAAGCACAACATCGCCTTTCCTTGATCGGAAGCCCCCATCCCTTATTTTAATCTTCGTTATGAGAAGGCGTTTATTTCCCGCTTTTTCTTCGGCTCCTACTACAAATTCATAATCTCCAGGCACACGTTTTTCAATTACTTCGGTTATTCCAGTCCCTGATTGAGCAGAAAACTTTACAGTTACCTCATCAATGGCTCTGCCCCAGATTGTTTCAGTATCTTCTGCTCTGGCAAGCTGTACCCGCTTTCCTCCTGCATCAAGGGCGGTAATCAGGATAGGTACTACCACCCCTGTCTCTTCGTCATCCACAACCAGCTCGTCGCCTACCTGAAGAATCGTCTCGGAATCCAGTTCAGTTTTATAAGTGTTTGAGACATCCATCTTGCTAACTACCACTTTCAGAGTAACGGATTTAGGGGTTTTGATTTCAGCTACATGCACATGCCCGCACTCCAGACAGCGGACAAGCGGACTCGGTCCCTCTTTAAGAACCTCGTGCCTCACCTCTTCTTCAGGAGAACATGAGGGGCACTCAACTTCAATTTCTTTTGTCATAGTATAATCAATAGATGGATTCAGGATACTAAATACTTAACTTCTCCGGTGATGTTTTTATTGAAGAGGCATGAGATAGAACGATGCTATCAAAAGTTTTATTATAACAGAATGCATAGTCTATCATCTCATTATTGAGATGCATCTCAAAATTAAGACGGGTGGCTACAGTGCCTGACATTGAACACCTGAAAAGACTTGCACTTATAGGAGCAGTAAACAAAACTATCAAGGTCTCATCGAGCGAGTTTCAAAAACATACCGGGGCAAGCTCCAAAACCGTAGCAAGAAAGCTAAAGCAGCTGGAAGAAGAAGGGCTGATAGAAAGGAAGATAGTCCCAGGTGGCCAGTTGATAAAAATGACAGAAAAAGGGATTGAAATTCTTAAGAGCGAGTACATCCAGTACAGCAAGATCTTTTCACCGGAACCAGAGATTCTGGAGCTGGAAGGAAAGGTACTCAAAGGTCTGGGTGAGGGCCAGTATTATGTAAATATACCCGGATACAAAAAGCAGTTTGAAGAAAAATTGCATTTTTCACCTTTTCCCGGGACTCTAAATGTACAACTTACTGAAAATAGTTCAATTCTTCAGAATATTCTGTATGAAATGCCAGCTATCCAGGTAGAAGGCTTCAGTGACGGAGAACGCACCTTCGGAGGCGGGAAGTGTTATCCGGTCGTTGTTGGAGGTATCGAGGCTGCTGTAATCGCTCCTGAGAGAACACATTACCCATCGGATTTGATCGAGATTATTGCGCCTGTTAAGCTGAGGGATGCCCTGGAACTGAATGACGGAGACAGAGTTGTAATACAGGTAAAAAGACAGGGAACGGAGAGCCAAAAATGAGCGGAGATACAGTTTACAGTTGTCTTACGTATAGAAATGAGAACATCAACAGGGCGCTGAAAGCTCTGAGAGCAGGAAAAATGATCCAGATTTACGATTCGGATTCAAGGGAGGGGGAAACAGACCTTGTAATTCCTGCAAAAGCGGTCACTTTTAAGGATGTAAAAAGGATGCGAAAAGACGCAGGCGGTCTCATCTGTGTGGCAATTGACCCTGTAGCTTCAAAACAGCTCAAGCTGCCTTTTATGGCTGAACTCATCCGGGAAGCAAGTAAAACAAGTGACGTGCTTGGGGAAATCGTGGAAAAAGAAGGCGACCTTAAATATGATTCTCATTCTTCCTTTTCCCTCTGGGTGAATCACAGGAATACCAGAACCGGCATCCCTGACAATGAAAGAGCCCTGACAATCCGGAAAATCGGAGAAATTACAGAAAGAAAGCTGTCTGGAGATCCAGTCCATTTTGGAGAGGAATTCAGAACACCTGGACACGTTGCGCTACTCAGGGCTGCAGAAGGACTTCTGGATGAACGAAAAGGACAGACCGAACTCTCAGTTGCACTTGCCCGTATGGCAGGAATTACCCCTGCAATGGTAGTCTGTGAGATGCTTGACGATTATAGCGGAGAGGCACTCTCCAAAGAAGACTCGAAAGAATACGGTAAAGAACACGGACTTGTGTTTCTAGAAGGGCAGGAAATAGTGGAAGCTTATATGACGTGGACAGGTTCGGAATAAAAAATCTCTTTTCTTCCGCTTTTTTATTTTTGCTCCTTTTTCCTGTTTTTTTATTTATTTTTAAACCGCAGAATTTTATATAGAGATAAACAAGTATATCATTGATAGCTTCTTGACAGTTCTCAACGGTGCTGATTTTTCATTTGTGCGCCGCCCATTTTCGGTTTTCTATTGTTCGATGTAAGGGAGTCAGGAATATGTTACAAAAGTTTAAGAAAGTACAGCGAGTTCTTATCTATGTACTAATTCTGAACCTTACAGTTGCGTTTGCCAAAATTATTTATGGAAATCTGACCGGCACCTTAAGCATGGTTGCAGATGGCTACCACTCCCTTTTTGATGGAGTTTCCAATATTATAGGACTGGCAGGAAGTTTCATCGGAGCCCGCCCTCCTGATGAGGGGCATCCCTACGGGCACAGGAAATATGAGACTGTAGCTTCTATTTTCATCGCTTTACTACTGATCTTCGTAGGCATTGAGATTTTCAGGGACGCTCTAAACCGTTTCCTAATCCAGAGTAACCCACAGGTCACAGCTATAAGCTTTCTTGTGATCCTCGGAACAATGGGTATTAATTATCTGGTAACACGATATGAGCATAAACAGGGTGAGTTGCTCAGAAGCCAGGTACTTATAGCTGACTCAATGCACACAAAAAGTGATATTTATGTTTCCCTGTCGGTTTTAGTAAGCCTTGCTGCTATAAAACTCGGTTTTCCTTTAATGGATCCCTTAACTGCTGTAGTAATAGCTTTTCTGATCTTCAGGGCTGGATACAGGATTATTAAGGAGGGCTCTATGGCTCTTATGGATATGTCCAGAATTGAAGAAAAAGAAATTTGTGACCTTGTTTTGAGCATTGAAGGGGTAAAGGGCTGCCATAAGATCCGAACTCGCGGGAGTATGGGGGATATCAGGGTCGATATGCATCTGCTTGTACAGCCGGATCTGAAGCTTGAGGATGCACATCTTATCGCTCACAGGGTCAGTAAAAAGCTGAAGGGAGAATACAAAGATGTTTCTGATGTCGTCGTGCATCTCGAACCATTCATTGGGCAACCCCAAGAATCAAATACCAAAAAAACAAGTTAAGATGCATGGCTGGAAACGTTTTCGGGCAGATGTTTCGGATTGCAACCTGGGGTGAATCCCACGGCAGGGCTGTAGGTGTTGTAGTAGACGGATTGCCTGCAGGGCTTCCTTTCTCCGAAGCTGACATACAGAAAGAACTGGACAGGAGACGCCCTGGGCAAAGTGAGGTTTCCACTCCCCGTCATGAGGCTGACAGGGTAGAGATCCTCTCTGGAATCTTTGAAGGAATGAGCACAGGCACTCCTGTTTCCATGCTTGTCTGGAACTCGGATGTCAGATCTTCGGCTTACGATGCAATTAAAGATACTCCCAGACCTGGACACGCCGATTTTACCTATATGGCCCGCTACGGAATGAGAGATCACCGTGGAGGGGGCAGGTCTTCAGCCCGGGAAACAATAGGCAGGGTCGCCGGCGGAGCACTTGCAAAACTCCTGCTTTCCAGATTTGGAATCCAAATTGTCGGGCACGTGCTTGAACTCGGAACAATTCGGGCAAACCCTCTTCCCTTTGAAGAGATCCTGAAAAACGTAGAAAAGACTCCTGTGCGCTGTGCCGATCTTGAAGCTGCAGGAAAAATGCTTGAGAAAGTTACGGCAATTCGACAGGAAGGAGATAGCATTGGAGGCATTGTCGAACTTATTATAAAAGGCGTGCCTGCCGGTCTCGGAGAGCCTGTTTTCGACCGGCTGGATGCTGACCTTGCAAAAGCCCTTATGAGTATTCCTGCCGTCAAAGGCTTTGAAATTGGAGCCGGATTTGAGGCTGCCCGCCTGCTTGGGAGTCAAATGAATGATCCTTTCAGGGTGGTGGGAGGAAAAGTAACTTCTCCGAGCAATAACGCCGGCGGAATCCTCGGAGGAATATCAACAGGTCTGGATATTGTATGCAGGGCAGCCGTAAAACCAACCCCATCAATAGGAAAACTTCAGCAAACCATTGACCTAAAAACCCTTGAAAATACGGAAATCACAATCAAAGGTCGGCATGATCCCACAATTCTCCCTCGCATAGTACCGGTTGCGGAAGCTATGGCTGCCCTTGTGCTTGCTGATCATATGTTAAGGAGCGGCTTTATTAATCCAAGAACTTTGCTGGAATAAGAAGGATAAGGTTCAACAAAATATAAATCGGGCAGTCACTGCAGACTCAATAAAACAACATAGATAACAAAAAATGAAAAAAATTAATATTTGTCTGTCATATTGTTGACATAGTTTTGTGAGCTATTATCTCTCGCTAAATGGGTTTTTGATTTTTTCTAATAGCGCCCGGTACATGTTTTTTAAATGAAAGTATAATTGAGCACGGAAAGGCAAGAATATATACTATAAAGACAACGAAATTTTTTATATTTCCAAGTAGGAGAAAGTTTTGGGATGAGAGAAAGCCTGAGAAAATCTGGCATCGATATAATTGGAGATGTGCCCTGGGGAACGCACTTCTGCCAGTTCTACCAGACAAAAGAAGATTTGATGGACATACTGGTTCCTTACTTCAAAGCAGGGTTGGAAAGTAATGAGCTTTGTGTGTGGATAACATCAGATCCTATGGAAGTAGAAGAGGCAAAGGAAGCCATGAGAAAGGCTGTTCCTAATATCGATGTCTATCTGGAGAAAGGGCAAATGGAAATTATCCCTTACACTCAGGGGTACATAAATGGAGGGGTTTTCGATCCGGATAGCGTGATGAATAGCTGGGTTGAAAAAATCGATCAGGCTATGGCAAGCGGCTATGACGGATTAAGGGCTTCAGGGGATAATCGTTGGCTGGAAGAAGAAGGCTGGGATGATTTTGTTAAATATGAGGAAAAAGTGGATGCTTTTGTTGACAAACACCGCGTGATAGCCTTATGCCCATATTATCTCGATATGTGCAGCTCAGCCGAGATTATTGATGTAGTTTCCAACCATCAATTTGCTTTGATCAAAAGGAAAGGAAAATGGAAGCAGATAGAAAATACTGGAAGGAAGAGAGCAGAAAAAGAAGCTATTCAGGCTGCAAAAAGCTGGAAATCTACTTTTGATACTGTGCCAGACCTTATAGCCATAATAGATAATGAGTGCCGGATTGTTCGTGCAAACAGAGCCATGGCAGCAAGGCTGGGAGTGACACCGGAGGAGTGTGTAGGGTTAACCTGCCATTGTATTATCCGTGGAACAGACCATCACTCGTCTTTTTGCCCGCATCGGCAGTTGCTTAAAGACGGGGCTGAACATGCCACAGAGGTTTGCGAGGATTGCCTTGGCGGGTATTTCGCGGTAAGTATAACGCCGCTGCATGATTCAGAAGGAAAACTTATTGGAAGTGTTTATGTCGCCCGTGATATCAACGAACTCAAACAAAGAGAGCACCGGATATGCAGATACAACAGTATTCTTGAAGGAATCAACTGGATTTTCAGCAATGTAATGCAGGCAAAATCAGAAGAAGAACTGGGAAACGCATGCCTATCTGTAGCCCTGAAAATCACCGGCAGCCAGTTTGGGTTCATAAATAAGATGGGTGACGACGGGCTGCTGCACGATATTGCAAAAAGCGAGCTTGGGTGGGAACAGTGCTTTATGTATGATAAAACAGGGCATGGTCCCCCAAGAGATTATGTTGTTCGTGGTCTGTATAATAGTGTGATTAAGAGCGGGAAAAGCTTCTTTACCAACGATCCACCGTCACACCCCGACAGCATGGGTCTTCCGAATGGACATCCGCCTATCACATCGTTTCTTGGCGTGCCTCTTATCCAGAACGGGAAAATGATTGGCTTGATTGCAGTCGCAAATCGCGAAGGAGGCTACAGCCGCGAGCAACAGGAAGATCTTGAAGCTATAGCGCCAGCAGTTACACAGGCTCTCCAGAGGAAAAAGGAAGAACTGGAACGTGAACAGGCTGAGAGAGCGCTGCTGGAAAGCGATGAACGGTTTCGCTCAGTTCTTGAGAACTCGCTTGATTCAGCGTACCGCGTAAACCTTCAGAACAGACGCTTCGATTATATAAGCCCGGTGATAGAGCGGATTACAGGCTTCTCTGTTAAGGATATAAATACGATAAGTAGCAAGGGTTTTCTTGACCGCATCCATCCTGATGACCGCCCACAGGTAATTGAGGAAACTACTCGGTCACTGGAGGAAGGTTTTGGAGCACATGAATATCGCTTTAAATGCAAGGATGGAAAATATCGCTGGTTAGCTGATCACTTCTCGATTATTAAAGATAAAACAGGCATGGCATGCTTCAGAGCAGGGATCATCCGCGACATTACCGAGCGCAAAAAGGCAGAAGAAGCTCTCAGGTTATCAAATATTTACAACCGCAGCCTTATTGAAGCCAGTCTGGATCCTCTGGTAACTATTGGGCATGATGGTAAGATTACAGATGTGAATGCTGCTACAGAGCAGGTTACCGGATACTCCAGAGATGAGTTAATCGGGACTGATTTTTCCGATTACTTTACCGAGCCTGAGAAAGCCAGAAAAGGGTATCAACAGGTCTTCACATGTGGTGAAGTTCGGGATTACGCTCTTGAAATTCAGCATAAAAACGGACATGTAACACCGGTACTATATAACGCTTCAATTTACAAAGACGAGAACGGTAAAGTCATTGGGGTATTTGCTACAGCGCGTGACATCACCGAGCGCAAAAAATCGGAAGAAGCCCTGAAAAAAGCATATGATAATCTGGAATACCTGGTTAAGAAACGAACACAAGAGCTTGAGAAGGCTTATGAGTCATTGAAAGAAAGCGAAACCGGACTTGCTGAAGCTCAGAAAATGGCTCATATTGGAAATTGGGATTGGAATCTTGCAACCAATGAAGCACACTGGTCTGAAGAGCTATACCGTATTTTTGGGCTCAGTCCTCAGAAACCAACCCCATCTTATAATGAGTTTTTAAATTACGTACATCCCGACGATCGGGACTATGTAGATAGAAACTTTAAGAAAGGGTTAAACGAAGGATCTAGAACTGGCATTGATTATCGTATTATTTTAGCTAATGGAGAAGAACGTACAGTTCGTTCAAAAACTGAAGTTATCTTTGATATGCGTAATCGCCCTGTTCGGATGAGGGGAACAATTCAGGATATTACTGAGCAGAAAAAAGCCGAAGAAGCCATGGCTAAAATTGATAAAATCCGGATAAAAGAAATCCATCACAGAATAAAGAATAACTTGCAGGTAATTTCTTCCCTGCTGGACCTCCAGGCTGAAAGATTCCAGGATGAGAAGGTACTGGAGTCTTTCAGAGAAAGTCAGAACCGTGTCATTTCAATGGCACTCATCCACGAAGAGCTCTACAAAGGAAAAGGGACAGATACTCTGAATTTTTCAGCCTATCTTCAAAAGTTAGCTGAAAATCTTTTCCAGACTTACAGCCTCAGGAGTAAGGGCATTCTTTGATATGGATTTGGAGGAAAATGCATTCTTTGATATGGATGTCGCTGTCCCGTTAGGAATAATTGTTAATGAACTTGTTTCCAATTCCCTCAAACATGCTTTTACTAAGGAAGAAGGGGAAATTCGAATCAAGCTTTGCAGGGAAGAAAAGGATGATGAGACACAGGAGTCACTCTTCAGCCTGACAATTTCAGACAATGGAAAAGGAATTCCCGAAAACATAAAGCTGGAAAATTTTGAATCTCTGGGGCTGAAGTTAGTAAATATTCTTGTTGACCAGCTCGATGGAAAAATCGAGCTTGAAAGAGCAAATGGAACGGAATTCAGAATCATTTTCAATGTAACGGAAAGGGAATAAGCTCGGATAGAATTGATAGAGAGCCAACACCCGGATATCTTTATTTACTTTCCATTCATGTTTATTATTTCAACTTTGAAAGGCTTGATTCGGGAATTAATCATCATAACCCTGAAAATATAGGAACATATAATATCTTCTTCTTTTATTTTATTATAGTTTTCTTTATCTGAAATGGCAGAATATTAATATTACTTTATTAATATGACCTCTCAGGTTTCAAATCTAGATCTTTTAAATCTCAATGGATTGAATTCCGGTGAAACTAATCTGGCGGTTATCAGGTTCTGAAGTTATGATCTCAACTCCCTGATAATTGTTAATTTGTAAATCTCATTAAACTTTGACTGCCATAAATAAAAACAGCTAATTTATGATTGCCATGACAAATCCACCGCGGCTTATTGCATGGGAACTAACTGCGGGATGCAACCTGAACTGCGTGCACTGCAGGGGAGCTTCCACCTCCTCGGTTCCCGAAGGCGAACTCACAACAGAAGAAGCGAAACACTTCATTGACGAAGTTGCAGAGCTTGGAAAACCCATCCTTATCCTTAGCGGAGGCGAGCCTCTAACCAGATCTGACGTTTTTGAAATCGCACGTTACGGCACGGATGCCGGGCTTCGAGTCGTGCTTGCAACAAACGGCACACTTCTTACGCCTGAGATTGTGGAGAAATTAAAAGAGGCAGGCGTCCAGCGGCTAAGTATCAGTATTGACGGAGCGACTGCAGAGACGCATGACAATTTCAGGGGCATGCCCAGTGCTTTTGAAAGAACGCTTGCAGGCATTGAAGTCCTTAAGAAGGCAGATTTCCCCTTCCAGATCAACGCCACGGTCTCAAAACGCAACCTTGAAGAAATTCCAAAGACCTTTGAGCTTGCAAAAGAGCTAGGAGCAGTTGCATATCATGTCTTTTTCCTTGTACCCACAGGCAGGGGGGAAGAATCCGATGAGGTTTCTCCTGCAGACTACGAGCGCATTCTGCACTGGTTCTATGATATGCAGAAAGAATCGGAAATCCAGCTAAAAGCGACCTGCGCCCCCCACTATTTCAGGATAATGCGCCAGCGGGCGAAAAAAGAAGGCATTGAAATCTCGGTTAAAACCCACGGCTACGAGGCAATGACAAAAGGCTGTCTCGGAGGCACCGGTTTCTGTTTTGTGTCGAGCGTGGGTGAGGTTTACCCTTGCGGCTACCTGCCTGTGCTTGCCGGGAATATAAGGGAACAGCCTTTCAAAGATATCTGGGAGAACTCCGAAGTCTTCAGGAAATTGAGGAATCCCGAAGAACTTAAAGGAAAGTGTGGGATATGCGAATATAAAAACGTCTGTGCAGGCTGCAGAGCAAGAGCCTATGCTGCAACAGGCGACTACCTCGAAGAAGAACCTTACTGCATATACAGGCCCGGAAAGAAGTGATCGTGATCAAGATGATTGATATTGAAAATTATAAAAATAGGCTTAAGAAAGAGGCTGCCGATTTCTCCTGTGACATGGATCCTTATGAAGAGGAAGTTCCGGTAATAGAACTTGATGAGACCGACAAAAGGATCCTCAACTTTATCCAGCAGGAAGTTCCCCTCGATGTCGAGCCTTTTGCAAGGTTAGGCGAGATCTTCGGGCTTCCGGAAACTGAGGTAATTAATAGGCTGCGTGAACTCAACAGGAAAGGGGCAGTAAGAAGGATAGGTCCCGTACTCAGCATGAGAAATATGGGAGGTGTAAGTACTCTTGTAGCTCTGAAAGTGCCCGAGTCCCGCGTAGAGGAAGTTGCTATTTTTATTAACAAGTATCCCGAAGTTTCCCATAATTATCTCAGAAGTGCTGCACAATATAATCTCTGGTTTACACTTTCGGCTCCAAATAAAAACAGGCTTGAGGAGATTCTCAACGAAATTCGGGAGAAAACAGGCTGTCCTCTTCTTGATCTTCCTACAAAGCATCTGTTTAAGATTCAGGTAAGATTTGATATCAGGTGAAATTATGGATAAAACGGATGTAAAATTGCTAAAATTGATGCAGGATGGAATTCCGATCACTCACTCTCCTTTCAAAGGGTTTGCTTCTGAGCTTGGGATCAGTGAACAGGAGGTTGTTGAGAGGCTTAAAAACCTCCAGAAAGCTGGGAAGATCCGCCGCTTTGCGGCTTCAATCGGGCACAGGGCTATAGGCATAAAAGCAAATGCAATGTGCGTCTGGAATGTTCCTGACGAGAAGATAGAAGCGGTAGGGAATATCATGGCAGAATTCCCTGAAGTGACTCACTGCTATGAGCGCCCGCGCTATCCTGACTGGCCATATAATCTGTTCACTATGATCCATTCCTATACGCCTGAGAAATGTGAAGAGATAGCTGTTAGAATCTCAGAAGCTACTGGAATTAAGGATTATACCCTCTTTTTCAGTGAGCGGGAGTTCAAAAAAACCGGAGTCAGGCTTTAAGGGTCAATCTTAAGGTCTTCTGCGAGGTTCCTGCTATGGCTGAAACAAATAATTTTCTCCCGCTTATGCTTGACCTGTCTGGCAGAAAAATCGTTATATTTGGAGGCGGTTCGGTTGGAGAACGCAAAGCCGAATTATTCTCAGGCTGCGCAGATACCCTTGTTGTCAGCCTCGAGTTCTCCAAACGGCTGTACGAGCTTGAAGCTTCAGGCAAGGTGCGGCTTATTCGGCTTGACCTGTTAACGGCATCGGATTCTGAACTCAGGGAACTTATCTCAGGAGCCTTTATTGTCACACCCGCAACAAGCAATTCCGAACTAAATAGAAAGATTACAGCCATTGCACGAGAAAACGATATTTTGATTAATCAGGTAGACGCTTTAGGTAGTGTCGTAATCCCATCAGTAATAAAGAGAGGAGACCTTACAATCGGGATTTCCACTCTGGGACATAGCCCCGCAGTCTCAAAATATACCCGCAGGCAGATTGAAGGCGTAATTACCCCTGAATATTCTGACATGATCCGACTTCAGGATGAGCTAAGGAACTATCTGAAGAAGCATGTGGGAGATCAGAGAGAGAGACAGAAGATTCTCTGGATAATTCTTGAGAACGAAGCCATCTGGAATGATCTTTCCGAATCATATGAAAAAGCGGCTGAAAGGGCATATGCGATAGTCTCAGATTACCTGGAAAATTCCAGTAGATGAAGACTAAGGGAACAAAGGAGCCTCTTATAAAGTTAAAAGCATAAGTGGTTTCAAAGAAGCTTGATAAGTCAAACATTCTCGAATCAAAATATTCTCTGAATGGAAACTTTAAATCAAAATATTCCGTAAATAAAAATCGTTTACTGAAAAAAGGTAAGTATGGACAAAGATTAATTTACAACTCCTTATATTATTATTCTATTTCCTTTATTCATTCTATCCGGAGGCTCTCTGTGACAGAAATTTCAAGTATGGTTATATCCCATAAAAAAGCAAAAATTGAGGAAATGGAGTCCGCCTGGCACGGAGATCTGGACGGTCTGCTCCACAGTCTGTACAATCACGAGTATGTTCATGAATGCGTTGTCTTAAAAACCTGCAACCGTGTTGAAATTTACGTTGTTTCCCCCAAGAGCAGCAGTGTACTATTCTCTTTTGCAAAAGAAATGGGAGCTTCCACCCATATTATCGACTTTTATGGACATGATGAGTCCCTTGAACACCTGCTAAGGCTTGCTGGCGGTCTTGAATCCATGATTGTAGGTGAAGACCAGATCCTTGGACAGATAAAAGAACTCTATGCTCATTCCAAGAAAGCAGGAACGACCGGAAAAATCCTTGACACTGCTTTTGAGAAAGCTATTCAGGTAGGAAAACGTATTCGTAATGAGACCAAAATTAATAAGGGCTCAGTTTCTATAGGTTCTGCGGCTGTAGATCTTGCAGAGGAAATTCTGAAAGGGCTTACAGGAAAATCTGTGCTCGTAATCGGAGCTGGCGAAATCGGAGTCCTTGTTGCGAAGGCTCTGGCTGAAAAAGATATTGAAGCAATATACATTGCTAACCGCACATTCAAGAAAGCTGAAGAACTTGCTTACGAACTGGGAGGGCACGCAGTAAGGTTCGATGATATACAGGGTTACCTTAAAGATGCTGATGTTGTAATCAGTGGCACAAGCGCTCCTCATTACGTTTTAACTAGGGAAATGGTTGAAAATGCTATCTGTGATCGGGATAAAGCCCGCAAACTTCTCTTGATCGATATCGCAAATCCCAGGGATATAGAGGAGTCGGTTTCTGAACTGGAAAATGTGGAACTGTGCAATATTGACAATCTCAGGGTAATCAGCGAAAGAACGCTTAAAATGAGAAAAGAGGAAGCTAAAAAAGCCGAAGCTATAATTCAGGAAGAGATCAGGCTTTTAAATCTTCAGTATAAGCGCCAAAAAGCTGACAGAATTATTTCCGAGCTTTACAAACAGATGTACGATGTAAGAATAAGGGAAAGGGAAAAAGCTGTCAACAGGCTCGGTGCCTACCATACCATAGGAAAAATCGAGACTGAAGTGCTTGATGACCTTACTCGTTCCATTGTAAATAAAATTCTTGCCGAGCCTACCAAAGTTCTCCGCCAGGCTGCAGAGCTTGGAAATGAGGAGTTCCTTGATGTGGCTTCAAGGATCTTTTGCCTCGACAAAGAAAGAGCAAAAGTAGAAAAAATAAAGCCAGGCTGCGGAAGCCAGTTAAATCAGGTTTCTGAAGAAGCAACTCATAAAGAATAATTAGAAACTACATGAATTCGCAGTTACAGAAGTGATTAAATGTTTCCAGATGTCAGGTTAAGACGATTGAGAAGAGGAAAAATCAGGAACCTTGTGCGTGAAACTACGTTATCCTTAGATGACCTGGTTCAGCCTATCTTTGTGAATGAGACTATCGAGTCCCCTATTGAGATTTCTTCCATGCCCGGAGTATATAGTTTTCCGCTTTCGGAAGTTGTATATGAGGCGAAAGAGATCGCAGAACTAGGAATTCTTGCAGTAATTCTTTTCGGAGTGCCTGCTTTCAAGGACGCGGAAGGCAGTTCCTCCTATGGGGAAACTGACGTCATCCAGGAGGCTGTCCGGAGAATCAAAGCCGAACTCGGGGATGAACTTGTAGTGATCACAGATATCTGCATGTGTGAATACACAAGCCATGGGCACTGTGGGATTGTTGATTTCGAAACAAAAGAAATTCTTAATGACCCTACCCTTGAGGTTCTCGGAAAAATCGCGGTCAGCCACGCAAAAGCAGGCGCAGATATGGTAGCTCCTTCAGGAATGATGGATGGAATGGTAGCAGCTATCAGGCAGGCGCTTGACATGGAAGGTTTTGAGAATATTCCGATTATGTCCTATGCTGCAAAATTCCACTCGGCTTTTTACGGGCCCTTCAGGGAAGCCGCCGAATCGGGCTATTCTTTTGGAGACCGTTCAACATATCAGATGGATCCCGCAAACAGCGATGAAGCTCTCAGGGAAGTAACCCTCGATGTGGCAGAAGGTGCCGATATAATAATGGTAAAGCCTGCCCTTTCTTATCTTGATATTATCTACAGGGTAAAGACAGAATACGCAATGCCGACAGCCGCATATAATGTAAGCGGGGAGTATGCAATGATCAAAGCCGCCGCAGCTAACGGCTGGCTTGATGAAAAGAAAGCCATATACGAATCTCTTATCTCCATCAAAAGGGCAGGAGCTGACATCATCATTACCTACTTTGCAAAGGATGCTGCCCGCATGTTGAAGTAAGCGCCTATTTTCCAGGCGTTCCTTCTTTTAGGAAGTTTATTTCGTTTTCTTCAATCCCCTCTCCCTTTCTTTTAAACCTATTGTTCGCTTCATGAACTTGCCCCATAATTTCATCAATAACTGCTTAATAGGGGAAGACTCTGTTATAAGATAAAAGGAACATAGCAAGGTACAAAATGCCTTTACTTCAAAATGCAGTTTAATATAAAATTAATTTAATATAAAAAACGGTTTAATTAGAAGATTCAATTATAACACATAATTAAATTGGATCCAGTATACAATTTAAACTCAGCGCAGAAATACACTTAAATTTATGAATAATTGTTAAAATTTTTCAGTTCGATCCGGTGAGATTTCCATGGTATCTGAGGCAACACTTGAGAAGTCCAGACAGATGTATGAGAAAGCAAAGACCCTTATTCCGGGTGGGGTAAGCAGCCCCGTACGTGCAATCAAGCCCTATCCTTTCTATACAGTATCAGCTGACGGCTCAAAAATAAGGGACCTTGATGGGAACGAATACATCGATTACTGCATGGCTTATGGTCCTGTAATTCTTGGGCATAACCATCCCGTGATAAAAGAGGCTATTAAAGCACAGCTTGATAAAGGCTGGCTCTACGGAACCCCTACTGAACTTGAGGTAAACCTTGCAGAGAAGATTGCAGGCTATTATCCAAGTATCGATATGCTCCGTTTCGTATCAACAGGTACTGAAGCCACAATGAGTGCCCTCCGTCTTGCCCGAGGTTTTACAGGCAGGAACAAATTCATCAAAATTGAAGGCGGGTTCCACGGTGCACATGATGCAGTGCTGGTAAAAGCAGGATCAGGAGCTACAACTCTTGGAGAACCTGATTCCCTGGGCATTCCAGCGGATTTCACGAAGTACACTCTTCAGGTTCCATACAATGATATTGAAGCAATGACCGAGCTTGTAGAGAAGAATAGAGATGAACTCGCTGCAGTGATAATAGAGCCCGTACTCGGAAATATAGGTCCCATAACTCCCCTTCCCGGCTACCTGGAGGAACTCAGGAAGCTCACTCAGGAAAATGATGTGCTTCTTATATTCGATGAGGTTATCACCGGATTCAGGCTTGCAATGGGAGGAGCACAGGAATATTTCGGAGTAGTGCCTGATATGACTACCCTCGGAAAGATTGTGGGAGGTGGGCTGCCTATAGGGGTTTTTGGCGGCAGGCGAGAAATTATGGAAATGATCTCCCCATCCGGGCCTGTCTACCAGGCAGGAACTTTCAGCGGAAGTCCCTGTTCCATGGCTGCGGGAATTGCAGTGCTTGACTATCTGGAAAAGGAGAAGATTCATGAGAAGCTCAATTCGAAAGGCGAGTATATGAGGGCTGTGCTCACTGAAATCGTTGAGGATGAAGGGCTTGATTACAGCGTATGCGGGATTGCTTCAATGTTCAAGGTCTTCTTCGGGGCTGAACCGCATAACTACCAGGAAGCTCTGAAGTGCGATAAGGAGGGTTACCTTGCCTTCTTCCACAGAATGCTCGCAAGTGGAATTTTCCTTCCTCCCTCACAGTTTGAGACCAATTTCATATCTGCAGCCCACAGCGAAGAGGATATAGAAAAAACCCTTAAAGCATATACCGAAAATCTCTGAATTGACTTGCAGCTTTAAAACGAGGATTCCATATGATAATAGGTACGCGGGGCAGCCAGCTTGCGCTTGCCCAGGCCAAGAGTGTTGCACGCCTTTTGGAAGCACAGGGCGTTGAAACCAGTTTGAAAATTATAAAAACTAGCGGAGACAGGTTTACGGACCGACCTCTGCATGCGGTATCAAGCGGAGTAGGGGCTTTCGTCAGAGAGCTGGACGATGTTATGCTTGCAGGAGAAATAGATATTGCTGTCCATTCCATGAAGGATATGCCAACTGTCCGCCCTGCAACCCTTTCAACCGCTGCCGTATTGAAGCGGGATACTCCATTCGATATTCTGCTCACTTATGACGGGACACCTCTGGATGAACTTCCCGAACAGTCCATTATAGGGACAAGTTCCCTGAGAAGGGCTGCCCAGATCAAGCGTTACAGACCTGACCTTATTACACAGGATTTAAGAGGTAATATCGATACAAGGCTCAGAAAACTCAAAGAGGGAAAATACGACGGTATCCTTCTTGCGAAAGCAGGACTTGAACGCATGGGCTGGGAGCTTGAAGGAGAGATCCTCTCTCCTGATTTCTTCTGCCCCTCCCCGAACCAGGGTACGATTGCAGTTGTCACAAGGGCAGGCACTGAAGCTGAAGCTGTGGTCTCCAGGCTTGACCATGCTGATAGCCGGATTGCCACAGAAATCGAGCGCATCCTGATTTCCGAACTCGGAGGAGGCTGCACCACTCCGGTAGGGTCATACGCCAAAATTACGCCTGACAGAAAAGAAATCCATGTTCGAGCTGAAGTCCTTTCCCTTGATGGGGACGAATCTGTAAGAATAGACGAATTTATCCCCATGCTGGGGGGTCTTGAAGAAGCCACGGAACTGGGACACAGGCTTGCAGAGATGGGCGGCAGGAAACTGGCTGAAGATGCACTACTGCAGCTTTCCGGAAGCTCATGTGACCCGTACAATCTATACGACTGATGATTACTGCCCAGAAAGGAACCAGCTATGTATACGCTTACCGGACTTAAATTGAAAAATCCTACCATTCTTGCAGCTGGAGTGCTTGGTACAACCGGAGCATCGCTGTGCAGGGTTGCACGTGAAGGAGGAGCAGGAGCGGTTGTAACCAAATCCATAGGTCCTGCACCTAAAGCCGGGCATCCCAACCCCAGCATGTTCGAGCTTGAATGCGGATTTCTAAATGCTATGGGGCTTCCGAACCCTTCCTATCTCGGATTTCTCCAGGAACTCGAAACTGCAAAAAAGGGCTCCGACGTTCCGGTAATTGCAAGTATCTTCGGTGGGAGCCCTGATGAGTTTAAAGAAGTTGCCGAGGGTCTGCTACCTGGAAAGCCCGATGCTTTCGAGCTTAATGTAAGCTGTCCGCATGCAGAAGGGTACGGGGCTGCTATCGGCTCTAACCCCTGCCTGGTAGAAGCAGTTACTGCCGCAGTAAAAGATGTGGTAAACGTACCTGTATGGGTTAAGCTTACACCGAACGTTTCTGACATTACGTGCATAGGAAATGCGGCTGAGTCAGGGGGCGCAGATGCAGTTGTCGCAATTAATACCGTAAAAGGTATGGCAATAGATATCGAGTCCGGGTATCCTATCCTGGGAAACCGCTCAGGTGGGCTTTCAGGAAAGGCTATAAAACCCATAGCTGTCAAATGCATTTATGATCTCTACACTGCCCTGGAAATCCCTGTAATAGGGGTAGGCGGGGTATCCTCCTGGCAGGATGCCGTGGAGATGATAATGGCAGGGGCAGCCGCTGTTCAGATAGGGTCTGCGGTGTATGACAGACTTGATATATTCTCCGAAATCAGTATAGGGATCGAAGCTTTCCTTAAGAGGAAAGGTTATTCGGATATAAAAGGATTAATAGGACTTTCCCATGAGATGGTCTGATGCTTCCCCTTAATGCTACAATAGTAAAGATAAATGAAGAATCTCCTTCTGTCAGGACTTTCTTTTTCGACTATCAGTTTGAGACTATGAAAGCAGGCCAGTTTGTAATGGTCTGGGTCAGAGGCGTGGACGAGATACCCATGGGTCTCTCAAGTAAGAATTCAATAACTGTCCAGAAAGTTGGGGAGGCAACCTCAAAGCTCTTTGAATTGAAAGAAGGTGATTCTTTCGGGCTCAGAGGACCTTTCGGAGTTGGCTTTACCCTGCCTTCTAAGGGAGAGAGAACTCTAGTTATCGCAGGCGGTGTAGGAGCTGCACCTCTTGCTCCTTATGCTGAAGCTGCCCGTATTGCAGGCGCTGAAGTATATACAGTCCTTGGAGCACGGAGTGCAGATGACCTGATTTTTGAGAAGCGGTTTGCAGAAGCAGGGAATGTCTATGTTTCTACGGATGATGGCTCAAAAGGGGTAAAGGGCTTTGTTACCGATGTACTTAATGATCTCGATCTCTCGGCTTATGACAGAATTGCAGTCTGCGGACCGGAAGTAATGATGGCTTCGGTTTTCAGGCTGCTTGAGGACAGAAAGCTTCTTGAGAAATCCGAGTTTAGCCTTCACCGTTATTTCAAATGTGGCATAGGAGTCTGTGGGGCGTGCTGCATAGACCGATCAGGTCTCAGGGTTTGCAAGGATGGACCTGTATTTTCAGGAGTGCAGCTCCTTGATTCCGAGCTGGGAAAATATACACGGGACGCCAGCGGGCGAAGAGTTAAAATTTAAGTTTGAATATATCCTTTTAAAAAAATAAAAGGAAGCAGGTGAATTCATCCGGAAAGCAGGAGAAGACGGAGATATGATTGGAAGGTTCAGATCAGGAGATGAGATTTTCTATGGAGAAATAGAAGATGGGCATGTGTATCCAAAGGGAGGAGCTTCCGCAGGAATCTTTGAGCTTTCGGAACTTCGCGTCCTTCCGCCTTCGTCTCCCTCCAAAATTGTGTGTGTTGGCCTGAACTACAGAGATCATGCTGAAGAGATGCACATGGAAGTCCCGGATACTCCTGTTATCTTTTTGAAACCTCCTTCAGCCGTTATAGGGCATGAGGATAAGATAATTTATCCTGCATCCAGCTCCAGAGTGGAATATGAAGCCGAACTTGCAGTCGTGATAGGCAAACGCTGTAAAAATATCTCTGCCTTAAAAGCCGAGGATGTAATTGCTGGCTATACCTGTTTTAACGATGTAACCGCGCGGGATCTTCAGCAAAAAGACGGACAGTGGACAAGAGCAAAGAGTTTTGATACTTTTGCAGCTTTTGGACCCTATCTTGCATTTCCAGATGAGCTTGATGTTAATGATGCAAAAATTACCTGCAGGGTGAATGGGGAAACTAGACAGGCTTCCAGCACTTCAAACTTTATTTTTGACATTCCTTATCTTATTGAATTTATCACCGAGATCATGACCCTGGAAGTCGGAGATGTTATTGCCACAGGAACTCCGCCTGGTGTTGGAGAACTTCAGCGTGAGGACATTGTGGAAGTTGAAATCCAGGGAATCGGAATACTAAGAAACGAGGTTGTCTGATGCTGCTTGAGCATATCGGAACGGAACTTGACCTTACCGAGCGCCATTTTCTGGTGCTCAAAAAAGTGATTGAAGAAGCTCCTATCGGAATCCTGAAACTTGCAGAAGTTACCGGAATGCAGAACCATAAAGTACGCTACTCCCTCAGGGTTCTTGAGCAAGCTAACCTTATAAAGCCTTCAGCCCAGGGTGCAGTGCCAGGGGAAGCAGTTCCTAAATTCCTCGAGGAACTCGAAGGCGAGTTTGAGAAAATCAACGAAAAATTGGCTCGTATACGGGAAATTGGGGCGTCTATTCCCAGATAAAACCCCCTGCAATCATTGAGCCTAAACCCTTGCGACGGTTTATCGCCAAGCGTTGCGCCGCTTGACCCCGCCGTTGCCTGGGTTTTCGCTCAAGCTTTTTCAAAAAAGGCTTGTGTTACATCGCTTGATTACGCCGCTATGCCGGTTTTCGTTCAAGCGTTTTCGAAAAACTTGTGAAGGTGTCTGTAGACTTATATTCTTAATCAATCATTTAATCCAAATCATTTAATCCAAATTATTTAATCAAAATCATTTAATCTCAAATCTTTTAATCCCAAATCATTTAACCAAAATCAATTATTTAATCAAAAATTTGATCAAAATCATTTAATCAAAATCAATCATTATCCAAATTAATTATTTAATCCATGTTTATTTTTGGAGAAACTTCTATGACTTTAAGTCCTGAAGACCTTAAAACAATTGAAAAATATGCTTATCAAAACGCTGTAAAATATGGAAAAGCTCCCCAACCCAAGGCTGTAATGGGTAAGGTAATGGGGGAGTGCCCTCAACTTCGATCCGACCCGAAGGCGGTATCAGAGGCTCTTGAAGCCATTGTCGCCGAAATTAGCAAAGAGAATCCTGAAACTTGGGAGGCAAAGCTTTCGGAAATTGCCCCCGAACTTATTGAAGCCCTGAACGTGAAAAAGGAACCTGAAAAAGGCTTAAAACCTCTTGAGGGGGCGGAAATGGGTAAGGTTGTGATGCGTTTTGCCCCGAATCCAAACGGGCCTGCAACCCTGGGCAGTGCAAGAGGTATGGTAGTTAATTCCGAATACGTGAAGATGTATAAGGGAAAGTTCATCTTGCGCTTTGATGATACTGATCCTGATATAAAACGCCCCATGCTTGAAGCTTATGACTGGTATCTCGATGACTTCAAATGGCTCGGGGTTGTGCCTGACCAGGTGGTTTATGCCTCTGATCGCTTCCCTCTCTATTACGATTACGCAAGAAAACTCATTGAAATGGGCAAAGCTTACGTTTGTTTCTGTAAAGGAGAAAACTTCAAGCGATTCAAGGATGCTAAAAAAGCGTGCCCGCACAGGGATACCAGCCCTGAAGAAAACCTTATGCACTGGGAGAAGATGCTTGCTGGGGAATATGAAGACCACCAGGCAGTGCTGAGGATAAAGACGGATATAGAACATAAGGATCCTGCTTTGAGGGATTGGGGTGCTTTCAGAATAAGAAAGATGTCGCATCCCCGCCCTGAAATAGGGAATAAGTACGTTGTTTGGCCCCTTCTGGATTTTGCAGGGGCTATTGAAGA
The DNA here is from genome assembly GCF_000969885.1 of Methanosarcina thermophila TM-1. Classification (NCBI taxonomy): domain Archaea; kingdom Methanobacteriati; phylum Methanobacteriota; class Methanomicrobia; order Methanosarcinales; family Methanosarcinaceae; genus Methanosarcina; species Methanosarcina thermophila. Next base: position 2,562,662 of record NZ_CP009501.1, read on the forward strand.
TCACGAGCTGGGTATGACCCATATCATTAGAGGAAAAGATCTTATAGATAGCGAAAAGCGGCAGAGCTACATTTACAAATACTTCGGCTGGAAGTACCCCATAACAACTCACTGGGGCAGGGTCAAGATCCATGAGTTTGGAAAGTTCAGTACAAGCACCCTTAGAAAAGCCATCGAAGCAGGAGAATATAGCGGCTGGGATGATCCGAGGCTTCCCACAGTTCGGGCTATCCGACGCCGTGGAATCCAGGCTGAAGCCCTCAAGAGGTTCATGATCGATATGGGAGTTGGAATGACCGATGTAAGCATAAGTATGGAGTCTCTCTATGCTGAGAACCGTAAAATCGTAGACCCCATCGCAAACCGCTACTTCTTTGTCTGGAATCCGGTAGAACTGGAAATTATAGATGCCGAACCTACTGTTGTTAAAGCTCCGCTTCATCCCACTGACCATACAAGAGGATTCCGGGAGATCGCGGTAGAAAATAAGGTGCTTATTTGCCATGATGATGTCGATAAGCTAAAAGTGGGCTCTATCATCCGCTTGAAGGATTTCTGCAATATTGAAATCACTTCTCTTTCCCCGTTACGGGCAAAAATCTCTGATATTTCTCTTGAAGCTCTTAAAAAAGCAAAAGCAAAAATTATCCACTGGGTCCCACTTGACGGCATAAATGTGAAAGTGCGTGGTCCCGAAGGCGATATTGATGGGATTGGAGAGCAGGGAATTGCAGCCGAACTTGATAAGATCGTACAGTTCGAACGCTTCGGTTTCTGCAGAATTGATTCAGTAGATGAGGGACAAACTGTGGCATATTTTGCCCACAAATGATTTTTCAGAAAGAAAAAGGGCAGAAAACAGTCCTTTTTCTTTTATCAGCTTTCCATTAATTTTTTAATTTTTCCGCAGAGAGAAAGTGTAGAATTAGTCAGTTTTTTTCTTTAGTATTTGCCCATTTGAAACTGTTAGTATTATTACTATCCAGTTAAAGAGAAGAAACTGTTAATATTATTACTATTCAGTTAAAGAAGAGAAACATCAGGGAAGAATTCGATATCGATAGACTCTCTTAGTATTATCCAATTAAAGAAAATAATCTAATCTCCAGGATGGTTATTGAAATAATTATTACTATAAATTATATAAATTAATGTGTTTGTTTTTATAATAGTTCTTAGTTAATGGATCAGGAAAACAAAAAAATATTTGCTTCTCAATTTCTAAAAATTTTTTATTATTATATTTTAAATTTTTGTCATTAGCAGCAGAAATATTCAATTATATTCGATTATTTTTTAATAACTTTTCTTCCTTATGTAAACAGTCTTCCCAAATTTCTCATCAAAAAAACAAAAATATTTTATAATATAATCTGTATAAACCCTGATAGCAACGTAATTAATAACAAATAAATGGAAACCTTTTAGAAGAGTTTCCCTGGCTAAAAACTGCCGTTATTGAAAACAGGAAGAATTGACCGGAAGGGGATTGTCCTGTATTCAGTAACAGATTTTTAGCGGTAGAAGCCAGAAATTCTAATCCGACCTCACTTCCAATGACTGATCCCTATAAGGTTATTGGAGTGTGGGACTCTGTGTGCAGCGTGTCCGCCCCACATTGGTCGCAGAGAACCGGATTGGGTAGATTCAAAAATATTACGCAGACGTAATTAGAATCTTTGAATTACTGTATAGACCCGGCATAATTAGATATTAGATACAGACTCGGTCTAATTAGATAGTTCGGAAAAACATTACGAGTAACGTAATATGGAATTTTGAGGAATATCTGGGAAAAATGTACAATAATCCTAGAGCATTTGAGTTTACTCAAATTCTATATCCAATCCAGAGGCGATACAATGGTAAAAAAGGAATTCAGGAACCCTGTTCCTGACAGCATGTTTTGCTTAAAAAACGTATCAGCTGTTGGATACACAACTACTCTATAGTTTTTTGAGTTTTCTCAGATTCTAAATCCAACCCAAGGTGATACGATGCTAAAAATGGAGCTGGAGACGCTGTTCCTGACAATGTGTCTTAGCTTAATAGTCGTATGTGCTTTGGGTAATTATACTAGGACCCCAGAGATTTCTTGAGTCCACTCAAATTCCAAACCCAACCCAAAGGTGATACGATGCTAAAAAGACAGATAGGAACCCTATTCCTAGCAGCATGCCTTATTTTAACAGCCGTACCCGCTGCGTTAGGCGCGCAGAATACAATAACTGTAAATCCTACTGGGTCAAGTGCCCAGACTGCAATTAATAATGCAATAAATTCCGTAGCATCAAAAGCAACCTCAAGTAACCCTGGAGTTGTTATCCTCAGTGCTGGCACTTATAAGATAAGTGCACCTATAGTTTTGAAATCTAATGTAGTACTGAAAGGTTCCGGCGACGGCACAATAATCTTTGCCACAGGCTCAGTCTGTAATTCCGAAGGGGCGCCAGGATATATATTCGGATCAGGTGTTTCTAACGTTGAAGTATCTCATCTTCAATTCCAAAGTACGGCAACCGGACCTAAAGATGGAGGTCATGGATCATATAGAAACTGCATAAGACTCTTATCTGTGAGTAATGCTAAAATACATGACATTTTATTCGATCGCTATCTGTATGGTGATGGTGTCAGAATAAGTAAAAGCTCTGGAATAAACGTATATAATTGCAGAATACAGTCCTCAGGGCATGATGGCGTATCATTCCTCTCCGGAACCAAGAATTCCAGAATGTATAACAATTATGTTGAGGTTCAGACCAATACAGGTGTCAGAGTAGACAACTGTGCAAATATTGAAGTTGACCACAATACTTTCACAGGCAGTGCCGGATCTGGATGGTGCTGCGTTCAGCTCCAAAATACGCTGACTAATGTGAAAGTCCATCACAACATTATGCATGATTTTAAAGGATCAAGCAGCAGTGCAGGTGTTGGAAACTGGAACGCTAAAGGGTCAATTAGCGTTTATGATAACGTTATGTGGAACGTGTCTCCTTACATTCAGGTAGGCTCAGGCTCAAATATACTGGGACCATCTGATCACAACGTTGATAATTGGGTGGCGAAAGGGTACGGATACGGCTCTCTCGGCAAGTAAGGCTCACAGGAGTTAATGAACCGCTTCAACGTTTAATGAGACTCTCGCAACAGAGAGTGTTCCTTAACAGGTAACCGAAGCCGATAATACATCATTGACAGAAGAGAACATTAAAGCCATTGTCATTGATAATTGGCTTCGGTTACCCCTCCCTGATACAGTTTATCAAGGTGAACTACCACTCAGCTAAAGACTGAGTGGTTTCTTGGCTCTTTTTTTCTCTATTGAGGGTAAGTCCTCAAGCTCTTCCCCATGTTCCATAGATGTTACAATCCAATTAGATTTTGATTTATGAGAGTGAATTTCTTGATATTGATAGCGGCGTTCATGTCTCTATCTTTAGATTTTTGCGCTGAAAAATTCTGGAAGTTCTACGTCAATTTGTTTCAATTTGCCCCTATTCCTTGAATCGTTAACCTTGAACTTGAAAAAAACTCTATTAATATGTATTGAAACTAGAAAAGCTTAAGGCTAAACACACTCTTTAATTATTAAATTGCGTATTATAAAGTAGGCGCCATTGGGAAGAAATGAATGAAAGATAAAAAGCATTTATTTTCAGTAACCATAGCATCAGCATCTCTGTTTATATATTTAGTTCTTGTATCCTCTATAGTAGTAGAGAGTCAGGATTCAGGAGATATGAGAACTTCGGAATCTGGGATCGAGCTAATTCCAGTTTATTATGCAGAGTGTTCAGACCTTGAAATTCTATCTAAAATAACTCCAGATTCAATATACTCTATAAAAATATCACGGTAAAAAATACTGGTAAAGAGATATGGAATAAAGATGTCAAAGAACCGATCTGTATATCTTATCACTGGAAGAACACAAGTGGAACTGTTATTCACGATGGACTCCGGACACATCTACCATATGATGTAAAACCTGGAGATACAATAATCTCCAGAACCCTGATAAAAACCCCTGACCAGGTGGGAAATTATACACTTGTTATAGATCTGGTTAAGGAAGGAGTTTACTGGTTTGAAACCAGGGGTATAAAACCTCTTGAAAAAGAAGTAGAGATCTCAAAAGAACCTCTGGAACAAAAAGGGAAACTCCAATACAGGACAGATTATCCGGAAATAAATAAGTTACAGACTCTTATAGTAAATACGACAAACTCTTCTGCAACTATTTTTTCAGACAACGGGACATTAATTTCCGGGTTTTATGCAGGCTCAGGTTATCCACAAATATGGGTTCGCAACAGTGCAACTCTTATTCAAACAGGAAGATACCTTTTCCCGGAAAATTTCTTCAGTTCTTGGATTGAAGCATTTTGTAGCCGACAGGAAGAAAATGGCTCGATTGCTGATTATATTTCTCCATACGGCAGTGACAAAAATACAGTTGAAACCGATCAGGAAGCCAGTCTTGTTCATTCTGCATATTTATACTATAAGATGACTGGAAATCTTTCCTGGCTTGAAAAAACGGTAGGAGAAAAAAGAATTATCGACAGACTGGATGATTCCCTGATGTGGGTGTTAATGATCCGTTATAACAATGATTATGGATTAATAACCGGGGCTTACACTGCAGATTGGGGAGATGTCCAGTTTGAGGACACTCCTGGAACCCATGTTTCAAATGAAACACACTGGACATGTGATATTTACGACAATTCATTCTTTTTCCAGGCTTGCAATGAACTTTCTTTGATATACTCTGACCTTGAAGAGGAGGAAAGGGCAATTTTCTGGTCTGATACTGCACAATCAATCAAAGAAAACACAAACAAATATCTCTGGCAGCAGGACAGGGGATATTATAAGATGCATATCCAGATCTCACCAGTTAACTTGGATTTTAACGAAGATGAGATATTTCCTATGGGTGGAAATGCAATCGCGATACAGTCTGGCCTCGCAAACCATACCCAGGCTGAGCAAATCTTTGAGACTGCCAAAGAAAGAAAAGTGCAGGCGAATGCAAGCACCATTGGCAGTGTGCTTATTCCTGCTTATCCAGAAGGATTCTTTGCAAATCCTGTTATGGACGAGGAGTACGAGTATCAAAATGGGGGTCAATGGGACTGGTTTGCAGGCAGGTTAATTCTTTAAGAATTTAAAAAGGGTCGCCATAAAGATGCAGTTACTCATCTGCGAGAAATTGCAAATCAAGACAATAATTTAGGAGGATTATACGAATGGTGCAACCTTAATGGTGAGGGTAAAGGCAGCCCAGCTTTTGTAGGGAGTGCAGGCGTATTGGGGCAATGCGTGATTGAAGGTTATTTTGGTATTGACCTTTCAAATAAAAGTTTAGTAATTACACCACGACTTGGGACAGACAATGGCTCTATATCTCTTTATGAACCGATATCAGATACCCAGCTTTCATACAATTACACATTTGATGATAATACTATAATATTCGATTATGAGACCAACTATCCTGGAGAACTCAGGTTTAATTTCCCAGTACCTGAAGATAAACAAGCTTACATAGACTCAGGTATTCCTCTACAGAGTATCTACTATGAAGACGAAACTGGGAAATATCTTACATTTAGCAGTGAGAGCAAAAAATCAATTTATAAAATTATTTACTATTAACCTGTGAGCAGAAATAGTCGCGATTACAAACATTATAATCCTGGATAAATTAAAATGAGGAAGATCCTTATTTCTTTTTTATTGAACACTTGTGGCTATTCAGCCAGTCAAAGTTCGTTTACTAGGAATATATACTCCGAAAGGGCAGTTACTTAACTTTTATTAGTCTCAATTGAGAATTTCAAAGTAACTATTTTTACTATTTTTGTATTTTAGCATTGTGTTTGTACATATCAAGTTCATTTTACTCGTATTTTTGGAAATTATACTAAGTTCTGATTCTATTATAATTCAAGACTTCTTATAAATCATCAAATAAATTTTATTTTTTATAAATATAAAAGTTAAAAGAAAAAAATTAAGTATACACACTAAATTATTATTAATTAAATTAAATTTTTTTATTTAAGAAACGAGAATGAGTATGATGAAAAAGATGAAAACATTTTGTAAGGCGAGTTTAATTTTTATGGCTTTAATTTTGTTTTTAATTGCCAGTACAGCATCAATAGTTACTGCGGAAAAAGTTTCGCCTGTAATTACTGAGACTCAGATTACTTCCAATGTATCAGATCAAATGCTGCCTGATATATATGGTGATAAAATAGTATGGCATGATACGCGCAATGGTAATCTTGATATTTACATGTACGACCTGTCTACTTCCAAAGAAACTCAGATTACTTCTAATGAATCATGGCAAGGTTGGCCTGATATTTACGAGGACAGGATTGTGTGGGAAGATGAGCGCAACGGTGTTTCCAATCCTGATATCTATATGTATAACCTTTCTACATCCGAGGAAACCCAAATAACTACTAACGAATCATTTCAATTTAATCCTGCCATCTATGGTGACAAAATAATATGGCAGGATTTCCGTGAGAATCGTGATGGAGATGCAGAAACGGATATTTATGTGTATGATCTATCCGCCCATAACGAGACCTCGATTGCTACCACTGCACTGGGATGCTGGGGCAACCCTCATCCAATGATCTGTGGTGATAAAGTAGTATGGTATGACTGTCTCGATGAAAGCAGGCGAGGCATCTACATTTATGATCTCTCCAGTAATAAGAAAACTCTGATTTCCGCCGATGGATCAAAACCTGCTATTTATGGCGATAAAATAGTTTATGTGAAAGATAGTGTCAACTTATACCTGTATAATATATCCACATCCACAGAAACTAAGATTTCCACTATTGGATCATACAAAAAAAGCATCTCTATCTATGGGAACAGGATAGTGTGGGAGGACTATCGAAGTGACCATCCGGATATTTACATGTATGATATCTCAAATTCTACAGAGACCCGGATCACAACCAGCGAATCAGTAGATGATCCTGTAGCTGGAACATATAACCCTGTAATATATAGTGACAGGATAGTATGGCAGGACTACCGCAATGGAAACAACGACATTTACATGGCTACTCTTACCTGGGATGAAGAACCGTCTCAGGATGACAATAATTCTAATGACAGCAATACATCTGATAATGAAATTCAGATCACTACCAGTGGGTCAGCAGATGGTCCTTCTACCTACGGTGATAAGATAGTATACGCCAGTACTCGCAATGGAAACACGGATGTCTACATGTACGATCGCACCACTAAAAAGGAAACTCGGATAACCAGCAGTCCAGATGCTCAGAGATGTCCTGCAATCTATGGTAACAGGATAGTGTGGCAGGATGATGGTGGTGAGGATGATGGATACACAAATCATGGTATCTTCATGTACGATATTTCCACCAATAAGAAGATGAGAATCAGTCCTACTGGGTTAGCATATGACCCTGCTATTTATGGTAACAGGATAGTATATTCAAGTACTCGCAATGGGAATACTGATGTCTATATGTATGACCTTTCCACTAAAAAGGAAACTCAGATTACCTCCAGTCCAGATGCTCAGACACATCCTGTTATCTATGAAAATAGGATAGTGTGGCAGGATGATGGTGGTAAGGATGATGGATACACAAATCATGGCATATTCATGTACGATATTTTCACGAATAAAAAAATGAGAATTAGCCCTACTGAATTGGCATACGAGCCTGCAATTTACGGTAACAGGATAGTATATTCAAATACTCGCAATGGGAATACTGATGTCTATATGTATGATCTCTCAACTAAAAAAGAAACTCAGATAACCAACAGTCCGGATGCCCAAAGATCTCCTGCAATCTATGGTAACAGGATAGTGTGGCAGGATGATGGTGGAGAGGATGATGGGTTCACAAATCATGGCATCTTCATGTACGACATCTCCACCAATAAGAAAATGAGAATTAGTTCCAGTGGATTAGCATACCAGCCTGTTATTTATGATAACAGGATAGTATGGCTATATGATGATGGGTATAACTCCAATATATACATGCGCGAGATTTGAAACACAAAACTAAAAGCTATGTGTTGCTGCATCTCAGCTTTTCCACTATCTGTAAAAGCTCCATTGAAAATTCAATTTACTGACAAAAGGGCAACACTGTCAGCTTGACAGTGAGAAACGTAAAAGGCAGCAACACTAAAACAATGTCAGGATAGTAGTGGCAAAAAAATGAAATTTTAAGATAAAAAATAATAAGAAAATCAGGTTAAGGATAGTGAGAATTCTCACTATCCTTTTCGGATATCTCAAGTTTCTTTTCAACTATATTTGAATTTCTTTTAACTTTCCTTGATTTCATTCAAATTTCTTTGAATTTTTTCAACTTTATCTCAACATTCTCGCTAAATTCCTACCCCTGCTTCTCTCATCTTTCCGGTTTTATGTCTTTATTTTCCTTTCTTTACTTGTTCCGCCTCAGGAGGTAAGCCGCGCCTATAGCTACCGCCAGAATTCCAGCCCCCGGACCAGGGGATTCAGCTTCCTCCTGAACTCCTTCATTGGTAGTGTTTTCGGTTTCAGGTTCTGCTGATCCTTCGGTTTCATTTACTGGTGTTTCCGGACTGGCTGCGTTCTCCCTGTCGGCGAGTCCCTGCTCATAAGCACTGACATTCAGTTTGCTTTCAAGGGTTTTAACGGCGTTCGGGACTTTAGGATAAAGTGGGGACTTATCGATTCCTCCACCTGTAATGTTATACGAAGTGTCGCAAATTCCGTTATTGTTTTCATCCACGCAGGTCTCGCTGAAACCTTTGCCTTCAGGGTCAGACCAGAAGTTTCCGGCAATGTAAGGACCTTTGACTATGTTCTGTCTTGTTACGAGAGGGCTCTGCCAGATATTTTCCGCATTTATATTTTTTTCTTCGACGTTTTCAGCGTTTTTGAAATAATTATTATAGATAAGGTTCCTGCTGCTTGCTTCAAGGGAGATTCCAGGACCATAATTGTAGGCAATTACATTATTCAGGATATCATTTGAGTTTGAGTTTTCAAGTCTTATTCCTATTTCATTGAGGGTAACGAGATTACTTCTTATGGTATTCCTTTCTGAACCGTTAAGAAGAATGCCGTATTCAGTTCCCAGGACTCTGTTGTTATTGATATAGCAGTTTTTGACCCCTGTGAGCAGGATTCCTGCTTTTTCCGAGCCTTCAATGCCAAATCCGCTAAAAAATACCCGATCAGCACTGATTTCAACCGTACTTTCCTCAGTATCGGCTGCCCTTATGACTGTATTTTCTGGTCTTCTAGAGTCCGACCAGATTCGTACTTCTTTATTTATTTTAAGATTTTCAACATAGGTTCCCGGGCTTACAAAAATTGTATCTCCTGCTTCTGCGGCATCTATTGCAGCCTGTATGGAGGTATAATCCCCTTCAATAGCCGAACTTACTCTCAAATTGGAGGCTGAAACAGCCGAGCAGGTGCATAGAACTATCAGAATAACCGCAAACAATATCAGCTTAATAGCTCTAAAATTCTTTCCTTTTGTTCCTCTCATATTCGGTTCTCACTTTCCCCTTTTCAAACTTCCATATCCTCTAACCAGACTTTAACTCCCAATAGAAAGAAGGTGTCCCTTTTTCAGATTTTTATCACTTTTTAGTGAAAATTCTCTCAAGACTTAGCCAGAAAAGAAATTTTCTCTGAAATTAATATACTTTTGGAAACCAAAAATTCTAAACAACTATCCTTAAATAGTTCATTATCCTCTACGATAAAGGAAATTAATTTCAATTAAAGTTTAAATACTGTAGAATCCGATATTGTTATAGAATTTTATCGTGTTAATAATGTCTCTAATGGAGGCCTAAAAATGGATGAGAAAATTGCGCCCCATCTTGAAGAATTAACCAGGGCGCTTGGAGACCTTGAAAAGACTGGCATCCGGGCAGAATTTGAGAAACTCATTGCTTTTCGCGTGCCGCCTGATGTTGCAAAAGAGACTATTCTCCGCAAGTTCGGAGGAAAAAGGAAAGTTCTGAAAATAAAGGACCTGTCTGCCAACCTTAAAAATTTCGAGCTCACAGGCAGAATTCTTGACCTTGGGGAAAAGCCAATCCGCCCGCAGGAAGGGACTAATAAAGGCTCCTCAAGGCTTTACACTGGGGTTCTTGCGGACGAAACCGGCTCAGTTCTGTTTTCTTCCTGGAAAGAGCTGCCTGGCTCGGTTGGGGATGTAATTAACATTAAGAACGCGTATACACGCGTTTGGCAAAATAGGATCAGGCTTTCTATAGGAGAACAATCTCTTGTGTCAAAAGAACCTGATTCTACACTTCCTTCTCTATCCGAACTCTCAGGAAGCCAGACAAAGAAGTTAATTGACATCGGAGCCATGGATTTTTCCGTAAATACCGTAGCCTGTGTGATTCAGTTCTCTCATAGGGAAGTGCTTGTAAAAGGACGCCAGTCCAGAGTGATTTCAGGCGTACTTGCTGATGAGACTGGAAGGCTGCCCTTTACAGCCTGGGTTGAACTGCCAGGCATTGATATTGGGAGCATTATCCGAATCGAAGGAGCCCAGATTCGGATGTTCAAGGGTATGCCGTCAGTCAATATCCTCAACAGCACAAAAGTCTCCCAGGTTGGTCCAGAAGAAGCAAAAAACCTTGCGTTTACCTTTGAATCCGCAGTAAAAGATCCTGCTCCCATCAAAATAGAAGATATCAATTCAAGAGAAAGTATGTTTGATGTAGCCGCAGCAGGCAATGTGGTCTCAGTCCGTCCAGGTTCAGGCATTATCTCCCGCTGCCCTGAGTGCGGTCGTGTAATCCAGAAAGGAAATTGCAGGGTGCACGGCAAGGTCGAAGGCATAAGGGATATGCGGATCAAAGCCATACTGGATGATGGAACAGGCTCAATGTCAGTTATGTTTCCAAGAGAACTTGCAGAAATCGTCTATGGAAAAACCCTTGAAGAAGCCGAGCAGCTGATGTTTTCTGACGTCTCTAAGGATGCGGTCTATGAAGATTTAAGGCGCTTTCTTACAGGTCGCTATCTCGCAGTACGAGGCAACGCTTCAAAAAGTGAATATGGAATTTCTTTTGTAGCTGAAAAAGCCTGGATACCCGAAGATGATCTTGCAGTCAGGGTAGTGGAACTGCTTCGCAGGCTCGGACCGGATGAAGAGAATAAACAGGGTGAATGCTCTTCCACTGGAGGAATTTATCTTGCTTAAGCGAGAAGTTGCAAAACGGATTTTTGCAAAGGAATTCGAAGCCTGTAGAGAACTTGAGAAAGCTGCAAGATCTGACTCTGAAGCCCTGGATTCAAAAGTTCCAAACTTTCTAATTAGCCCGCTTGGGCTGATTCTTAACCGTGTCTTTGTGGTTGGTGTGGTCACGGAGCTTGACAATATCGGGACACAGGGGGAGATGTGGAAAGCTAGGATTGTTGATCCTACCGGAGCTTTTACAGTATACGCAGGGCAGTACCAGCCTGAAGCATCTATCTTCTTTTCGACGGTAAAGGTTCCTGCTTTCATTGCCCTTACAGGAAAAGCCAGGATTTACGAACCCGAGCCAGGCTCAGTTTTCGTCTCTATTCGGGCTGAAGAGGCAAATGTTGTGGATGAGGAAATCCGCAACAGATGGGTTGTGGATACCGCAGAACAGACCGTTGATAGGCTTGCAGCCTTTTCTGATGCTCTTGCCAGCGGATATCATGGAGAAGAACTTCGGGAATACCTTATAGAGAGAGGTGTTTCCTCTGAGCTTGCTCAGGGAATATCCATTGCGCTTGAAAAGGATGTTTCTCAGGAATTTATAAAACTGCTTCGGACTTCCATCAGGGAAGGGCTCAAAGCTCTTGATTTCGATGGAGGCACAGGCGCCAAAGCTGACCAGAAGGAATTTGTGCTCGAACTGCTCAAGGAAATGGGTGGGAGCAAAGGAGTGGATTATGCAACTTTTATGGAAGAAGCGGTCGCCAGAGGCATTCCTGAGCAGGTTGTAGAAGAGGTCACCCGTATACTGCTTGCAGGCGGACAATGTTACGAACCGAAGATCGGAATAATAAGACTTGTAGGATAATTGTGCAGAAAGAAAATCCATAATAGAAACAGAAAGAACAGAATTTTCCTAAGTATGTGTGATAACGCTTAAGTGTAATCAAGTTGATTGGTATTTTCTGTTACAATTTAATATCTCATGCTTATCGTACTATTTGGAGAAATTGAAATGAAAGTATTGGTCAGCGACTCACTCTCCAATGAAGGGTTGGAGATTCTAAGAGAACACTTTACGGTTGATGTTATCACCGGGCTTTCAGAAGAAGAGCTGGTGAAAAAAATCAAAGATTACGATGCTCTTGTTATACGCAGCGGTACCCAGGTTACTCAAAAGATTATCGAGGCTGCCGACAAACTGAAAGTTATCGGGAGAGCTGGGGTCGGCGTTGACAATGTTGATGTGGACGCAGCTACTAAAAAAGGCATTATTGTGGCAAACGCTCCCGAAGGCAATATGATCTCGGCAGCTGAGCACACCATTGCTATGATGATGGCAATGTCCAGGAATATTCCCCAGGCAAATGCTTCCCTGAAATCAAGGGAATGGAAACGCAATAAATTCATGGGCGTTGAGGTCAAAGGCAAGACCCTGGGAATTATAGGTCTCGGAAGAATCGGTTCTGAAGTCGCAAAGAGAGCTTTAGGGCTTGAAATGAACCTTATGGGGTACGATCCTTTTATTTCCGAGAAACGGGCAATAGAACTTGGAGTCAAGCTGGCTACAATTGACGAAATCGCAAAGGAAGCCGACTACATTACAGTGCACACCCCTCTCACCAAAGAAACCAGGAACATTATTGATGAAGAACAATTCGCCCTAATGAAACCCGGTGTTAGAATTATCAACTGCGCTCGCGGCGGAATCATTAACGAAGACGCCCTGGCAAGAGCTCTTGAAAGCGGAAAAGTGGCCGGTGCTGCAATAGATGTTTTCGTTGAGGAGCCTCCGTTTAACAGCCCTCTCCTGAACTTTGACAATGTGATAGTTACTCCTCACCTTGGAGCTTCTACACAGGAAGCTCAGGTCAATGTGGCAATCGACATCGCAAAAGAAGTAGTATCCGTCCTCACAGGCGGGCTTGCAAAGAACGCAATCAATATCCCATCAGTAAAACCAGAAGCTATGGCGGTACTTGCCCCTTACATCAGGCTTTCGGAGATTATGGGCAAGATTGCAGGGCAGCTTGTAGATGGAAATTACGAAAAGGTAGAAATCGGATACAATGGAGAGATCTCTGGAAAGGACACTAGACCTCTTACAGTTTCTGCACTTAAAGGGCTGCTTGAGATGGCACTTGGCTCCGGAGTAAATTATGTCAATGCTCCTGCCCTTGCAAAGTCCAGAAAGATTGCAGTTGTGGAGAGCAAGTCCGAATCCTCTGAGGAGTATTCATCCACCATCAGTATCAAGCTTAGCAACAATGGACAGGCTAAACTGGTTGCAGGCACCGTTGTTGGGGATGAACCGAAGATCGTTGCCGTCGATGAAGACAGAGTTGATATCTTCCCTGCAGGTCGTATGATCTTTGCCAAACATATTAACAGACCCAATGTTATCGGACCATGCTGCCTCGTACTAGGGAAAAATAATATCAACATCTCAGGTATGCAGGTCGGCAGGTCAGAAATCGGAGGCGTTACCATGATGGTTCTTAACGTAGACTCTGAGGTTCCTGATTCGATCCTTAATGAAGTCAGAAAAGTGGATGGAATACTCGATGCTAAACTTGTAACTCTCTAAATTCCAATTTCAGGAAGGCTTTACTCCGGCGAAAGTTTAAGGTGAGTATTCCGCGCCGGAGCCCTTAGATTTTTTGAATTTCTATCCTGAAAATGTTTAATTTTAATTGTTATGCTTCTTTAGGTTAGGCTGTCATGCTCTACTTGATAGTATCAATTTAAGGGGTTAGTTAATGGAAGAACTTAAACGAGTAGTTTCCGTTCCGTTTAAAAAAACACTTGCATCTTCTCTTTCAGAAAAAGATTTTGAGTATTCCCTGGCTTTTGACCTGAAATGGTTCTCCCCGAAAATTGCCTCAAAGGTAAAAGAAAAAGCTCTTGAAGCAGGCATTCTCTCCCTTAAAGCCGGAACTCTTGTGCCATGCTTCGATGTGGAAAGTATCCGGCTTCCACATGCATTTAAGCCATCGGAGAATTTCCTTGAAATCCAGAAAAATTCCAATGCAGAAAAGCCGGAAAAGGAAGAAATTTCTCTCGAACAGGTTCTGGAATTTATCTCAACAGATACCGGAGTAAACCGGCAGAAACTTGTTTCGGAAATTAACTCCATGCAGGATCGACTTTCCTACCTTGTGGATGTCCGAATAGTAGCACTTATTGTCGGAAAAAAGTTTGGATGCAGTATAGAAGCAATCTTCGAAAGAGTTGCTAGGTCTGTACTCGGCATCTCTTTTTAATAAGTCTCCGCAATTAATCAAATAGGCAATTAATCAAATAGATTTGATGGAAGCCCCCCTCTAAGCCGATGTTCTTATAATCTCCTCAAGGTTTAATCTACAAAGTTTATAAATTTTTATGAATTGCTCTCATAAGTGGGGGAGCTGAGAGTTCTGGCGTAACTATTTCTATATATGCGCCGACCTTAGCAGTATCCAGCTCTCTCATGATCTTATCAAGCTCACCACAGGTGGTGGCTTTTCTTGTTATCCAGTTATTACGACCAAGTACCTCTGGCAACTTATGGTATTGCCACTCTGGAATGTCATTGTAGCAGTAATCTAATTTTTTAGATAGCATTCTTTCTATCAGATATCCTTGATTATTCAGCACGAAAATAATAGGCTTTAGACCATAACGGTAAAACTGGCTGATCTCCTGGACTGTCATCTGGTGTGACCCTTCTCCTGTCATAAGAATTACTCGTCTATCAGGTGCAGCCAGTGCAGTGCCAAAGGCAGCAGGAGTAGCCCAGCCTATCGCCCCCCAGAGCATCTGGCTCAGGAATTTAACTCCTTTTGGTAAAGGGAAAGGTAGTAACCCATAAAAGGATGAGGTCGAGTCAACTACAACTATGTCATCGGGCTTAAAAAATTCGGCGTATTTGGCGTATAAATAGTCAGCTGTTATCGTGTCTTCGGCATTTACCTCTGGAACTGCGGGGTGTTTTGCCACAGGTCCCCTTACATCAGTACGCTTATTAAGCCTTCTGGAAAGTCCCTCCAGAACATCAAGCATTTTCACATTGATATAATCAGTGTTTCCTATATGGACACTGAAAGGCATGATATTGATAATTCGGGATTTATCCAGCTTTGCCGTGAACATGCCCATATTAATATCAGACATGACAACGCCTATGGCAAGTATGCAGTCACAGGATTCCACAAATTCCTGAATTTCAGGATTGATAAGCTGTCCCATATATATTCCCATGTAGGAGGGATTTGTCTCATCAAGTACGGCTTTGTCCAGCGCCATAGAAGCATAAGGCAAGCCTGAAGCATTAATAACAGCCATAGCGAGGTCTTTAAGACCAAATCGGTCAACAAGGAAGCCCGGCATAATACAGGCTTGTTTTGCTTTTGATAACTTAGCTGTAATAATCGAGACCACTTCTTCAAGAGTGGCAGGATCGCTTTTTACAAACACACTCTTTGGTGCCGTAAGGGATGAAATCTCTGCATTCACATAGTCGTGAGGTATTGCAATGTAGACAGGCTGGCGATTTTCCAGGGCTGCCTCGATAACACGCTCGACTTCATCAACGCAGTTTTCCGGAGTAAGCATTGTACTGGCACATACTACTGGCGTAGCCATATCCATAAATGTGCCGTACTCTCCGTCACCCAGCGAATGATGTACTATGGCATGCCTCTTCTGTATCTGCATTTTCGGAATTCCTACAATATGAAATACCAGATTGTTCTCCGCATAAGAGCCTGCTATACCGCATAATGCCGAGAGCTCACCTACCCCAAAGGTAGTAGACAGTGCTGACATACGATTAATACGAGCGTAGCCGTCAGCAGCATATGCAGCATTCAGCTCGTTGCAACAACCTATCCAGCGAAGTTCATTATCATCGCATATCGCATTGTTGATAGGAAACGCAAAGTCTCCTGGCACACCGAAAATATCCCTTATTCCCAGTTGTTTTAATCTACCCAGAAGATATTGAATAACAGTCGGCATTAATAGTACCCCCTGGTTGAGTTACTTATTTCATCACATAGATCAAGTACAGCTTTCATAAGTTTTGAGAAGTCCAGTCCATTAATTTTGAGAAGTATAGATATAGACTTGAAAAAGGGACTGACGTGGGCTTCCCGGCAGTTATCGGGAGCAGACAGAGCAAGCATGGCAGGACTAATTATAGAGTCTTTTTTGTTTTGCGGCTCCTGGCTAATATGCATTCTACTTTAGTTGCATCTATATGAAGGAATCCTGTACTCTCAATGCCCACTCACACATAAAATCCTGGCAAGATATTTGCTCAACAGGTTATTGCCAGTTCTCCCTTAACTGATCAGCCCCATGGGAGTATATTCATTTAATAATATAAAATAGGGCTTCTTTCTCATTATGTCCTGCCCAAACTTATTACCTGCCTGGTTGGATTTTTAATTAATAAATGATATACCGGTATTCAGTGAACGAATTGCCCGAATTACCCGAATTATCCGAATTACACCAGTATGTCATCAAAATACCAGGAATTCCAGATGGGAACCAGAATCTAAAATGATCGGATTACCAGAAATTACACAGCAATATATCAGTTGTTTTTAATGGGGTGTATTCGCAGAGATTTAATTGTGAAACATTAAGAGGGCAACAGGTAGATGAAAAAGAAATAAACACTTTTAATTATCCGAGATTATAGCAAATTGAGATTAAGGGTGCACATAATCTTTATGTACTAGAAATGTTATTCACATCATACCAATTCCGATTAATCGCTTGTTCTTTAATTTGCCATTCCTGGGATTATGTCCCGCACAGGCAGTTATAGCGATGTTCGAACGCGATAGGAATTTTTTCCGCGTGAGTGAGATTTATACAAATCTTGCGGAGGAACATGCATTGGGTAAAAAATCACTAGTAAAACTGACAAGAAAAACAAATCCAAGAATCGTTTCCTTGATTCTTACCCTGAAAGAGAGGGCAAATGCTAACGCTGCCCCCATCTGGAAGGATATCGCGAGACGTCTTGAGATGCCGTCCAGAAACTATGCGGCTGTAAATATAAGTAAGATCAACAGGCACACTGCAAAGGATGATGTGCTGCTTATTCCGGGAAAAGTTCTGGGCGCAGGTCTTCTTGACCACCCTGTAACGGTTGCAGCTCTAAACTTCAGCGAATCAGCAGCTAAAAAGATTACTGAAGCCGGTGGCAAGTGCCTGAGTCTCGAGGAGATAATGGAAGCAAATCCGAAAGGATCCGGTATCCGGATTTTCCGCTGAGGTGTCGAAGATGACGGTTATCGATGCAAATGGACTTATTATGGGGCGTCTTGCAAGTACGGTTGCAAAACAGTTGCTTTCAGGAGACGATGAGATTTACATTGTAAATGCTGAAAAAACTGTAATTTCTGGCTCAAGGGCTACTACCCTCAAAGATTACCGGGAAGCCCGGGAGAGAGGATCCAAGGAATTCGGGCCTTACTTCCCGAAGCGTCCGGACCGCATCCTTAAGAGGACTGTCCGAGGCATGCTGCCTTATAAGAGAGCAAGAGGCAGGGACGCAATGTCCAGACTCAAAGTTTATGTAGGCGTTCCCCCTGAACTCAAGGACGCTGAAAAAATCACTATTCCTGATGCAGATATGAGACGTTTGAGCTCCAGCAAATATATCGAACTTGGTGAAGTGAGCCGGAAAATGGGTTCAAAGTTCTAAAGGGTGAGTCCCTATGGTCAAAGTAATTAATTCATCTGGAAAGCACAAGACTGCAACTGCACGTGCAACAGTCACGAAAGGAACCGGTAAGGTCAGGATCAACAAAATTCCGCTCGAACTATATACTCCAGAGCTTGCAAGGATAAAGATCTCAGAACCTTTGCTGATCGCAGGAGACGAAGTGGTCTCCGGGCTTGATATTGATGTAGATGTCCGGGGCGGCGGGATTATCGGGCAGGCTAATGCGGTAAGAACCGCAGTTGCCAGAGGTATTGTGGAATGGACAAATGACACAGTAATCAGAGACAACTTTGCAAGCTATGACCGCAATCTACTGGTAAACGATTCCAGGCAGAAAGAGTCAAAGAACTTTGGTGGTCCTGGAGCAAGGGCTAAATATCAGAAATCTTACAGGTAAAAATATGATCCCAGTCCGATGTTTCTCATGTGGAAAAGTAATCTCAAACTATTGGGATGAGTACAAAAGACGTGTCAATGATGGCGAACCCGCTGCTGTAGTGCTGGATGATCTCGGGATCACCCGCTACTGTTGCCGCAGAATGTTGCTGAGCCATGTTGAACTCGTTGATGTGTTTTCGCCGTACCAGTAAGGGACCGTAGGGTAGCCTGGTCCATCCTTCGGCGTTCGGGACGCCGGAACCTGAGTTCGAATCTCAGCGGTCCCATTTCCCTATTTTCAGGGTGCTGGTTTTAAGGCATGTACTGTAAAATATCAAACTTTTCATTATTCTCAATTATCGGAATTCATCGGAGCGTTTTTAAGTTTAAGGGTGATCAGTTGGTCAAGGAAAAATATACCCGGTTTGAGCGGACGCGAATTGTAGGTGCAAGATCATTGCAGATTGCAATGGGGGCTCCTGTCCTTGTGGAAGATGACGGGCGGCTGGATCCTCTCAGTATCGCTATTGAAGAGTTGAAAGCCGGAGTTATTCCTATCACGGTCAAACGTAAAATCAGTTGAAAACGCAGTGGGATACATTTTCAGATATCGAATGTGTTTTATTGTTGATTCTATATTATGAGGTGACTTTATGGAGGAAATTGAGAAAACAGGGCAGGAGGAAAATGAAGCACAGCCTGTGCCTGAAGAAAATATTGAGGCTGAAACAGAACCTGCACCTGAAAAGGAAGCCGAAGCAGAATCCGAATCTGTGCCTGAAACCGAGGGTGAAGCAGCTTCTGTTAAAGAAGAGGGTTCCACATCCCTTGTGTCCATTGACGAATACCTGGCAGCAGGTGTTCACATAGGTACTCAGCAAAAGACCCAGGATATGATGCGTTTCGTATACAGGGTCAGAACTGATGGATTATATGTTCTTGACATCCAGTCAACAGATGAAAGAATCAAAGCTGCAGCGAAATTATTGTCTCATTACGATCCCTCAAGAATTCTTGTGGTTTCTTCAAGGCAGTACGGGCAGCATCCTGCAAGGATGTTTTCCAGAGCACTCGGTACCAAAGCAATGCTTGGAAGGTTCATTCCTGGCTCGCTTACAAACCCGCAGATTCACGGTTTCTTTGAACCTGATATTGTAGTCGTTACCGACCCTGCAGGCGATGCCCAGGTTGTGAAGGAAGCTTCAAGCATCGGAGTACCAATTGTAGCACTCTGTGATACCAACAACCTGACTTCAAATGTGGATCTTGTAATCCCCACAAACAACAAAGGTAGAAAAGCACTTTCTCTTGTCTACTGGTTGCTTGCGAGGGAAGTCGCACGGCTTAATAATATTCCTTTCAATTACTCATTGGACGACTTCGAAACACCTCTGTGATTCTGAAAGGCAGTCCTGCATACTGCAAGGCTATATAAAAATGATTCATATCTTATATGGGTGATATAGATGAGACAACCAGCAGTTGCAGGGCAATTCTATCCCCTGCGTCCTGAGAATCTAGAGAAAGAACTCAAGCAATGTTTTGAAGGTCTGGAGATCCGGGAACGAAATGTCCTCGGGGCTATCTGCCCGCATGCCGGATATGTTTATTCAGGTAAGGTAGCTGCACACGTCTATGCAGTTCTCCCTAAAGCCGATACATATGTCATTTTCGGTCCCAACCATACGGGATACGGCTCACCTGTATCAGTGTCCACGGATACTTGGAAAACTCCCTTGGGATCTCTCGAGGTTGATCGTGAACTTGCAGACGGGCTATCAGGAAGTATTGTTGACTTGGATGAGCTCGGACACCGATACGAGCATTCTATCGAAGTTCAGCTTCCTTTCCTTCAATATCGCTTTGATCAGGATTTCATGATCCTTCCTATCTGCCTTGGTATGCAGGATGAAGAAACCGCAGTTGAGGTTGGAAACCTTGTTGCGGAGCTTGCTTCCAAAAGTGGGAAAAAATTGGCTTTCATTGCATCCAGCGATTTTACTCACTACGAGCCTGCAAATGTTGCAAGGGAAATAGACAATGAAGTTATAGGGACTATCCTTAACCTGGACATTCCGGGAATGTATGAGAAACTTTACAGGAAAAACGCTTCTGTGTGCGGATACGGGCCAATTGCTGCAATGTTAACAGCATCAAAAAAGCTTGGTGCAAATCGGGCTGAACTGCTTAAATATTCAAATAGTGGAGATGTTTCCGGAGACACCAGTGCAGTAGTAGGATATGCCGCGATTATTGTCGAGTAAGGAAATTGTGGAGTAAGGAATTCTGCAGAGAGATGGAGCATACTCATTTTTAATTAAACAGCGGCAGGATAGTTACATATTCAAATAAATTTTTTATAAATTTTTACCGTTATCTACTTATTATAGGTTTGTAAAACAGGACAAACATCAAAAAGAAGTATTTTAGCATCTGGAAACAAATTAACGGTAAATTCATAAATAAATTCGCTGTCACGTTTCAAAATACTGTCACGCTTCAAAATAAATTCACTCCTGCATTCAAAAACGAATCATTATTAAACTCAAAAAGTTGCCTTCAAATTCAAGTATAAATTTATTACTTATCTGCTTCAATCAAATTTGCAATTTTCAGAGGAGTAATATGGTTTCATGTTCTGCCCCCGGGAAAATCTATCTATTCGGAGAACATGCGGTTGTTTATGGTGAAACCGCAATAGGATGTGCAGTTGAATTAAGAACTCGTGTGCGAGCGGAACTGCACAACTCTATAATAATTCAATCGGAGATTGGCCAAACAGGGATTGATTTTGAGAAGCATCCTTATATCTCCGCAGCTATTGAAAAAATTAGGGAAATCCGACCAATAGATGGGGTTTTTTTGGAAGTCGATTCTGATATTCCTGTGGGTTCAGGACTCAGTTCATCTGCTGCTGTTACAATTGCAAGTCTAGGTGCTCTCAATGAACTGTTTGGCTGCGGTCTCTCTCTCGAAGAAATTGCTAAAATGGGGCATGAAATCGAAGTCCAGGTACAAGGAGCTGCAAGTCCTACAGATACCTATGTCTCTACATTTGGAGGAGTTGTGAGCATTAACGACAGGAGGAAGTTGAGGACTCCTGATTGCGGGATTGTTGTAGGGAATACAGGTGTTTTCGCTTCCACAAAAGAGCTTGTAGCGAATGTTAGAAAGCTCCGTGAAAGTTATCCTAACGTTGTAGAGCCTCTCATGGCTGTTATTGGAAGAACTTCCAGGATCGCAGAACCCTTTTTTCAGACAGGAGATTACCCTTCAATTGGCAAGCTTATGAATGTGAACCAGGGTCTTCTGGATGCTCTTGGAGTAAATACTTATGAACTCTCTAACCTAATTTACGCCGCCCGGAAAGCTGGAGCTTTCGGAGCAAAGCTTACAGGAGGTGGAGGTGGGGGATGTATGGTTGCCCTTACAGCACCTGACAAATGTAGACAGGTTGCTGAAGCCATTGAAAACGCAGGGGGTAAAGCAATAATAACAAAACCCACGGAGCAGGGCTTAAAGTTAGAATGAGCAACTCAAACCTTGAGCTTGCTAGAGTTTTATCTCATAATTTCACATTATTAATAACGAAGCTGGAAGTCTTAAAAGGGTATTAAGTGATATGGCATGAAGGTTTCAACAGAACCTGTTATCCTGAAACTTGGGGGCAGCGTCATCACAGACAAAGCTGCAGATCAAGGGATTGTAAGAGAAGCTGACCTCCTTAGGATTGCAAAGGAAGTTTCAGAATACCGGGGAAAAATGATTATTGTGCATGGTGCAGGTTCCTTTGGGCATACTTACGCCAAGAAATATGGACTTGATATGGGGTTTGATCCTGAAGGAGTTATTATAACACATGAGTCTGTCAAAAAACTTGCATCCAGAGTGGTAGATGCTCTGAACGAGTATGGAGTCCGTGCTATAGCTGTACACCCTATGGGCTGTACGGTTTGCAGGAATGGGAGGATCGAGAGCATGTACCTTGACAATATAAAACTCATGCTTGAGAAAGGTTTTGTCCCGGTGCTGCATGGGGATATGGTTATGGATCTCGAACTCGGGGCGTGCGTGCTCTCAGGAGACCAAATAGTTGCCTATCTTGCAAAAGAACTCAGGATTACCCGGCTCGGGCTTGGCTCTGCCGAGGATGGGGTGCTTGATAATAATGGAAAACCCATACTTGAGATCACCCCTGAGACCTTTGAGACTTTCAAGCATCACATAAGAGGTTCGGGAAGTACTGATGTTACAGGCGGAATGCTTGGGAAGGTACAGGAACTCCTGGAACTTAGCAAAACGTCTTGTATTACATCATATATATTTAATGCCGGAAAAGGAAATAACACATATAGGTTCTTGAATGGGGAATCCATAGGAACCAAAATCAGTCCGGATAAAAGGGTAGAAGTATGATCAACACGACCTCAAAGCGAAAGATCGAACACCTGAAATTATGTGCTGAAAGCCCGGTTGAATCCCGAAAAGTCAGTGCGGGCTTTGAGGATGTGACCCTGATCCACAGGGCGCTTCCGGAACTCGATATGGATAAACTTGACCTGTCTACAAACCTTCTGGGGAAGCGCCTGCAAGCTCCCTTTCTAATTGCTTCGATCACTGGAGGACATCCAGATACTATTCCTGTAAACGCCGCCCTTGCCGCTGCAGCCGAAGAGCTGGGAGTAGGAATAGGAGTTGGCAGCCAGAGGGCTGCAATTGATGACCCTGCGCAGGAAGAATCTTTCAGGATTGTCAGGGAAAAAGCTCCCAATACCTTCGTGTATGGGAATGTGGGCGCTGCCCAGATTCGCGAGTATGGAGTTGAAGGAGTTGAAAAACTCGTAGAGATGGTTGATGCCGATGCCCTTGCCATCCACTTGAACTTCTTACAGGAAGCCATCCAGCCAGAGGGGGACAGAGATGCAACTGGCTGTCTCGATATGATAAAAGAGATCTGCTCTGTACTTAGCAAGCCAGTAATCATTAAGGAAACAGGAGCAGGAATCTCAAGGGAGGATGCCATTCTCCTTCAAAAGGCAGGCGTATCCGCAATTGATGTAGGAGGCGCAGGAGGTACGAGCTGGGCGGGCGTTGAGGTCTACAGGGCAAGGGAAAGTGGAGATTCAGCTTCGGAACATCTTGGGGAACTTTTCTGGGACTTCGGGATTCCTACAGTTGCCAGCATTATAGAATCCAGGGTCTCCTTGCCAATTATTGCAACAGGCGGGATCAGAACGGGATTAGATATCGCTAAGTCTATTGCTCTCGGAGCCAGTGCGGCAAGTGCTGCCCTGCCTTTTGTGGGACCTGCCCTTGAAGGAAAAAATTCAGTTGTCAGGGTTCTTTCCCGCATGCTGGATGAATTCAGGGTTGCAATGTTTCTCTGCGGTTGTGCAAGCATAGAGGATCTGCGTAAGGCACCTGTGGTTATTACCGGCTGGACCCTTGAGTATTTGAGTCAACGCGGCTTTAATGTAAAAGACTATGCTGTGGCAGGAGATGCATTTTAAAGTGTGGCACAGATGTCCGGCTACTTTTACCTGTAATCTGGTATCAAAAATTGCATTGCACCGGTAAAGTCAAATAGCTGATATGCCCATTAAAAAGCCTGTTCCATAACAATCTTTATACATGATACGAAAGTAATGTTCGGAATAAATCGTTAAGATATGAATAAGGGTTTGTACTCTCAAAACAGTGGAAATTTACTCAGGATTATCACGGATAATTAAATCCAACTGAGCTTCTGGAAATTATTCACAGTTACATAGAATTACCTGAGATCGGTATAACTAAGGAATTATTCTCATAAATATAATTAAGGAATTATTCTCATAAATTACTGTAAAACTAATTAACTGAAGATCTGTTTTACAGTTATCTAGGCTGAAATACTCATTATCAAGTGACATTCCATTATTGTAATTGGAATAATCTATGATAACTGTCATCCCAGGAATCGACTGTAGAGAATTGTCATAATATTAAGAATTCACTGATCAATATAAGAATGGGTTAGTTAGAATCAGCAGGAAAGAAGCTACAAATAAAAGTAGGAGCAGAAAAACCAGTAAGTAAAGACCCAATTGTAACAAGACAGGTTATTGAATAAGCTCTCGAAGAATAGGCTGAAATAGAGGACTGTACGTTTTCAAAATACTTTAAAGTTGGAACCTGCATGATTGGTTGAAGATGAGGTTCTGAGAAGTACTTGCCAGTAAGGGAAGAGTGCGTAAAGGCTTCTGTTAATTAGATTAATAGTCAGAATTCGTTCTATCTGGCAATAAAATCTATTCAATGGACGTGCCTAAGGAATTCTGGAGCATTTAACAGGCATTTGAGTATTGTATACAAAACAAATGTATGAAGTACATATCTGAAGTAAGATTCTTCTGTAAGGGATATAACCTGAATTGTCTCATCCGGGGGTTGAGTTCTTCCTGCGAGCAAGTCTGAGAAGTGACTGCTCTAAGCTGATTCTTTCTTATTGATATTATGTACTCTGTTCAAGTCATGGTTATAACTTTAAGGTCATCACCTGATCCGTTTTCTGAGGATTGGGTTCACAAGGATAAAAAACAAATCAAGAGGTAAAAGGTAAAAATATGACTGAAATAGGAATTGTTGCAGTCGGCGGTTACAATGAAATGGGCCGTAATATGACTGCAGTTATTATAGGTGAAGACATTGTCATTCTGGACATGGGGCTCAGGCTCGATAGGGTTCAGATCCATGAAGATGTCGAAATTGACAAAATGCATTCTCTTGAACTTATCGAGATGGGGGCAATCCCTGATGATACCATTATGAAAGAAATTAGTGGAACTGTCCGGGCAATTGTCTGTACTCACGGGCACCTTGATCACATAGGGGCAATCCCGAAACTTGCCCATAGGTATAACGCTCCAATTATCTCCACACCATATACAGCAGCCCTTATCAAACAACAGATCGAGGCTGAGCGCAAGTTTGAGGTTTGCAACAGGGTTATTCCTTTGAATGCAGGCGGGACTTACCAGGTTACGGAAGATATTGCTGTCGAATTCATTAACATTCAGCACAGCATCATTGACTGTGTACTTGCAGTGGTTCATACTCCAGTTGGAGCAATCCTGTACGCTTGCGACTTTAAGCTGGATAGGACTCCTACAATGGGCGCAGCTCCGGATTTCGGGCGCCTCAAAGCCCTCGGAAAGGAAGGGGTTATCGCAATGATTGTTGAGAGCACGAACGCCGGGCGCTCAGGAAAGACTCCTTCCGAACAGATTGCAAAAGATATGGTAAGGGATGTGTTGCTCGGAACTGAAGAGTCCGAAGTCGGGATGATCATTACAACCTTTGCCTCCCACATACCCAGGCTAAAAGCAATTATTGAGGCAGCCGGAGAAATGGGCAGGACTCCTGTACTTATGGGCCGCTCAATGGAACGCTATGTGGGAGCTGCGAGAGATCTAGGTTATCTGGAATTGCCTTCCAATGTCGAGATGTATGGTCAGCGTAAAGATATCGATCGGGCTTTCAAACGTATTATCCAGGAAGGAAAGAACAAGTATCTCCCAATCGTCACCGGACACCAAGGCGAACCAGGTTCCATACTTGTACGTGTCGCGAATGGAGAAACCCCTTATACAATTGAACCGGGAGACAGGGTTATTTTCTCTGCAAATGTAATCCCGAGTCCCATGACTCAGGCTAACCGCTATGCTCTTGAAACCAAGCTCAAGATGAGGGGCGCCAGGATCTATGACAATGTGCACGTCTCAGGACATGCATATAAAGAAGACCACTGGGAACTTCTGCGCATGATAAATCCTGAACATGTAATCCCTGCTCATGGGGATATGGAAATGCACGGGCATTACATCGAGATGGCGGAAGACGCCGGGTATATACTCGGAGATACAGTACACCTTCTCAGAAACGGCGAAGTGTTATATATAGAAGAATAATTGAATAGGAATAGATTCCGTATCTCGTGATGTTTATGACGCTGATTGATGAGATTAAAAAAAGAAGTGTCCATGTTGATGACGCGATTAATGAACTGTTGCCGGTAGCCCCCCCCGAGGAGTTGTATAAAGCTTCTCGCTACCTGGTAGATGCGGGAGGAAAACGCCTCCGTCCCGCAGTTCTTATTCTGGCAGCCGAAGCTGTAGGCTCAGATCTAAAATCGGTGCTGCCTGCAGCAGTAGCCGTGGAGCTTGTACATAATTTCACTCTGATCCATGATGATATAATGGATAGAGATGATATTCGCAGAGGGAGACCCGCAGTCCATAAAATATGGGGCGAAGCCGGGGCAATTCTTGCGGGCGACACGCTTTATTCCAAAGCTTTTGAGATCCTCTCAAAAGTCGAGAATGAACCTGTAAGGATTTTAAAATGCATGGATATCCTCTCAAAGACCTGTACTGAAATCTGCGAAGGGCAGTGGCTTGATATGGACTTTGAGAGAAGAGAGAAGGTTTCTAAAGCCGAATACATTGAGATGGTGGAAAAGAAAACCTCGGTTCTCTATGCCGCTGCAGCCAAGATCGGAGCCCTTCTTGGAGGAGCCTCTGATGAAGTCGCTGAGGCTTTATCCGAATATGGACGCCTTATAGGAATTGGCTTCCAGATGTATGACGATGTTCTGGATATGGTCGCCCCCGAGGAAGTTCTTGGGAAAGTAAGAGGTAGCGACCTTATGGAAGGAAAGCACACTCTTATCATAATCGACGCTTTCGAGAAAGGTGTGAAACTGGACATTTTCGGGAAAGGGGAAGCAACTCAGGAAGAAACCGACGAGGCTGTCCGTATCTTAACAGAGTGTGGATCAATTGATTATGTGAAGAATCTTGCAATTTCATATATCAACGAAGGCAAAGCAAAGCTGGACGTTCTGCAGGACTGCCCAGAAAAAGATCTGCTCCTTCAGATCGCCGATTATATGATCACAAGAAAATATTGAATGAAATAAGGAATAATTGAATAAGTAATAGCTAAGACGTCAGATCTAATGAAGACTCCAGGGAAAGTTGCGGCTAATGAAAGCCGCAATAACCTGGTTCATTGTTTTGCTGGGTCTAAAAAATATTATAGTAAGTTCAGGAGATGCACTTTGTATTATTATATATTATAATGTATATTATTAATCAAAAATTTATAATGTATATTATTAATCAAAAACTAATTTTTAAAAATCAAGATTCTAAAACAAAATTTTAAAACAAAATTACAACCCTGCATCATGCAGTTAAGTTTTCCAAAAAAAATAATAAGAACAGGATGGGAACCCTGCCTTTTTTTAAATTAATATTTAAAATTTCATAAATTATTTTTTATTTTTCATTCTAATTGTGCTCTGGGCAGCTACGAGTCTTGCAATAGGAACTCTGTAAGGGGAGCAGCTTACATAGTCGAGACCTATCTCATGAGCGAAACAGATGGATCTCGGCTCTCCGCCGTGTTCTCCGCAAATTCCCATTTTGAGATCGGGTTTGACGGAGCGGGCTTTTTCTATACCGATTTTCATTATCTCGCCAACGCCTTCCTGGTCAAGGACTGCAAATGGGTCGTGCTCGAGAATTCCTGCCTTCTGATAGATTGGTACAAATTTGGAAACATCGTCGCGGCTGAACCCGAAGGTTGTTTGGGTCAGGTCGTTTGTTCCGAAGGAGAAGAAATCTGCTTCCTTTGCAATCTGATCTGCAGTAATTGCAGCCCTGGGCAGCTCAATCATTGTTCCAACTTTGTAATCGATCTTTACGCCTTTCTCGGCCATGACCGTTTCTGCCATCTTGCGGACATCTTCCCGGGTGACGGAAAGCTCTTTTACCAGGCCTACGAGCGGTATCATAATCTCAGGAATCACCTTGACTCCCTCGTTTGCAAGTTCACATGCTGCTTCCATAATTGCACGCACCTGCATATTATAGATTTCCGGATAGGTTATTCCGAGTCTGCATCCCCTGTGGCCAAGCATAGGATTGAGTTCTTTGAGGGAAGTCACACGCTGGATGAGCTTTTTTACCTCTTCGATCTTTCCGCAGTCACCTGAGGCTTCAAGCTCCCTTAGCTTTGCATCCAGCTCTTCCTTGTCAGGAAGGAACTCATGGAGGGGCGGGTCAAGCAGCCTGATGGTTACAGGCAGACCTTCCATGGAGCGGAAAATGCCAAGGAAGTCTTCCTTCTGCATAGGAAGTAATTTTTTGAGAGCTTTCTTCCTGGTTTTCTCATCTTCTGCCATTATCATTTCCCTTACTACGGGAATCCTGTCTTCTCCGAAGAACATGTGCTCAGTCCTGCAAAGCCCTATACCTTCAGCCCCTAACTCACGTGCAAGACTTGCATCTGCAGGAGTGTCTGCGTTTGTTCTCACTCCGAGAGTCCTGATTTCATCAGCCCATAGAAGAATCTGCTTCAGATCTTCATTTATTTCAGCGTCAATCAGGTCCACTTTCCCAATAATTACATTGCCCGTACTTCCGTCAATGGTGATATAATCGTGCTTTTTGACAATCTGACCATTTACCATGAAGAGATTATTCTTTGTATCGATTGTGATTTCTCCGCACCCCACAACGCAGGGCTTGCCCATACCTCTTCCGACTACTGCCGCGTGAGAGGTCATACCTCCGCGCACGGTAAGTACGCCCTGAGCAGCTGCCATTCCCCCGATATCTTCAGGAGAGGTTTCAGTTCGGACGAGAATTGTCTTTTCTCCAATCTCAGCCATTTCTTCAGCTTCTTCTGCAGTAAACACAACTTTTCCTACGGCAGCTCCGGGAGATGCAGGAAGTCCCCTTGCAACTACTTCAAGTTTTGCATTAGGATCAATTCTCGGGTGCAGGAGAAGGTCAATATGCTCGGCTTTAACCCTGGTGATTGCAGTTTCCTTATCAATTAGCCCTTCTTCTACCATATCCTTTGCTATCTTAACGGCTGCGGCAGCTGTGCGTTTCCCTGTTCTGGTCTGCAGCATATAGAGTTTTCCTTCCTGGATGGTAAATTCTATATCCTGCATATCCTTGAAGTGGGCTTCAAGCTTCTGGCAGATATCAACAAGCTGATTATATGCTTCAGGGATTTTATCTCCAAGAGTGTCAATGAAGTCGGGCGTCCGGATGCCTGCAACAACATCTTCACCCTGTGCGTTGATAAGGTACTCTCCGAAGAACTTCTTTTCTCCTGTCGACGGGTTTCTTGTAAAAGCAACTCCTGTACCTGAGGTGTTTCCTCTGTTCCCGTAAACCATAGTCTGTACATTAACAGCTGTACCCCAGCTGTCATCAATCCCATTAAGCTTTCTGTAAGTGATGGCTCTCGGATTATTCCAAGACTCAAAAACAGCGTTAATTGCCATCTGAAGCTGAACTCTTGGGTCCTGGGGGAATTCGAATCCTTTTTCGAGTCTGATTACCTCCTTGAATCTCTCAGCCAGTTCTTTCAGGGCTTTTGCATCGAGATCGGTATCTGACTCAACTTTAAGTTCTTTTTTCTTGTCCTCAATAAGGGACTCGAACTTGCTGAAGTCAACTCCCAGAACCACATCTCCAAACATGGAGATAAATCTGCGGTAGCAATCGTAAGCAAATCTTTCGTCATTGACCTTATTTGCGAGCCCGATAACAGATTTGTCCGTAAGCCCAAGGTTAAGGACGGTATCCATCATCCCCGGCATGGATACCCTGGCTCCGGACCTTACAGAAACAAGAAGCGGGTCTTCTGGGTCCCCCAATTTTTTGTTATTTAAGGTCTCTAGCTTATCAATTGCTTCATCGATCTGTTTGAGTACTTCGTCAGGATATTTCTTTTCCTTTAAATAAAGTACGCAAACTTCGGTTGTTATTGTAAAACCTGGCGGTACTGGCACTCCAAGATTTGCCATCTCGGCAAGGCCTGCGCCCTTACCTCCAAGTAAGTCTTTCATACTACCGTTGCCATCAGTTACATCCTTTCCAAAAAAATATACGAATTTGGACAATGAGTCTCCTCCCTGGAACGAGATGATTAATCGGAGTTAATGACTGTATATGACCAAATTTATGGTCTGATTGCTGCCAACAATGTCTATTTAATATATAAGGTTGTGCATTCCGGCTCCTATATTTTATATTTTACTATCTCAATTCAGTTAATATTAACGTATAATATAGGTCTTGCGATATCTTTATATAGGATGAGCATAGACTACATATGCTTTTCAGTCTATAATATATAACTTTATTTATGACTGACTGAATAATATGCTCAAAGCCAGGAAATTTTGCCCTGAGCTGGAGAAATAGCTATTAATTGCTCGTGGCTAATATGAAACGACTCGGTAAAGTGCTGCACAGGTCAGGTGTTAAAAACCTGATAGTTAGAGGGGATGAGATAAAACCCGAGAATGTATCAGGCAGTCTTCCTAAATTAAATTCAATCGTTGTAGATAAATCCCTGAATCGGATTGGTACAATTGTCAATGTTTTCGGACCTGTACACCATCCATATTTTTTAGTGAAGGGCTTTAAACGAACTCCTGATTCAGAAATTCGGGCTCTCGTTAATGAAAGAGTCTATATTCGGTGAGATCTCTGACATTGAATGCGCGTATTAATTCTTTATTATGGTTTAACATTAACTGGGTTATATATTTTTTGCTGGTTATAGCCGTGATTTTTCTTCTCCTTCCTTTTATGTATCTGTAATTTAAGTGGTGCAGCCAAGTATCGGGAAACGTAAACATATGGTCATTTTAACTTATAAGGTGATATGATATGGTAGAAATCGAAAGGGTTCGCTATTCGGACACTCTTGAAAGGGAAAAAATACGTGCCATGATCAAAGCTCGCAAAGAGAAGCAAAAAGAGCAAAGTTTTGAGACGGAAAAGGCAGTGTGTCCAGAATGCGGTAGCAGAAACCTCGTTCACGACTACGAGCGTGCCGAGCTTGTGTGTGGGGACTGCGGACTTGTCATTGATGCCGATTTTGTAGATGAGGGCCCAGAATGGCGAGCTTTCGATCATGATCAGCGTATGAAGCGTTCCCGTGTGGGTGCGCCAATGACATACACAATCCACGACAAAGGGCTTTCCACAATGATTGACTGGAGAAACCGTGATTCCTACGGGAAGTCAATTTCTTCCAAAAACCGTGCTCAGCTCTATCGTTTAAGAAAATGGCAGCGTAGAATCCGCGTAAGTAACGCAACTGAAAGAAACCTCGCATTTGCACTATCCGAACTGGACAGAATGGCTTCTGCCCTTGGTCTCCCTAGAACGGTCAGGGAAACTGCAGCAGTCGTCTACAGAAAAGCTGTGGATAAAAATCTTATCCGTGGAAGAAGCATTGAGGGTGTCGCCGCAGCTGCCCTTTATGCTGCCTGCCGTCAGTGCAGCGTTCCAAGAACCCTTGATGAGATCGAAGAGGTATCCAGGGTCAGCCGGAAAGAGATCGGAAGAACTTACCGCTTTATTTCCAGAGAATTGGCACTGAAACTTATGCCTACCTCACCAATTGATTATGTCCCAAGGTTCTGTTCTGGCCTTAACCTTAAAGGAGAAGTCCAGTCCAAGAGCGTTGAGATCCTGAGGCAGGCTTCCGAGAAGGAACTCACAAGTGGAAGGGGTCCCACAGGAGTTGCTGCAGCTGCAATCTATATTGCATCCATTCTCTGCGGTGAACGCAGAACCCAGCGTGAAGTTGCAGATGTAGCCGGCGTAACAGAAGTTACCATCCGAAACAGGTACAAAGAACTTGCAGAAGAACTGGATATTGAAATTATCCTCTAAGTTCTTTCTATTATTCTTTCACTGGCAGATTTTCTCTATTATTACATAGAGAAATATCCTATTTTTGCATTATTTGTCTAGTTGCTAACTGAGCGGAGATTATTTTCAAACAAGATTTTAGAAATTTTAGAGTTTTAAATTTTAGAATTTTAAGTTTTTGATCTATAATGATAAATATTGAAATTTTGAAAGCTTTGCTTTTAGGATTCTCTGTAGGACTTACAGGCGCACTCGTTCCAGGCCCTATGCTTTTTGCAACTATAGAAACCTCTTTGAAAAAAGGCTGGTTTACAGGTCCTAAAGTCGTATTCGGGCATATAATTGTAGAAGCAGTGATATATCTCATGATTCTCTCTGGGGCTGCTTCACTCGTAGACAGCGGCGTAATTTCTTCAATTTTTCTTATAGGAGGGCTTTCACTTCTGGTCTTCGGGTTTCTCACCATAAAGGACGCCAGAGCCGCGGATATTTCTGCACAGATCTCTCAGGGTTCGCCAGGCTCGAAATTGACTTCCAATCCCGTCCTGATAGGCGTGGTTACTTCAGTATCCAACCCTTATTTCTGGATTTGGTGGCTGACTGCGAGCAGTGCCCTTATACTTAAGGAATATGAGCTGGGAGTTATATCTGCAATAGCTTACATGCTCGGGCACTGGACAGCAGATCTGAGCTGGTTTACTATCGTATCTGGATCGTTCAGCCGTGGGAAAAACCTGCTCTCCCAAAAAGTGCACAGGTATATTCTCTATACCTGCGGGATATTTCTGGCTATTTTCGGGTTTTATTTTATGCTTAACTATAATAATTCAATTAAGCTTGCCTGAAAACTTAGCTTTCATGAAGTCCAGACCACACTAGACCACACTGTTCTGAAAGTTCAGTCATTTTACGAGAAATTGTCGCCAGGTTAATCAATCATCCTGAGCTTGTATATGGTTTCCAGCTTATGAAGTTATGAATTTATGGTTTTATTAGCACCTTTTAGCTGCAAGTTTCTTTTTAATAGATCTCTTTTTTGCAAGCGCATCTCTTTTATAAAACTTTGAGAACATGTAGACCCCTCCACTGAAAGTAGACAGGAAGAGAACCAAAAGAATCCTCATGTTTCTGACAGTTTTCCAGCTCCACCTGTTAGCCACGAACAGGGAACTGAGAGCCAGAGTTATAATCCCAAGGAAACCGTGAATATACATAATTAAAGGAGCCGCCCTGGCAATAATTAGCCTTATTCCGGAGTATAACATAAACAGTAAAGATAAGGCTCCAAGGGTATACCCGGCAGTGTTTATTTTCCCGTGTCTTAAAATTCCGTCTTTCTTTAAACGGCTTAGCTTCAGTGCAGTAAATCCAAATATATAAGTTAATAAAGTCGAAGCCTGCAAACCAAGCGAGATTTCCCTGAGTTGATTAATACCCACTCCCATTACCAATTTTAGCACCTCATTAAGGTTAAGTTGTGTTTTTACCTTATTTGAAAATAAGGCTCACGCTTAATGATCTCTTTGGAAGCAAAGATTCTGAGAAATCTTCCGTTACTGAAAAGCCCATCAGACTTCTCTGATTTTTTCAGATTTTAACGTCTGGGAAAATAGCTGGATAAGTGCAGGATAAGTAACTGGGCAGTTATTGAGACAGCTTATTAATAGAAGGATAGCCTTAGGCTTTCGAAAGGTCGATTTTCCATGAGAAGGCAGTGCATAAAAGTTCCTAAAAAGAAAGGAGAATCAACAAGAAGAATTCTCCTTAAGCTTGAGATTCTTGACAGTTCCGTAAAAATAGGCGCAGATGAGACGTTTCTTTATCTTCCTCTGACCAGAGAGCCTACTCCTGACGAACTGAGGAGTTTCCCTAAAGAAGCTGAGCTTAATGAATGTGATTTCCAAATTCAGAAAAAAAAGCCTGTTCCTGAAGATCTGCTTGGTTTCAGCCCAGCCTATGAGGTTATAGGAGATATTGCCCTTCTGGAAGATCCTGATCTTGATACCCAGAAAGCCTCAAGAATTGCTGACGCCTTACTCCGGACGCATCCAAATGTAAAAACTGTACTTAAGCCTCTTACACCTGTAATTGGGGAATTCCGGGTCAGGGATTTTGAGGTTGTTGCAGGCGAGCCCAGAACCGAAACAATTCACAGGGAATACGGCTGTCGATATAAGGTTGACCTTGCGCGAGTTTATTTTACTCCCCGCCTTTCGACTGAACGCTCAAGAGTTCTCTCCTGGGTTAAAGAAGGCGATATCGTTGTTGATATGTTTTCAGGCGTAGGTCCTTACAGCATTCTGATTGCGAAAAAGAAAAAGCCTTCAAAAGTCCTGGCAATCGATAAAAACCCGGACGCTGTACGGTATCTCAGGGAAAATATAATTCTTAATTCTGTGAAAAACATCGAAGCAATCGAAGGTGATGCCAGGGAAGAAGCAAAGAGGTTTGCAGGCGCTGCTGACCATGTGATTATGAATCTCCCTCATAAAGCTTTTGAATTTCTGGATTCTGCGGTGCTCTTGACAAAGCCCGGCGGAATAATTCATTATTACGGAATAACCCCTGAGAACGACCTTTTCGAAAGCTCTATTGAACTAATAAGGGCGGCTGCGGAAAAAGCAGGAAGGAAAATTGAAATTCTGGATAAAAGAGTAGTTCGCTCTTATGCCCCTCACCAGTACAATATCTGCATGGAAGCCAGGATTATTTAAACAATGCAGGGTTATTAATTATAGGATTATTAATTAATGTCAGGGTTATTAAGGGACGCCATAATTATTTAAATGAATCAAAATTATACAGAATCTGTAAAAGCAGACAGCTCCGCCCGAGCGAAATAATTAAATTCTTGATCGCTATTTTAAGTCTGCTTATTCTTCTTATTCATTTGCCGTCGTGGCTTAGCGGTATAGCGGCTGATTCGTAATCAGCAGGCCGAGGGTTCGAATCCCTCCGGCGGCTTAATAATTTTTTTCAGTTCTGTATCTCTTTTATTAGTTCTGTATCTCTTTTATTTACCTACTTAATAATTATCCACCGGATTATAGCATACCTTTTAATGGGTTATTGAGTTAGGGTAAATGTGGATTATGTTTAACTATCCAGAAAAGGGGAATATTTGCTGGACTATCTACTCGATTTTTTGTTAAGGTCAAAATTAAGATAAAACCGATAAATTTAATACACTTATTTGATAACAATAGCAGTTGTTCCTTTGTTTTCTGTGGGGATAAAAAATAAGGAGCATTTTTACAACTTTATTTTTTTAATTTTTGGGTAAAAATAGAATTTAGAGGGTTTCTACAGAGCTGAAAATAAGGAGTAATGTTAGCTAAAGTAATAATCTACCCTGTTTAGGGCATATTACTATCAAAGAAGATCCCGAGGGGAAAAATGGAAAAAATGAAGCTATTTCCCAAAAGGAATCCGGATCCTATAATCAGTGTGGGAAAAGATGGGCGGATTCTTTACTCAAATGGGGTATATGAGCACTTATTGCGTGGATGGGGCATGGGAGTCGAAGAAAAATTGCCTCCCTTTATCATAGATTTTGTGCAAGGGATAATTTCACGGAATAAAGCCGAAGAAATAGAAGTTAAAGTGGGAAATGAAGTATACATAGTCTCTTTTCACCCCTTACCCGAAGAAGAATGTGTAAACATTTATGGATTTGATATAAACAATCAGAAAGATCTTAATGAAAAAGTTCAGGAAAGTGGATCTAAGGAAATAGCGAACGTGGAGCTTGCCGAGATCATTGATATCCAAACAATCCAGTCCCTTATCGATGATTTCTATGAACTTACTCATATTCCAATTGGCTTAAGAGATCTCAAAAACATCGTTCTGGCAGGTGCTGGATTCCAGGATATCTGCTCTAAATTTCACAGGGCTCACCCAGAAACTTGCAAGCACTGTATAGAGAGTATTGTAGAACAATCCAGGAATATACTCCCTGGAGAGTATAAGCTGTACAGGTGCAAGAACAATATGTGGGACATATTGACTCCCATCATGGTGAGTAACCAACATGTAGGCAATATCATCGCAGGGCAGTTCATTTTTGATGACGAGCCTCTTGACTATGAGCTTTTCCGATCACAGGCTAGAAAATACGGCTTCAACGAAGAGGAATATATAACAGCACTTGAGAAAGTTCCGCGGTTAAGCAGGAAAGCCGTGGATACAGCCTTGTCTTTCTTCATGACCATTGCCAATATACTCTCACAGTTAAGCTATAGCAATAACAAGCTGGCTCAATCGCTAGCTGAACGCGAAGCTCTTTTAGAAGCGTTG
This sequence comes from Methanosarcina thermophila TM-1, assembly GCF_000969885.1. Classification (NCBI taxonomy): domain Archaea; kingdom Methanobacteriati; phylum Methanobacteriota; class Methanomicrobia; order Methanosarcinales; family Methanosarcinaceae; genus Methanosarcina; species Methanosarcina thermophila. The sequence continues at coordinate 2,599,045 of NZ_CP009501.1, forward strand.
AGCGCAAGTGAGGAAAAGTACCGCAATATCGTTGAGACCGCAAATGAAGGCATAAGCATAATTGATGCTGAAGAAAGAATTACTTTTGTCAATAAGAAGATTGAAGATATGCTTGGCTACAGTTCAGAAGAACTTATTGGCAGATCGATGTGGGACCTTCTCAGTAATGAAAGTAAGGCTATTATCAGCCAGATGATAGAAAAGGGATGTAAAAGCGCCAATGAAAGTTTTGAAATTAAACTTATACGCAAGGACGGTCATCCTATCTGGATGTATACAAATTCCAAATCTCTTTTTGATAAGGATGGTAAGTTTATCGGGGTTCTGAACCTCCATACTGACATTACAAAACGAAAAGAAGCTGAAGAAGCTCTAATGAATTTCGAGACTTCCCGTAAAAAGGAAATCCATCATAGAATCAAGAATAATCTTCAGGTAATCTCCTCTCTCCTGGATCTTCAGGCTGAGATGTTTAAAGGCAGAAACAACATTAGAGATTCAGAAGTGTTGAACGCTTTCGCAATAAGCATAGACAGAGTTCTTTCTATTGCTCTTATACATGAAGAACTGTACAAAGATGAAAATATCGATGTGCTTAATTTTTCTAAATACATCAAGGACTTAGCTGATAACCTGCTCCTTACATACAGGCTTGAAACCGATGTTAACTTGAATCTCAATCTGGAAGAAGACCTATTTTTAGATATGGATACTGCTGTTCCGCTAGGGATAATTATCAACGAACTGGTTTCAAACTCTCTTAAATATGCATTTCCTGACCGGGATAAAGGAGAGATCCAAATCAAGCTCCATAGGGACGAAACAGGAGAATGCAAAAACAATGGCTGTAAGGGTACTGACTTTGTTCTAATTGTTTCAGATGACGGCATAGGCATACCTGAAGATCTTGATATTAAAGAACTCGATAGTTTGGGGCTTCAGCTTATAACTTCCCTTGTAGACCAGTTAGATGGTGAACTTGAACTGAAAAGAAACAATGGGACAGAGTTCACTATCCGGTTTAGTGGTATAAGAAATGAACCTGAACCATTACAGCGTATCGCTCGTTCCTAATTCCCTTTCTCTCTATAACTCTAGACAAACCAAATCCCGCTCACACTCAAACCCCTTCAATGCCAGAGAAATAAGTGTACCTTAATTGGGGAAGGGCTGCTGATATACAAATATACAGGAATGATTAGTTGATTGGCTGTGCTTTGTAAGTGCAGCATTGTTGTGAAAATAATAAGCCTTTTTCCCTTAAAATACTACATATGTGCTCCTGTAATATCATAAAAAGCCTTAATAACCCCGGCATACAGAAAAAAACTTCTAAGATGTAGTATGTTTGGATATAAAGAACTATAAAGAGATATAAAGAGCCACTACTTCTTCATATATGTTAAATTTATTATTTAAGAGATATACATTAAAAGTAAAAAGATTTTTGGTTTTATAATGTTTTAATTTTGAGTATAAAGTATTATGAAGTTTTAAATTTCTCTTTCTGTTTTTATAAAATATAATAAAAATAAGTATGTATATATTTGAAGATTTCCAAGTGATTTCGATTATAAATGGCTCTTTATTAAACCCAGCCTATTGGGTAAAAAATGTAAAGAAATCGAATAAAACAAGGAATTAGCAGTGATTGTGATTTTTAATCCTTAAATATTTAAGTCCTATGAAATTAAAAACTTTGCAAGGGGAAAGATATGAAGATTAGAGTAGTTAGCTCAAAAGAAGAAATCTTTACATTAAATCCTAATGAACGTGTTGTTCACTTGGCTTTCAGGCCGTCGAACAAGGATATTTTTACACTTGTCGAAACCTGCCCGAAAATTGAGGCTATACAAATTCCAAAATCTTACAGACGTACGGTCTCAAAATCCATTGGAATGTTCCTTGAAATGCAGAGAATCCAGCTTATTGAAGGCGATGTTTGGGGTCACAGAAAGGATATAAACGAGTATTATATCATTCCCCCCTCGGTCTTTGAGAAAATAAAGGAAATGAAGATTGCAGGTAAATCCAATGAGGTGATTGAGGAGAGAATCTTAAGGGAAAGCAGACTTAACCCTGATATGGTTGCCTACATTATGAACAAAGAAGCTCAAGCCTGGGCTTGAGTCAAATAAAAAATTTCTATAACCGGTAAAGCCAGTTATACTATTTTATTATTAATTTATTGACTTATATTTCTGTAAATTTCTGTAAGAAACTCAGAGATTTATAAAGGGTATATGTATTAAAATCAGTGTTTTCAATAGCAATACAAACCGTCATTCCCAATTTAAATCTACCATATCTCCAATTTAAAATCTACTACAATATTACCCTCTTGATTTCTATAAAACTCTATGTTAGAAAGGCTCGATATTGGAATCATCAGATAATGTGAGTCACAACATTTTCGAATAGGCTCTTAAATAAGATAACATCTTATGAGATATTGTGGCATTATCAACAGCTCTATCAGTATAGAATCTGAAGCGGAAGAATTGTTGATAGGCTTGAAAAATATATCCTCAAGAATCTCTTGATTCTGTAATAAAAAGATTAGCTACTTGTGCTTATGATTGGCAGCCTCTTAGTGAAGAGGATATGAAATCAATAGAAGAGGGGTCAAAAGATTATAAGGCTGGTAATTTTACATTGAGAAAAAAGTATGGGGAGATTTGGAAAAAGAATAAAAATTAGGATTGAAGCAGCTGAATTACAAACTCAGTAGCATAATCCTTCATCTAACTCATACTTGACTTTATCTCAAGTACGTAGTCTTGTTTACAATAACCTTTGGGTAAAGCGGGGGGATAGTTATAGTATATTTTTTTATAAAGCACAGGGTCGAAGATTATTCAAAGTGGAAACCTGTTTTTGATGAAGATGGATCAAGGAGAGAAAAAGCAGGCTGTAAAGGCTGGCAGCTTTTCCGCAGTTTGGATGACCCCAATGAGATCTTCATCCTTTTGGAATGGGATACAAAAGAACACGCAACCAACTTCGTAGAATCCGAAGAACTGAGAAAAATAATGAAAAAAGCAGGGGTAATCACAAAACCTGAAATCCGCTTTTTTGAGAAAATCGAGGACTTTTCGTTATGAGTTGTAAAAAGTTCAATGTGGTGGTGGAAGAAATTTACTTTAATTGGTAAGCTTCAAGCTGTCTTAATTTATTGTATTCCCTTTCTTAGGATACCAATCTTTTATAACATCCAGGTTGTAGAAGTCTTTCTCATGCCATTCAATGAGTATAGCGGTTGATTCGTGATCAGGCTGAGAGTTCGGAGTCCCTCCTGCGGCTATTGCAATGGAGGACCACCGCGGCTGTATTCCGTTGAATCCAGGACAGCAAGCCAGTCAAAGTCAGTGAAGCTTTGCGGAGTTAGTGCGAAGTAAGTCGAATTCTTCATACTGCCCGAGCGAATTGGAAGAGCTTCAATTTCAGAAGCTGGAAGTCCCTGACCTTTATAGGTTGGAATGAATCGCCCCGGTCCTGGTGAGCTGGTCAATCGAGCCTCAAGAGTACCGGCTTCGGGTTCACTGATGCCATTGGCTTCTGAAACGCCCACGGCTGTTCCGATTACGGCATAATGTGAGCCGAATATCTCATTGAGTTGGGCTCCTGCTGGCCACCAGATGAGTAAATCAGTGCCCAGTTGCCATTGCGCCTTTCCACGCTGCAGGTGGCTGTTGTGAGCGAAGGCAAAAACTTTCCCCCTGCCGCGTTCACGGCACACCATATACGTCAGATTATCTGCCATTATCAGGTCACGAATGCCGAGGCCTTCGACAAGCCTTTCTTTTGGTTTGGCAGAAGTCCGCGCCAGCACCGCATGATAGTTAAGTAACTGCCTGGAGAGCACTGCATATTGCACAGCTTCCAGATAACGGCTCTCATCACTCTTAGCTACCAATTCGGGACGGCGTAGGCGCAATTCCATAATGAGATCTTCCACTTTAATCCGAAGTGAGGTTGCAGCCGGTGATAAGCCTATTGACTTAGATGGGTCCATCATTGCATCAGGGTTCTCCCAATCAGAGTCCTGACCAAGAAATGCGTCTATACGTTCTCGATGTTTCTGGCTGCTGACACTATCGATCGAGGCAAGGTAATTGAGAACGAAGTATAGAACTTGCCTTGGGCTATCGCTGTAGGTCATTTCTGTCGGGCTATCGAAGCCATAGAATCGAAGTTTGATTGGATGGGAAGGATCAGCGTTGTATTGCCGCATCCACTCCACCAGCTCTCGATTCGCATCGAGCCTGCCAAAACCGTGGCTAAATCCGGAATCCTGCAAATCCTCATATGATGCCGGACCGCGGCCAGCTATGTACTCATTCACAAGGTGCGCTCTGGGAAAACTGCTTTCGATGGCAATGGCACTGTAGCCGTGTGCTTCTACCAGGCGCTGGAAGAGCCGGTTGCGAAGTATATGAGTATCTTCGCCGCCGTGGAGTGCTTCTCCAAAGCCAAGCAACTTCACCGAGCTACCAAGTGAGGTGATAACCCTGTCGACGGCGACGTTGAAGGTTTCGGGTGAATTTACAGAGAAGGGAACCGTTTCGTGTGAAATCCAGTCGTCTAGAGTGGCATACGTCGGGTTGGAATTTCTGTTAAGAGATAGATTTTTTTTCATTTTCCAGGGACTCCTGATAGTCGGAATAATCCAACATTCTGTATTTAATGCTTTTTTGTTAAAGCTAATAGACTTTAATTCTTGGATGCCGGGTGCCTGATAACTAGCAACACTTATTCCGATTTTGAAGTAAAGATATTAATTGATAATTTATTCGATAAAACCGAGAATCTCTGAATCGTAATCTGTGGAGATTTCAATGCGGAATTTGATGTGGTGCTTCTTGGTCCCATTCAGGAAAATAGCCTTCAACAGAATTATTTCCTCTCCGATCCTGCCAGTTATTTCCCTGTCATAATCGGTAGATTTTTAAGAACAAATTTATATATATAATAACATAGATAAAAATAGAGTCAGACTGATTTGGATTTCTGACTGATTTAGATTCTAAATACCGAAATGCTTACAAAATGCTGATCTGAACAGGACAGTAATAGGAAGAGTACAGAAAAGGTATTGAGAAAAACGCAATAAAGGAGTCATAAAAATGCCAGCAAAAGTCAACAAAGAAGAATGTACAGGCTGTGGAACCTGTGTGGAAGAGTGTCCTGTAGAAGCAATCGTCATTGATGAGGACGAAGGTTGTGCAGCTGTGGATGAAGAAGAATGCGTAGAGTGCGGCGCATGTGAAGAGGTTTGCCCTATAGAGGCTATAGAGGTCGAATAACCCCAAAAAACCAGATAGTCAAAAGAATAGAACTACACGCTAGAGCAGCTTTTACAAACAAAAATCACGATTATCTGGAAATTGTAAGAGAGTGGGAACCAGGAAAAGCCTATAAACACTTTAAAGCTGCTTCCCATTCTGATTTTCTATTTTTCAGGAACCGCCGGTTAGCTCCGCTTGAGGAAGGAAGGACTTTCGTTTTATATCCCATTGCCCTTAGAATTGGTTCATACCCTCCTGATTTTTTGCCATTAAAAAGAACAAGTTTCAGGTTAGGAGCCTTATCTTTCAGCATTGAGAACTGGTTTATTTCTTCGTCCTTTATCTTTGCATCCTCGCTTCCTTCTCGTTCTCCGGCTTTAAATACATCCCAAAGCCCTATTTTGTGACGTTTAAGAGTATCAAGCCTGGCTTGATAGCTCATGTCCTGAAGGTTTTCTCCAATAATACTGCCGACCAGCCTCCAGAAGTCGTTGCCCGGATGCGCGTAATATTGATGTTTTCTGATAGAAACATCTCCTGGAAGGGACCCGAGAATGAGGATCTCGGTATTTTTATCAAGAACTGCTGGGAAACCCTGCTTTTTCATATATTAAAGAAGTTAATATATAACACTATATCAAACTTTGGAGGCAAAAATTTAAATTCCAGTTAAACTTCAGTTAAAATTTCATTTGAGCTTTAACTGGATTTATTTGAATCTCAATTGGATTTCAATTCAGTTATCTCTTCGGACAGATCTTTATAATATTTAAAAAGCTCCTGCCCCCAGGCAAGGGCACTTTTCTCAAAGCTTACCATCTCATGATTATAATATCTTCCTTCTTTAGAGATCATGGATAAGGAAATAAAGCGATCTGTAACAATACTGGAGGCAAGCTCAATTTTATTGTCACAGACAAAAAGATGAGTATTCTCCAAACTTAAGAATTCTTCAGCATCTGTCCTGTAGTCAGAAATCAGTTTTTCATAGATTGACCTCTCCAGAACAAGCGAGACTTCAATACCTCTTTTTGCAAGGTCGAGATAGAGGCTCGGATATCCGGGGCGGAAGAACGAAGAGATCTCCATGACTGTTTTTGACCTGTAAAGAGGATCCATGATCTCAGGAGGGTAATCAAAAATATGGGTTCTTTTGGGCAGTATCTCCTTACAACTTCCAAGCTCTCCGATCCGGTCAAGCAGATGGGAAGGAAGGGTCTTCAAATCCTGCCTTGCCCAGTAATCATGGTTTTCATCAAAAACCCGGAAGGTAGAGAGAAGAGGTTCCATTTTGGGGACAATAAGTTTTCCTTTTATAGAGAGCTCATAACTATCTCTTTTTTGCACCAGCAGCCCTTCCTTGAGCAGAATACGAATCTGAGCCATTATAGGGCTGGAACTGACGTTAAGCTCGGTCTTGATTTCCTCAATTGTCTTTGGTCCTTCCTTCAGGAGTAAAAGCAAATTTTTCCTTTTGTCCGAAAAGAAAATTGTGTCTATTAATTGCAGTTCCGCGCTCATTAAAGTTAACTCCGGAAAAATTCTTGGTTAATATCAGGAATTTGGTTGGAAATCTGACTCTAAAGTTAAACCTGCATAAGCTGTCTTGCAATTTGCTTACAAACTACCTTATAAACTACCTTACAAATTAATTTATATACTACTTATAAACTGCTTTATAAATTTCCTTTCAAATAGCCTTTCAGATTACTTTTGAAGCTGCCTTTCAAACTGTTTTTATATCTCAGTGCAGGCTGAGTAGCATGGATTCTGGGAAAGCTTCACTTTCAACTGTACAGACAAAGTTATCAATGCTCTTCTCGCTATCGATCTTCCATGCTCTTGATTTATAGAATTCAAAAAGTTCTTTTGCCCAGTTTACAGCTTCAGGCTCGGAACAGGACATGTAATTATGATAGAATCTTCCATTACTATCAAAGAGTGAGATCATCATTCCATGATCCGAGACCATGAGTTCAGCCAGCTTGACCTCATCATTATAGACAAAAAGTTCAGTGTTTTTCATTGTAGAAAGTTTCCTTATTTTCTTCTCATAATTGTACAGGAATTTTTCGAGTACTGACTCCGTGAAAATAAGGGTAACCTCTGACTCCAGTCTTCCAAGTTTTGTATAAAGGGGCAGGAACTCAGGTCTGTAGAAGGACGAAAATACCATAAGAAAACGTGAAGAAGAGAAGAAATTCAAAAGTTCTGTACGCGGCTCAAAAATCTGGCTCGGATCGGCTTCAATCAGTTTACAGCCCTTAAGGTCTCCTATTCTATCGAGCAAGTACTGAGGAATTCCACTGAGGTCGTGCTCGATCAAGTAATTGTCTCGCTCAAGCAAAATAAGGACATTGACAAGGGATTGAACTTTTTTAAATACAATCTTTCCCATATCTGTCAACTCATAGCTTCCGTTTTTTTGAATAACCAGGTCACTGTCTGTAAGCCTTTTGATCTGGGGCAGGATAGCTGTGGGAGAAACATCAAGTAGAGTTTTGATTTCTTCCATCGTTCTTGGTTTCTCTCCCAAGAGTAAAAGGAGATCTCTTCTCTTCTGGGAACGAAATACGACATCTATTAACTCATGTTGCATTCAAACCACTTCTATCGCGTTTTTGTATAAGTATAAAATACCTGTATCGTGTGACACTAAAGTCTCCGCGCAAAGACGGATGAAAATTTGAGTTCCAGTCTGGTCCTGCAGGATCTGAATGGGAAAAAGTGTTTGTGCCATATATTGGGAATATTCGATATTATCATTTATATAAAAGGATTTGGATGAAAAATTTCAAACGTAAGGGCATCAAGGTAATATAATTTATGAAGTTTTGGAATACCCTTAATTTTCCCTAAAAACGATATCAGCCGGCAGGAATAAAATATTACATGTCCAGACTGGTCGAATAATAAAATTATGTAAAATTATGAAAACTCAAAATAGACATTGAAATTTTTGATCGCTTTTATCTGAATAATTGAATTGTTCAAAAAAATATTCAAAGTTCAAATCCAAATTTTTATCATAAGTTGAGAAATCGGGTCAATTCACCTCAAAAATTTAAGGTCCATTTTTCAGGAAAGAAGCCAGCAAAAAATTTCAGGTATAAAGCAGTGCAATCGGTTCAAAATTTTAGATCTCGTGTTGTTCTGTAAAAACAAGGAAAAAATTCCCGCCGGTTATGGTATATGTGATGATTTCCCCTAATTATGCTGTATACGCTTGTTAAAAGTATAGACAAGCGAACTGCTCAAAAAGGAAAAGTTCCGGTGAAAAGGAGAAGATTAGTTTCGCTGGAAGGTTGCTGAGAAAATCTGGCGAAAGAATCCTATGGCACGGATATACTGCAGATTTTTCAGAACTTAATGCTCCAGAAAGAGGAAAATTTCACGGAGGAAAAGCCGGAACTCACGATGCCGAATATTTCCGGGACTGCAGACCTGGGAACGGTAACGACCTTTTTGCTAAAAACCAAAACGGAGGTTTAAAAATATGTTGGACTTTACAGAGGCAAGTCTGAAAAAGGTATTAACCAGATACAATGTGGCTCTGGAAAAGGCAATGACACCTGAAGAAGCCGCAGAAGAGCTTTATCCTAAAGACGAACTTATTTACCCGATCGCAAAAGCCATCTTCGAAGGCGAAGAAGATGACGTTATCGAGGGTCTCCAGGCAGCAATCGATGCAGGCAAGGACCCAATTGCACTTATCGATGACGCTCTCATGGTCGGTATGGGCGTTGTCACAAGACTTTATGATGAAGGTGTAATTTTCCTTCCAAATGTCATGATGTCTGCTGATGCCATGCTCGCAGGTATCGAATTCTGCAAGGAAAACTCCCAAGTTGCTCCTGTAACAAAGGGAACTGTTGTCTGCCACGTCGCAGAGGGTGACGTTCACGACATCGGGAAAAACATCGTTACCGCTCTCCTCAGGGCAAACGGCTACAATGTAGTCGACCTCGGAAGGGACGTCCCAGTGGACGAAGTCCTTGCAGCAGTTGCTGAGCACAACCCAATAATGGTAACAGGTACTGCACTTATGACCACCACCATGTATGCATTCAAGGAAGTTAACGACAAGCTCCTCGAGAAAGGATATAAGATTCCATTTGCATGCGGCGGCGGCGCAGTTAACCAGGACTTCGTATCCCAGTACGAACTTGGCATTTACGGTGAGGAAGCCGCTGATGCCCCTAAGATTGCTGACGCAATTGTTGCAGGTACTACAGATATCGCAGCATTAAGAGAGAAATTCCACAAGCACTGAGGTGAGTTAAATGGCAGCAAAAAGATACACTTCAATGGCATACGCAAGCGCAGACGAAATGACCTTTGGCGTATCCAAGTACCCAGTAAAGGCAGGCCTCGGTCTCGAGATCGGTGCAGGCTACACAATTCCTGAAGTTAACTACGCACCAAGACCAGAAGCCGGTGCATCCAAGGAAAAACTCATAAGGGAATATGAGAGGATCACCACCGACATTATGTCAAGGATGGTCCAGGTCGGTTTCCCAGCAGTTATCCTCGAAACCGAACACGTTCAGCAGATGTCCAACAACCCTTCCTGGGGAGCAGAAGTTGCACATGCCCAAAAGACCATCATGGAAGAATATCACGATGAATACGGCATAAAGTGCGCACTCCGCCACACAATCGGTGACATCCGTGAGAACAGGGATTTCCTCCAGCTCAGAGGCGACAAGTACTCTGTCTTCCTCGAAGCCTTTGAAGAATGCGCTAAGGCTGGTGCAGACCTGCTTTCCGTAGAGAGCATGGGTGGTAAGGAAGTTTTCGACTATGCAGTTCTCAGGAACGACATTGCTGGTATTCTCTACTCAATCGGCTGCCTTGGCTCCATTGACATGGAACTGATCTGGTCCGACATTGCCGCAATCGCAAAGAAGACCGGCACTGTTGCAGCTGGTGACACCGACTGCGCTCAGGCAAATACCGCAATGTTCATTGGCGGTGGGCTGCTTGACAAGAACCTTGCCCACACCCTCGCAATCATCGCAAGGGCAATCTCTGCCCCAAGGTCCCTTGTTGCATACGAATGCGGAGCACAGGGTCCTGGTAAGGACTGCGGATATGAAAACGTCATCGTCAAAGCCATCACTGGTATGCCGATGACCCAGGAAGGTAAGACCTCCACCTGTGCCCACTCCGATGTTATGGGTAACCTCATTATGCAGTGCTGTGACTGCTGGTCCAACGAGTCTGTTGAGTACCACGGTGAATTCGGCGGTACAACTGTTCAGTGCTGGGCAGAGTCCCTCGCATACGACTGCGCCCTCATGAACACCGCTCTTGAAACCAAGAACGACAAAGTTCTCAGAGACCTTCTCATGCTTTCCGACAGGTACAGAGACCCACAGGCCTATGTGCTTGCATACGACAACGCATACAGAGTCGGTGAAGCAATCGTCAAGGACGGAGAGAACATCTACCTCAGAGCAAAGAACGCCGCAATAGAATGCTGCAACATCGTCAGCGAAGGTGCCGCTGGCAAGCTCGAGCTCTCCAGGTTCGAAGCCAAAGCCCTCGCAGACGCAAAGGCAGCCCTCGAAGCTCTTCCAGACGATATGGACAAGTTCATGGACGACTGCCTCACAAAATACCAGAGTGAAGTTAAAGTCTTCCTGCCGGAGAACTACGGCTTCTAAGCCCTCAGTTCTCTTTTTCTTTTTTAAATTCAATTTGAATCCGTGAATTTCTCCTCATTTCTTACTACTTTTAACCTCTGTTTTTGCAATGATTTTACACGGCTGTCATCATTTTGTGCTCTTCTTTTCTGCCCTTTGATTCACTCAGTTAACAAATTGACAAAAAAGAAATATAAAGAGTAAGAATTGAAGAAGGCAGGACAACAAAATGTAAAATTAAATTAGAGAAATAAAATATATTCTAAGAGCATAAGAACAATACTTAATTGAAGAATTACATAGAAAAAAGAAAAGCATATATACCTGAGAAGAGTATCGATAAATAGTAGCGTGGGACAAAAAAATATATGAACAGACCAAAAACCGTGCCATCAGTAGGAAGTTTTATATAACTCTCCCATGTTACTTCCTTTCCTTTTATTTTAGAATCCTCATAATTCTCTAATTCTAAAGATTAGTAAGTCTCACTCTATAGATTAGACGTTGTTCTAATGTTTTCCCAGTAATTCTCGTAGATTGAATGCTAAGCCGGAAGTTGTCCGCAAATTTTTTAATAAGACCAGAAATATAGAATTAAAAGCTGAAAACTAAGGGAAGAATAAAGGGAAAATAAGTACAGCTTTAAAGGAAAGGATGGGAATGCGAATAATTATTTTAATCTGTGGAGAGGGACTTGGTCATACCAGCCGATGCCTGGCACTTGGAAAAGAGTTTCTTGCGGGCGGGCACGAAGTACATTTCGGAGCTTATGGATACTCAAAGGAAATGGTTGAGAAGACAGGTTATTCGGCACATGAAATTCCTTCTGAAATAAAGCTTATCGGAAAGGCGGGAACCCTGGATTTCAAGGGTTCAATTGAGGCAACTCTTAAAAACGTAGATATTTTAGGGGGACCAAAGCTTCTGAAGCTGATAAAAGATACAGATCCCGATGTCATCTTTTCGGACAGCTATTATCTGGGAACGCTTGCCGGCTTCACACTTAGAATTCCAGTATACCTTATTTTGAACCAATCAAATATGGAGGAATTTTTTAAAAATCGAGGAGTTTCTCTGAGACTTCTTGGGAAAATGACAAGAAGCTTCTACAACCAGATTTTTGAGAAAGTAAACAAAATAATTGTTCCTGATTTTCCCCCTCCCTACACCGTTTGCAGGAAAAATCTGAATTTCCGGGGTAAAGTTCAGGAAAAAGTATTCTACAGTGGTCCCCTTTTAAGGGAGAAGTATGAAGAAGTGGAGCAAATTCCCCTTAAAAAGCCGCATATTGTTTCCCTTATTGGAGGTTTCGGATACAGGGAACCTATTCTCAAAAAAGTAATCGAGACCGCAAAGCTTGATACTTCTATCAACTATACTCTAATTTCAGGTCCCTCCCTTGATCCCTTAAAGCTTGCTGACCTGCCGGAAAATGTAGAACTCCTTAAGTTCATAGAAGATACATACCCATACATGAAGGGCTCGGATGCAGTAATAGCCCCAGGAGGGCACAGTACCATTATAGAAGCCCTGAGCTTCGGAATTCCTATCCTTTCTTTTCCTGACAAGGAGCATAGCGAGCAGGAAAATAACTCTGAAGTGATTGAAGAGGAGGGCTATGGAAGGATGCTCAGCTATTCCACACCTCCTGAGGTAGTTCTCGAATGTATCCGGGAAGTTCTTGAGGAAGAAAGGTACAGAAATAAAACTCAAAGGTTGCGAAGGCTTGCCCGAGAACTGAATGGTCCCAGTGCTGTGAGAGAAATGCTTGAAAAAGAGTTTAAAGAAAAAGCGTTCTGAAAAGCCTCCTTAATTTCCGTCAATAATATCTCTGAAAACTTGGGCTGAGTGGAGAAGTGATCAGGAGAGAACTGCGATCACTTTGGGATAAGGCTCTTCAGATATTCGAGAAGGGCAGCATGATCTTCGAGTACAAGATCCGCATGCTCTACTTTTTCAGGTTCAAGCATACTTGCAACCGCGACACAGTAGAGTCCTGCCCTCTTGGCAGCAGTTATGCCCAGAGGTGCATTTTCAATTACTATGCATTCATTCTTTGTCAGGTCGAGCATCTCAAGGGCTTTGAGATAAGGATCGGGATCAGGTTTCCCACGCTCAAGGTCGCTGCCGGTAACTATGACGTCAAAGCAGTTAGAAAAATACTTATTTACAACCTCAGTTACCGTGTCGACATGTGACCCGGAAACTATGGCAAGCTTAAAGTGCTGTTTTAATTCCTTAAGGCAATCCAGAATACCTTCAAAGGGTTTTATTTTATCAAATTCAAGAGCTTCGCGTTTCTTTTCAGGCAGCTGCTCTAAATGCCAGGTCTCAAGCTCTTTTCCCGCCTTCTCGAAGATTGATTTAATTAACCTCTGGTTATTTGAGCCTTCGAGTTCGTAAATATCTTCCCTGGTGATGCTAATACCCACTTCCTTGAAGGTTTTAATCCAGGCTTCGGCCTGGTAATACATGGAATCTACAAGAACCCCATCCGCATCAAAAATTATTGCTTTTAACATCCATTCAATAGATTGTTATAATCTATGATAAAGATTATGAAAATCAAAGTTCAGTAAAATCTCTATATAGATACATCTTAGATTGTGAAGTCAGAATATTTTTCGAGCAGGTATTTTTCACTTTATATACTTCTCGTACAGGATGCCTCCTAACCAATATCCCAATAAAGCAAAAATTAGTGTGCCCGGAACATAGACTGGTGTGTCTGAGTCCTGAATAGGAAATAGAAGGTTGAAAAACAGAAGGTAGAAGATTAAAAAGATTAAAAATCCTAATATCTCAAAATACTTTTTTTGCAATTTCAAGTTCCGCCCAAATCCCCCTTTCTCCAGCTGTAGAATCTGTAAATTTCAAAGATCCGCTTAACCTGATCTGGTTTTTGATCTTCCTACTTTCTTCCTGGTTTGATCTTCCTACTCTCTTTGCGGTTTGATCTTCCTGCTTTCTTCCTGGTTTAATTTTCCTACTTTCTTCCTGGTTTGGTCTTCCTACTTCTTTTTTGAGCTTACTTTCCTTCTCCGCCTTGCTTGTCTTCTTCCCCTTCTTTCTTAAAATTAAGAGCGATTGAATTAATGCAGTAACGCTTCCCGGTTGGTGCAGGTCCATCGTCAAAAACGTGACCCAGATGACTTCCGCAGCGAGAACACACTACCTCTATTCTGCTCATGAAATAGCTGGTGTCCTCTTTGAGCTTTACCCTGTCACTCGAGATTACATCATAGAAACTTGGCCAGCCTGTGCCAGACTCAAACTTTGTATCCGAGGAAAATAGTTCTTGCCCGCAGGCAGCACAGGTGTAAATTCCTTTTTCTTTATTATAGTACAGACTGCCGGAAAAGGGTCTTTCTGTACCTTTCTCCCTCATGACATGATATTGCTCGGGCGTGAGCACTTTTTTCCATTCTTCTTCGGATCTTTCTATTGTTTTCTGTGCCATTTGCAAACCCCCCCTGTGTATTTAAGTTAATTTTTGTGGAAATATCTTTTTTTCTTGAAATAAGAAGCGGATCAATAAATTTCGTATAAAGCAGGATATTTAAGCAAAATGGAAATTATAAAGAATTATATAATATTTAATATAAATAAAGTTTCAGGAATAAAACCTGTTTAAAAATCTGTTTATCTGAGGCGGAATGGGAGAAGACCTGGTGAAGGGAAAGGATCACAGTATAATTGCCGCTGCACTTATTTTCGCTGTACTTATTTTCTTAATTCTTGCGGCAACCTTTGGAATTGTTGTTTTTAAGCAGATTAATCCTGGAAAGTTTACGCTTCTATTGATTTACATGTGGCGACCTGTTTTCCCCGCAGGCATAGGATTGGAGCAGGTTTGTTAATGAGCAGTTAAAGCCAGAAAGGAACCCTTTGAGCGCGGAAATTCTTGAGGTTTGAGGAAGATAGATTAAAGAGTAAAATTGGGTTTAAAAGGGTAAAATTAGGTTTAAAGGGTAAAATTAGGTTTAAAGGGGTAAAAACAAGTCCAGATAACAAAAATTGCAGACAAAAGGAAAATAAAACGAAGTAAATCAGAGAAGTGGAGTTAAGCATGACTCGGCTTTTCTGAACTCAGGACCAGTAAGGTTAGGAGTCGAGGCAAGTTTTCCGAGCGCTCTTGCTTTTTCAAGCAGCCTGGGTCTGAAGGACACTTCAAGCTTATCCGTGCCAGCGGCAATTACAGTATCCAGAACATCAAAACCGAGATAGTAAAGAAGGCCAGCTGTGTATTTAAAATATGGTTTGAAGGCATCTCTGTCCGGACTGCCCTGGGAGAAGACAAGAATCAGTTTTTTATTGTCAAGTCTGCTCGAAAAATTAGGTTTTAAGAAGGCTGTCATTCGGTCAATTAAGAGTTTAGTCTGGGCTGTCATCTGCCACATGTAAACTGGAGAACCGAGTACAATCATGTCTGCAGTCTGGATTTGTTGATAAATTTCCTGCATATCGTCATCTATGGGACAGCAGCCAGATTCCTGACATTTGCAGCAGGCGTCACAGCCTTTAATGTTTAGTGAGCCCAGATTGTAAATTACTTTTTCTGCACCGTTTTCGGCGGCTCCTTCGAGAATTGCGTTTACAAGCTTTGCTGTGTTTCCATTTATATTAGGACTGCCCACCAATCCAAGAACTTTAATGCTAGAACCCCCGTTCAAACGTTTAAAAATTTAGAATTTTAAACAAAAGTATAAACGAGTAATCAGCATAAAAATGTTTCCCCTGTTGAAAAAAGGAAAATAATCTGGTTAAGGAAGCACGACAGAAAAGGAAAAAAAGAATTAGAAAATGAAGAAAAAAGAAAAAAAGAACTAGAGAGTGAGGAAAAGAGAAAAAGGAATCAGAAAATAAATTAAAAAGAGAATAAACTGGAAAGAAGGGAAAAATGGAAAATTAAAGGAAAAAGAAAAAGAGAAAAAAGAGCGAAATCAAAAAAGATAGGAAAAGAGAGGATAATTCTCTGTTAGCTTTTCCCTGTCTTTTTTTCTGCTTGATTAAACTTCCTTTAATTTCATCTGATAACTCTTTGATTTCTCCTGTTTTTATCTAATTTCGCTTTAATCTCTCTTTATCTTTAAAAGGGCGAAAGCTCCAAGACCTGCAAGAAGTACCGGGAGAACTTTGAATCCAGGAATTGGAAAACTTTTCTCATCTGGTTCTGTGCGAGGTAATGCTGTATAGGTATCGTAATTGAAAATCGAGACTCCCAGGAAAGCCGGATCATTTGAATAATAATCTGAAAGTCCGGCAAAGAGTTCCTGTATAGAAAATTTATCCTTAAAACCTTCTTCCACAGAGACCTCGATTATTCCTCTTGAACCAGCGCCTCTTATCTCTCCCATCCCAAGTGCAACGGTATCAACAATTCCTGGCACTGAGTTAAGCTCTTCAACTTCCGAAGGATAAGCCCTGATGATAAAGAAATCGACAAAAGGAGCGGTTTCTTCGATTCTGGATGCGTTATAATTTAACGGGAGGCTCGCTGAGATGGACACATTTTCTTCAGCTTCTGTACTGGCTGTTTCAAACAGTGTCCTGTAGTCTATTGAGCTTTCTTTAGAGCCTTCCCCGGCAGAGGAGTTTACGTAGATATTTATCCCGTCAAAGGGGGCGAGGGATTTTTCATTGTAATCCAGTATAGTATCCAGTGAACTCTGGCAGGTGTCACCGGCTCTGTTTTCTGTGCAACTTATGTTTTCCAGAATCACTGCGTGTACCGAAATTCCTTTTTCATGAGCCATCTTTACAAAGCGCTCGTATTGCCATACGTCCTTGCTGTCCACACTGAGGAAAATCGTATCTATTCCTGAGGAGTTAAGTTCCTCTACAAGGGTTGGGAAATCGAACCTGTAAGGGGAAGAAAGCCTGATTTCAGAGATATTCACATCGTATTCAGGGAATAGGGGATCGGAAGAGCTGGTTTTATTTTGGCTCAGGTTTTCCTGCGCCTGGACAACTCTCTCAGCAGCCGAGGATTCAGAATTTAATTTGGATCTTTGAGCTGCCTGAGGCTTAGGAAGAGTTCCCGACTGAGAACTAACCCCAGACCAGGAAGTGTTTCCAGAGCTATTCTCAAAGGCGTTTTCAGAGTTGTTTCCGGAATCATTTTCGGAATTATCGCCATAATTATTTTTAGAAAGGTTTACAGAATTATCCTCAAAAGTGCTTTCTGAAGAAACTCCATCTTCACCATGAGCTGAAACAACCTTGACTATCGGTTCGGCTTCGACAAATTTCCGGACAAAAACGTAATCGACTGCCATATAGCCTGTATTCTTCGATGCATCCTTGTAGGAAGCGGCATACAGATAAACATGCATTGGGAAATTGGTAACATAATCATTTGAAGCAAAGTCCATTTTAGAGTCCCGGACACCGTTTTTAAACCATGACACCTTGCGAGTACCGTTTTCCTCATACCAGGCAATTCCTGAGACATACCATTCTCCCTCAGGAACATTGACATCAGTTACGTCGTAGAGAGTATTCTTTTCCTTCCTGTAGGTTGTTCCAAGGTTAACATGGCTTTCATTGGCAAGTTCAGTTTCATGCTTTATTTCATTTTTTTTGCTGTCTATTTGATCTATGAAACCCTGCCGTAGTAAGGGCCCTCTAGCATCCGTGCCTGTAGTGACTTTCATTCTTTTGACAACAAACATAGAATTAATATCAAAATTCTTTTTGCTGTAAATCATAGAGGAGTCGTAAGCATGGGCTTTTGGGGCTGCAACATTACAAATCCCATTTTTAACCTCAACTAAACCTCCTCCTGCACTTTCAGAATTCCATTCAAGCTCGTTGAGGTTATTGCCCTCGAAGTCATCAAAAAAGTCGAATGTTTTCTCTCCATTGCTCATGGCTTCAGCATCCGGGTTCCCATATTTCATTAGGATTTTGCCGGTTTTGTTTGCAGGAAGAGACGGAAGCCTGACCCATATAAGAGCTTCTTTATTTTCAGGGTCCCAGGTTTCAATCCAGTAATTGAGCGTTCTATCTCCTGACAAAAATCGAATATCTGAACCGTCATTTTTTGCATTTGAGAAATTGAAATTGGATGAGTTCAAACTAACAGGGACAGTATATCCTTGCAGAGTTTTGCCGGAGTTCTCAGTAACTACGATTTCCTGAGAGTAGTTCCATGAATTTTCACTTGTTGATGGGTTCCACGTATTGTCTATAGCGCCCAGGGCGCAGCCTGTTAACAAAATTAATAAAAACAATAAAGTAATCCAGCATACAATAGATCTTTTTGTCATCTTTAGAAGCCTCTCATAAGCCCTTTTTAAACCAGATTGAGATTAGTATGAGAATTTTGACAGGTAATGGTTACTTACCTGAAAACAATAAACCTTTTCATAATAATGTCTAAAATAATGTCTAAAATAATAAAGATAATGATATTGGCGGAACTGATAAAAAATCTGAAAAATAACAATGTCCAGTCACTCTAATAGAAAATCTGAAGATTACTATGTCTAATGGTTCTAATAAAAAATCTAAAAAATTACGATGTTTAGGGAAAGGAATCCGAAACTGTAATAAAGAATCTTCGCAATTACAATTCAGATGACGCTTTTATCCAGTACCGAATTGAGAAAACTTATGCAGGCAAATCCTCCTTTGCTTGAAAACGCTGTTGACATCGAGACCCAGATCCAGCCAAATGGGATTGAACTTACCCTGAAAGAAATAAAAACAATAGAAGGTTCTGGAGCTGTGGATTTTGATAATTCTGAAAGAAAGCTGCCAGATGGAAAATTCCTTGAATTCGACAGTGATGGCTGGATTCACCTGCCAAAGGGAATCTATAAAGTGCTTTTTAATGAGATTGTAAATATTCCCATGAACCTGGCAGCAATTGCAAAGCCACGATCAACGCTTATTCGCTGCGGGGCTACTCTTGAGACTGCAGTATGGGACGCGGGATACAGAGGGCGCAGTGAGTCGTTGCTGGTAGTTTATAATGCTTCTGGCTTCAGGCTGAAAAAGAACGCACGAATTATGCAGCTTTTATTCTATACACTGGACACCGAGGTAGAAAAAGGATATTCAGGGATATACCAGAACGAAAATACAAAATGAACTCTTAAAAACGATGATAGAGATCTTTAGAAAATATGTCGATAAGTATATATTATCTGATCTGCAATATAACAGCATGAGCACTATAGGTAAATCCATAAGGATGGAGCGTATCTTCAATCGAAATACGGGTAATACGATTATTGTTCCTATGGACCATGGAGTAAGTTTAGGTCCAATTGAAGGGCTTAGAAACCTTCAGGAAGCTGTAAACAAAGTCGCAGAGGGCGGGGCAAACGCCGTACTCGGGCACATGGGTCTTGCCAAACATGGACATAGGGGATATGGGCGCGATGTCGGTCTTATAATCCACCTATCAGCTTCAACTTCTCTTTCCTCTGATCCGAACCATAAAGTTCTGGTAACAAAAGTAGAAGAAGCTATAAAAGTTGGAGCTGATGGAGTATCGGTTCATATAAACATAGGGGCTGAAGACGAGTACGAGATGTTGCAGGGATTAGGCTATGTGGCAAGAAAGTGTGATAAATGGGGAATGCCTCTCCTTGCCATGATGTATCCACGCGGGAGAAAGGTTCACTCTGAATATGATGTGGATGTCGTAAAACATGCAGCCCGGATTGGAGCCGAGCTTGGGGCTGATATCATTAAGACAAACTATACCGGAAGTCCTGAAACCTTTAAAGAGGTCGTTGAAGGATGCCCTGTACCTGTAATCATTGCAGGCGGTCCGAAAATGAATTCTGAGCAGGAACTGCTGGAGATGATCGAAGGTTCTCTTGAAGCAGGAGGAAGGGGTGTTGCTATTGGAAGAAATGTTTTCCAAGCTCAGGACCCCACAGGGCTTGTCCGCAAAATTGCAAAAATCGTTCATGAGGGCGTGAGCGTGGAGGAGTTATCGAAATCAGGCAGGTAAATCTGAAGGTTAAAAGCCTGATTTAAATTACAATCTTCTTTATTCCTCTTTATTCCTCTTTATTCCTCTTTATTCCTCTTTATTCCTCTTTATTCCTCTTTATTTCTCTTTATCCTCTTTATCCTCTTTACCTTCTTTACTCTTCTTTATTCCTCTTTTATCTTCATTAATTTTTTAGGAAAGATTCCCCCAGAACAAATCACTCAGGCATGATATCCAGAATAGGGAGAACAACTGAGAAGAGTGAAAGAAAACAAAGATGAGTGAAAGAAAACCACTTAGAAGAGTAAAAGAGAACAAAGATGAATGAAAGAGAACAACTGAGGAGAGTTAAGCCGGAAATCATGTATATAACTCAATATATTTTATTGAAAACAGGTTGTTAACCTGTAGATTCCAGTGGAAATAAGGGGGTACTGAAGCTCTCAGGAAAGTTGATAAAAAGATAAGAATGAATGCACTCAAGAGAATAAATATTTACAGACCCTCAAGCGAACTTTAAGAGATAAAATTGCAGAAAAAGTGCCTGAGGGTCTTCAACAATCAAACCAAAACGGAGAAGAGAAACTCTCTAGAATGAAAAATGAAAATATTAGAGATAAATTGAGGAGTATATAGAAAAGAAACAAAAAAGAGAGAAACGAAAGAAATACAGATAGTAAAGAAAATTAACCCGCAGAAGTTTCCAGTGGAAATAAAGGGGTCCCTCTTTACAACAGAGATTAAATAAAGTCAAAAGTCTCAAAAAACAGAGCATAGATAGCGGAGAATTGAAGTAAAAAAATAAAAAAATCTGGAAAATTAAAAGTAAATATGAAAAATTGGAGGAAAGTTAGGAATTAGAGATCAACAAGGGGAACAAGATCACAGCCTGTACATTTCAAGCACATGGTCTTTGCAAGCCTCGGATCGAGTCCATACTTCTTAAGGATTTCGGCTTCAAGTTTTGCGAGTTTTAATATGCGTTCAGGGGACGGTCGCTCAGTAAAACAGTCTCCAGCCCTCAGAGGATGCGGGTTTACCGGCCGCAGAATAGGGATTACTCCCATTTTTGCAAGTGTATTGACTCCTTCCCTTACAGAATCGTCACTTTCTCCAAGCCCGATTATAAAATTACTGAAAACCCGGTTTTTTCCGAAAATGCTTACAGCTTCCTTCAGTCTATCCAGAATATAGTCAATAGATAGGTCTTCACAAACTTTTTTGAAGACATCCCTATCCATAGTCTCAACATTATATTTGACTTCAGAAACCCCTGCCTCATAGAATTTTCTGGAACAACCTTCTGTAGGATACACCGAGACTCCGATAGGAACGTTGTATTTTTTGAGAGCAGGAAGCAATTTGAGCACACGCTCCACCTCTCCTTCAAGAGAGGTTTCAACCCCAGAGGTAAGGGAAATGGCTTTAAGATCTCCAGCCTGTAAAACCTCATCAATTATGCTCAGAACTTCCTCCTCACTTTTAACATTTCCCTTCAATTTGGGCACAGGGCAGTATTTGCAGTCAAATATGCACTTCTCACAAAGGGTTATATAAGCCTGATTAGGACAGTGGGCAAGCGCAGGCTCAAGTTTTCCCTCTACAAGTTTTTTTCCCATATAGAAAAGCGCAACACTTCCTTCGTCCTCATCTTTCTGAATAGAAAGTGGAGAATCTTCTCTTATGTTCAGCCTTACTCGTGTTTCTCCCGATCTGAAGAATACTGATCTTGTACCCGCCCCGGGACCCGCAGTTGACCCCCGAGCTCGTGGAATAAGTGAAGGATCTATGGAAACTGAGCCTATTGAAATAAGGAAAGCTTTCATTTCTGGTGTAATTGACCTGCTTTGCATTCAAATGCTCCTTAGAGTAATTACAAGACGCCGTTAATATAATTATAGAACGATTATAGAGTGATAATAAACAGTCACAAATGATCACAATGTTAACACAAAGGAATTCAAGTTAATTATTTTTGTAGTTCCGATATTCTCTCATCTTTACCAGTAAATATAATTATTCTTTTGATACAATTTAGATTATTTCCGATCAGACCAGAACCGAGAAAAATTACTTGTTTTGCTTTGAATTCATCCTCTCAAACCTGAAATATCTCGAGTTTAACGGGATAAAAAAGCAAAAATTCAGCTAATACAGACTAAATATGTTATAACAGAAGTATAATATTAGGATAACAGGCTAATGTTATAGTTATGTAGTGATTTATAGAGGTAAAATAACAATATATGTTAAAAATTTTAAATATAGTTAATGCATAGTATAAATTGCGTTCTCATCCTTCAACACCCCACTATTTAAATAACTACTCAGCAAGAAAGTGGATAAATCGAAAAGAGAATCAATCAAAACTCGCAACCCATGAACCCTGTACCTCAGTATCTCTTCTCAGCGAATAAATCCCTAAAAGCCGTTCGGAACTTCCAGGTTCTTGGATGAGAACGCAATTTATTTTTCAACAAAATTAAATTATATCGTCGCTCTTTCCCTAAAAGTACCTTATTTCTCGGACTGACTATTTTTTCTAAAAAATTTATGCCTGAGGAATGAAGTGAGCGAAACGGACTGTGCTGCTGCACTTGCAGTGCAACTCCCAGAAAATCTTCGATTTTTCTGTGATTCCGAAGCGAAACTAGGGGGGACTACCAATTTTATATATTAAACAGATTATATTTCTCAGACCGCCTATAAAACAGAATTACTGCACGAAAAAGAGGAAAAAGGCATGAAAGTCATGATCATAGGAGGTTTTCTCGGAAGCGGGAAAACAACCACTATACTGAGAATCAGCAGGCAGCTCAGCAATGCAGGAAAGAAGACTGCAATCATTGTAAACGAGATTGGGGAGATCGGACTTGATGGGGATATTCTTACAAGCCCTGGAATTGTAACCGAAGAACTCACAAGCGGCTGTATCTGCTGCACACTCAGGATAAGCATGCAGTATACCCTTCAGACCCTTGAAGAAGAATACGCGCCTGACATTGTTATCATCGAACCGACAGGTATTGCCTTCCCGGGGCAGATTAGGGAGGAAATAGAAACGATGGGACTCTCCGAGCTTTCCTTTGCCCCGGTAGTGACTCTTGTAGATCCCGGCCGTTTCGGGACAGAAGCAAAAGAGATCCCAAAGTTTATCGAAAATCAGATAAGGGAAGCTGAGATTCTCTGCATAAACAAGATTGATATAACCCCTACCGAAACTGTCCTTGCAGTTGAGAAAATGCTCCATGAGATAAATCCTGCAGCCAGAATCCTGAAATTCTCGGCAAAACATGAAGATGAGAATTTTGAAAAGCTGTTTCAGCAGCTCGCTGTACCTGGGTTTAAAAAACCTTCCGAAGAAACGAAAAACTCTGTTGAACTTTCCGAAGTTTCGGCTTATTCAGTTCTCTATACCCTTGAACCACAGTATCTAAGTCCTGAAGAAAGCAAACAATTTATAGAAGAAAATCTCCGGAAAATTCAGAATGAAATTCAGGAAATTAATCCTGAGTTTGTAGGGCATGTGAAGCTTTCCATGAAACTCTATGAATCTATAGTCAAGGGCAGTGTAACCTCTTCTACAGAAGTACCTCAG
The DNA here is from genome assembly GCF_000969885.1 of Methanosarcina thermophila TM-1. Lineage (NCBI taxonomy): Archaea > Methanobacteriati > Methanobacteriota > Methanomicrobia > Methanosarcinales > Methanosarcinaceae > Methanosarcina > Methanosarcina thermophila. The sequence goes on from NZ_CP009501.1 coordinate 2,622,532, forward strand.
ATAGAACTTATTCAGACCGGAGAAAGTGAGAAAGCAGAACTCAGGCTTCTTTCCGCTGTTACAAAGGTCCCGAAAAATAAGCTTATAGAGATTGTGGAGAGTACTCTTGAAGAAAATCTTGGGAAATCAGGAATAGTTTTTGAGAAAGAAATTCAGGAGCATGAGCATAATATTGGAAATCATATCGAGCATGAAAAGGAGCAAATATGCAGGATTAATATATTGAAAGATATGAAAACTTGAGGCTTAATTAAGAAAGTTGCAATTACACTTATCCTTTTCGGAACTTTTTAAAAGAAATGGCTTTAATAGAAAAATAGTGGTGTTTCTGCATGAGTGAAGAGATCGATGAACTTGATGTGTATTTCGATAAAATAGGTGAGCCTACTGAAGGCGAAGCTGTCAAACTGGAACATATAATGATGGAAAAAGTTGCCATAAATCCTGCAAGAAGAAAGCTTCTCCGGATAGTTGGAATCTTCGGAAAGACTGAAAAACAATTAAAGGAAAAATCAGGATTAAACGATTTCCTCTTTAAGTTCAATATGGACTTTCTGCTAAAAGAAGGCTTTCTTAAATATGAAGAAGGAATGTATCGCCTGACTGACGCCGGAATTGCTATGCACGATTCAGTATGTTGAATTCGATTTTTTACTTCTTCTTTTATTTATAAATTAAATGATATATTTTAATCCCCGGCTAGTTGACTCCATCCTGATTTTGAAGGCTGCATTTTGTTAAAAAGCGATAAGTTTTTATGTTTATCCTGTCAATGGCGTTATGACCAAACTTTTCGATAACCTATGGAAGTTTTAAAAACGAGCTGTACAATTTCCAGGTATATATCGAGTAACAAAAAGGAGTGTGAAAAAATATGCCAGCATTAGTTAATGCAGATGAATGTTCTGGATGCGGAAGCTGTGTCGATGAATGCCCCTCTGAAGCAATCACCCTTGATGAAGAGAAAGGAATCGCAGTTGTCGACCAGGACGAATGCGTAGAGTGCGGCGCATGTGAAGAAGCATGCCCGAACCAGGCAATTAAAGTAGAAGAGTAAAACGGCAATTAGTTGGAATAAGCTCTTTATTCCACTTTTCTTTTTCCTTTTTATCAATCATTTTTTCTTTTTCGGAGGTAGCTTTTTAGATGGCAGCAATTAAAGCGGGTATTTTAGGCGCCACGGGCGCTGTCGGGCAGAGATTTGTAGAAGCACTTGCAAACCATCCCTGGTTTGAGATTACAGCCCTTGCAGCATCCGAGAGAAGCGCCGGCAAAACATATAAAGAAGCCGCAGGCTGGAGGTTAGACACAGCTATGCCGGAAAGCGTCGAAAACATCGAAGTTGTCCCGGTAGACCCAAAAGCCGTAGACGCAGATGTTGTTTTCTCGGCACTTCCTGCAGATCTTGCCCTGACAGTAGAACCCGAATTTGCAAAAGCCGGTTTTGCAGTCGCAAGTAATGCCTCCTCTCACAGAATGGAAAAGGATATTCCTCTCGTAATTCCCGAAGTAAATTCAGAACATCTCAGGCTTATCGAAGTCCAGCAGGACGCAAGGGGATGGGACGGATATATCATTACAAACCCCAATTGCTCCACAATTGTCATGACCCTTACCTTAAAGCCTCTTATGCAGTTTGGGCTCGAAACCGTACAGGTGGCTACAATGCAGGCTATCTCAGGCGCAGGGTTTTCCGGAGTTGCCGCAATGGCAATCTATGACAATGTAATTCCGTACATAGGAAGCGAAGAAAAAAAGATGGAGACCGAAACTTTAAAACTCCTTGGAGAGTTCAACGGCTCTGAAATAATACCTGCGGATATAAGTGTCAGTGCTTCCTGTCACAGAGTTCCTGTTGTCGACGGGCATACCGAGGCTATCTGGGCTGGAATGAGAGACAAACCAGCGCCTGAAGAAGTAAGGGAAGCCTTTCTAAGATTCGATCCAAAGCTTGGAGAACTTCCTTCCGAACCTGAGAGACCCCTGATAGTAAGGGACGAAGTCGACAGACCCCAACCGCGCCTTGACCGCAACATGGGAAAAGGCATGAGCGTCTCAGTAGGCCGTATAAGAGAAGGAATCCGTTATATCGCAATGGGACATAATACCATCCGCGGCGCAGCAGGAGCAAGTGTGCTGAATGCGGAACTCCTGCATTCCATGGGCAAACTCTGACTGGATAGAGGGGAATAACAAAAATTGAAGTGAAAGCCTTGAAGTTTCAGGCTTTTGCTCTAGAATTATATTCTTATTTCTACATCTCAGCACCCTTTCGTGAGTGAATCTCAGGAGAAAAGCTTTCTTGCAGTCTCCTCTAACTTTCTCATAACCTCTTTAACAGGAACTCCACTTGCTTTTGCGATCTTTTTGCAGTCCTCAAACTCAGCAGAGATATTCAGCAGGACACCCTCAGAATCTCTGGCGACCTTGACCGCAGCTTCATATATCTGCCCACCAACCTCAAATTTAACCTTTTCTATCCACCTCGCAGCCATCAATCTGTGCCGGGTAGGGATAACCCTCACTCCCAGTGACCCTGTCTCGATAATTATTTTCCGGGCAAGCTTTGCAGTGTCCTCTGGTTTTGCAATAACTTTGATAACATGAGCCGGACGGCCTTTCTTCATTGTTGCCGGGAGAATTGCAACATCCTTTGCCCCCATAGCAAGCAATTCTTCAAACAGGTTGCCCAGGATTTCTCCGCTCACATCGTCAGCATTTGTTTCAAGCACTTCAATAATGTCAGGGATAAGACAGGAATCAAGTTCAGACAGCACCCCCTGAAGCACATTGGGTCCTGCAAGTTCAGAATCCCCGGCGCCGTAACCTATTGAAATCACCCTGCCCTGAGGAAAAGTTTCGACGGGTCTTGCAAAATGGGAAAGAATAGCAGCTCCTGTAGGAGTAAGAAGCTCTTTTTGCTCGGTTCCTCCCCTAAAATAAAATTTTCCTCTCCTGAGAATCTCAAGGGTTGCAGGAGCCGGCACAGGCAGAATACCATGTGCGCATGTTATTGTTCCACTGCCCACGTTTATAGGAGTACAGTAGATGGAATCACAGTTAAGGGAATGGATAGCTGCAGACGAGCCAATTATATCGGCAAGGGCATCACTCTGACCAACCTCATGGAAATGGAGGTTTTCAAGGTCAGGCTGTCCATGAACAGAAGCTTCGGCTTCAGCCAGCTTCATGAGGGTATCAAGAGCACTTGCTTCCACTTTGGGGGGCAGTCCTGCAGCTTTTATCGCGTCCACAAGTTCAGGATATGTGCGGACTGGCTCTTTGTCAGGCACGTTTATCCGGACATCCAGGGCTTTTATTCCTTTTTTCACAACTTCTTTTATATCCACGGATACGTTGACAGAGGCTTCTATCAGTTCTTTAACCGTATTTCGATCCGCTCCGAGGTCAAGAGTGCATCCGAGGATCATATCTCCTGCTGCCCCAGAAAAAGGGTTGAATACAAGAGCTTTCATAAGACCCCTACCTGCATTTCAGTTCACTCCGCTATTACTTTCCTTCCTGTTCAACTCTCTCTTCCCTGCCGCGGGTGTAGGCAGCCGCGATCATATTTGCGATTCTGGCAGCGTATGCTCCCGCAACAAATCCTGCATCAATATTTACAACTGCAAGGGTGGAACAGGACTGGAGCATGGCAAGCAGGGCAGCTTTTCCTCCGCCCCCCGCTCCATAACCTGTCGAAACCGGAAGCCCGATTACAGGTACATCAACCAATCCCGAGACTATAGTGGGAAGCGTCCCTTCTCTTCCTGCCGCAACCACGATTGCTCCAGGTTTTATTTCTTTCAATTTATGCAGTGCCGGGATCAGCCTGTGAATCCCTGCAACCCCCACATCGTAAACCGTAACCGTTTCGCAGCCCATTTCCGAGGCTACAACCCTGGCTTCTTCCGCAGCCGGGATATCGGCTGTGCCTGCTGAAACAATCCCTACGATCCCACCTGTCCTGGGGGCAGGCGTACCGTCATGGATAACAACTGTGCGAGCCCTGCTGTTCCATTCGAGCTTATCCTCGCCAAAAGCTTGCTTTAGGACTTCAACATGTTGTGGCGTAACCCGCGTAATAAGGGCTCTTTTGCTCTCTGCAACCATGATCTTGGCAATCTCCACAACATCGTCAGGGCTCTTACAATCAGCCAGGATGGCTTCGATCACTCCTGTCCGATTTTTCCTGTGAGAGTCAAGCTTTGCTATATCAGTATAGGAAACAAAACCAAGACCGCGTACTTGCTGCTCTGCAGTTTCAAGATCCATTTTTCCGTCTTTGACAGCCCTAAGTATATCAGTAAGATCCATGTACCACCTGCACTGAAAAAATTTACCTGATTTAAAGAATCATAAGCTTAAACAATAAGTGGTCAAGCAAGAATTTATGGTTTAGGGGTCTTTAGGGCTTCTCGTTATATGGGGCTTTTGGTAACTTGCTGAAAAAATACTCAGCGAAATATTTAAAAATCCGAATTGTTAATGTGTAGAGATCATCATGCTCATAGTACTTTCATTAGGCGGTTCAATTCTCGCAAAAAACCTTGATCCTGATCGTTTTTTAAAATATGCGGAAGTCCTCCGGAAAGTCTCCAAAAAACATACTCTGCTTGTGGTAGCCGGGGGAGGAGAAGCGGCACGGAGCTATATTGATACTGCAAGGGCAGTTGGTGCCGATGAAGTAACCTGCGACTATATAGGCATTGAAATTACTCGCCTGAACGCACGATTGCTTGCCGCAGCCCTAGGGTCCGATGCTTCTCCAGAAATCCCGACGAATTACCTTGAAGCTGCAAAGGCTATTCGTCCCGGGAGAGTAGTTGTAATGGGCGGGGTTACCCCTGGTCAAACTACAGACGCTGTTGCTGCAATTCTTGCGGAGTTCCTGCGGGCAGACTTGTTGATTATTGCAACATCGATTGATGGGGTTTATTCTGCAGACCCCAATTGTGACCCTTCGGCAGTAAAATATGACCGGATCTCTCCTGAGAAACTCATAAACATAGTCATGTCAATCGAAATGAAGGCAGGCTCCAAATCTCCTGTTGACCCTGTAGCCGCAAAAATTATCGAACGTTGCAAACTCGATGCCCTTGTTATGGATGCCCGGAACCCTGACACGCTCGGTCAAATTCTCGACAGAGAAGCCGCAGAAAAATCTCCCATATCCTGCGGAACCTGGATCACAGCAAAAATGTAAGGTTAAACAGGACTCAGACAAAGCTCAGCCCAGTTTTTGTTCAAACACAAGCGTTGCGCCGCTTGACCACGCAGTCATGCTGATTTTTGATCAAACTTTTTTCCAAAAAGTTTGTGGTCAAGCAGTTTTTTGAAAAGGCTTGCAGAAGACGAAAAGTTAAACATAGGGGTTCCGACATACATTCCAATTAGATTCAGATAATGTACACTTCAATTAGCTTCTAACATACACTCCAATTAGATTCAGATATTTCAGATATACATCTCAATTAAGTTCTGATAATTCCATGAATGGAAAACAGACCAGAATGCTGGTTTCGGTTTCCTGAGGTTTCTATCCTGAAGTTCCTTAAAAAAAGGAGGATTGGGGTCTTGAACCGGCTTGAAAAAAATAGTTTTTTTAAACAAAAAGATATTGTCCGCTTTTTCTCCGCGCTTTTATTTATGATCATTGTCTGCTCATGGATCAATCCTGCTTTTGCAGCGGCAGGTGAGAAAGCCATTGGAGAGGAAAAGCAGGGAGGTGCAGTTATTACAGATTTTTTTTCGGATCATGAACTTGCGGATGCCACAGTCCAGTTTGAAAAACCTCTTGAAAATGCCTCTCTTGTTTTTACTTTGAATTCGGGAAAGAAACTGCTTAAATCGGAAACTTTCCTCTTAGGTTCCGTGGAAAAAGGTCAGAAAGTTACGAAAGTCCTGTTTTGGGGAGTTGAGGAGGATTTTAGAGAAGACAGAGATTCTTATAAAGCACAGGTTTTTGTGAAAAATGGTAGTGAAAACATGGATTCAAAAGAGCTCTCATTTTCCTACCGGAACCCAGCGCTCTTAAAGCTTAAGCTTGTGGATTTCTCGGCAGATTCCGAGAAGGCGTCCGTTTTGATGAGTCTTACCAATCCTGCCGGTTTTGGAAGTGTACAGCTACCTGAACCCGGTGTGGTAGATCTTGATCTGAAACTGCTTTCGGGAACAGATGTGATATACTCTGAAAAACAGAAAAATATCCCTGTTATAAACACCTATTATAATGCAAGTTACTGGCCTTTCCTGCTGGAGAAAGGTAAAAACTATACTGCTCTTTTGAAAGTTCATTCCCACTCTCCTGACATTACCACAGCCTATAGATCAGATTTCATAGCCCAGGAAAAGGTAGAAATTCTTGATTTTGATATCGATGTGGATGAATACGGAGCAAGTGTCACTATTGTCGGAAGATCCCAGGTGCCTTTTGACGGCATTGTAAGGTTCGTGCTGACATCTGAGAATGGAGAAGCGCAAGTTTTTGAAGAGACTGCAGATATCCTGACTGCGGGGAAGGAAGATACTATAGGAATAATCTGGCAGGGAATCCCGAAGGGGGATTATAATGTGAAGATTTATGTGCTCAACCTCGAAGGAGAAATTCTGGACAGCCATGAGACGGTTCTCAGGGTTTTTGAGTCCGTCCCCGAAGCAAACCCAGTCGAGGAATCCCCAGGTACTGGCTTTCTCGCAGCCATGGGAATTATCCTCTGCGCTGGAGTTCTTTCTGGTAGGAAAAAGTAAGCAAGAAATTTTAAAAAAGAGAGAAAAAGCTTGAGAGTTTTAGAAATTATTGGGACCCTGAAAACCTCGTAAACACTGGAAATTCTGAGAATTTTAAGAATTTAAGAAATTTAAAAGCTATGAAAGTTTAAAACTGTAAAACTCAAACACAGGATCATCATGTTTGACCTCATTATTCGAAATATAATGAACAGGAAGGTCAGGAGCGGGCTGACAGTTTGCGGGATTGCCCTCGGGATATTTGCAGTTATCGTTATGGGGGCAATGTCCGAAAATTTCCACCAGACCTTTGAGCGTTCCATGAGTGTGACTAGCGATAAAATCCGCGTCTTTGCCGAAAGCGGAGTCTTCGGAGGCGGACTTACGGATGATAAAGTAAGCGATGTACTCCGGGTTGCAGGTGTAAAAGATGCTTATGGGCTTTTAATGACCACTTTCGATGAGGATAAAATGGGAATGACCGGAAAGCAGATCCTGGGTATACCTCCAGAGAAATCCAGTGTTGCCCTTTATCCCGTAGAATTGAAGGCGGGACGTTTCCTCAATCCCGGGGATTCATACAATGTTGTTGTCGGAAACAACATACAGAGGGAATATAAGCTCCAGATAGGGAGCAAGTTTGAGATCCATGATAAATATTTTACGGTTGTAGGAATCCTGGATTACACTGGCTCGATTTTTGACAATGCGGTAATTATACCCCTCGAGACTGCGCAGGACCTCTATAATGTAGGCGATTCGGTTTCCTATATCTTCGCAGTGCCTGATGAACGGGTAGATGCCGAAATACTCTCCAAGCGCATAGAATTTAGCGTTAAAGGCACAAGCACCCTTTCTCCGGGCGAACTTGAAGTGCAGGCAAGGGAATCTTTTATGATTTTTAGCGTAATCACTATCAGCTCAGGTCTCCTTGCAGCAATCATAGGCGGGCTTTGTGTAATGAATACAATGCTCATGTCCGTTGCCGAAAGGACAAGGGAATTCGGGATTTTGAAAGCCATTGGAGCCGAGACCAGGGATATTTTGCTTCTTACCCTCGGGGAAGCCTCTGTTATGGGTCTCCTCGGCGGAATCCTTGGAATTCTTGTAGGCACAGGGGCTGTTTATCTCATGAATTCCTGGCTTGCAAATACAAGGATTGTACTCTTCCTGATAACGCCCAGGCTTCTTATAATTGCCATGCTGTTTGCCTTGCTAATAGGGGCTCTTTCAGGGCTTTATCCTGCATACAGGGCTTCAAAAATGAGTCCTATGGAGGCTTTGAAGCATGCTTGAAGTGGTAACTGAATTAAAAAGGTTTAAAGTTCCAAAAGAGCCAGGGAAAGAGGTTGATAAGAAAGATTGGATAAATAAAGATCAGAGAGTCATACTGCAGGTTGAAAACCTTTCCAAAACCTATTATCAGGGCAAAATCCCTGTCAACGCCCTTCGCTGCGCCAGTATAACCGTGAGAAAAGGAGAATTGCTTGCGATAATGGGTCCCTCGGGCTCCGGAAAATCCACTCTTCTTGCCCTTATAGGCACACTTGAAAAAGCTACTGAAGGCAGAGTTATTCTTGATGGCATAGACCTCACAGCTGTGCCTGAAAAACTGCTTCCCCGCGTGAGAAGGGAAAAAATAGGTTTTGTCTTCCAGCACTATAACCTCATTCCAACCCTTTCTGCGCTTGAAAATGTTGAACTCTCCCTGCGCTTTTCCAGAGTGCCGAAAAAAGAAAGGGAAGAAAGAGCAAAGGCGCTTCTTGAAGAGCTTGGTCTTGGAGACCGCCTTTCCCATAAGCCATCGGAATTATCTGGAGGAGAACAGCAGAGAGTTTCTATTGCCAGGGCACTTGCGAATAAGCCTGCTGTCATCCTGGCTGATGAACCTACAGGTGAAGTGGACAGCAAGACCAGGGACTCGATTGTGCGGATCTTTAAAGAATTGAGCGAAAAAGGGCAGACAATTCTTGTTGTGACACATGACCCAGAGGTAGCAAAAGAATGTTCGAGAGTGCTAAAGATTACGGATGGGATTATTAAAGATAATTAAAGTCATTGAAAAAGTGGCTGGATACTGAAAAAGTGACCGAAAAATGGAATAAAAATAAAAGAAATGTGTAAAAACCAAAATTTTTTCTCAAATTTCTCCAAGCTCCCAGCCAAGATGCTCTTTTATAACAGTATATGCCATTGCAGGCGGGATGATTCCTATATCGGTTACGATCATATCTATATATTCGGCAGGTGTGAAGTCAAAAGCCGGATTTCTTACCTGCACGTGAGGCAGCTCTTTCAGGATTGCCGGGTCTATGATCTCTTCTGCGTCCCTTTCTTCGATCTCTATGGGGTTTCCGACAATAGTGCTCGGGCTAAACTTGAAGGTCTCGGCAGCGACCATAAAACTTTTCCGGGCTTCATGGGCGGCAAGGGCAAGCTGGGAAGTTCCGATCTTATTTACCAGGGCGCCGTTAGCTGCAATGGCGTCAGCCCCGACAATGACTTTATCCACGTCTTTCATGTAGTAGCGCACTGCGGAATCTACAATCAGGGTTGTAGGAATTCCGAAATCGTTGAGATGCCGGATTGTCAGTATGCCCTGGCATCTGGGACGGCTTTCTGTGGAATATACCGAGATGTCTTTTCCGCTTTCAAAGGCTGTCGTGATAATAGAAAGAGCAGCATGGGAGTTACAATGGGTCATGATAACGTCCCCGTCCTGGATTCTTCTTGACCCGATTTTCCCAATTTTTTCAAGAGCCCTGTCAGCTCTTTCAATAAAAAGGTTTGCATTTTTAATGATTTCCTGCCTTGCGTCCTCCACATTATCCGAAGAGTACTTTGAAGCGAGTTTTACGGCATTGGGAAGGGAGACAGCGGTCGGGCGGGTACTTATTAGAAGATCCGAAACCTCCTTTATTTTGGCACTGAATTCTTCCATTGAGGTTACTTCCAGCTCTGCGGCATAGTCCCTTATAGCCTCAGCAGCAGCCTTCGCAATCCTGCCTGCACCCCGGATTTCCATTGTCCGGATTTTTTCTGCGGTTTCCTTAACTTTCTGCATGGTATAAAGGATAGCGAGAGTGCAATTTATAACTATCTTCTACCTGTTCTGTACCCTGCCCTGATAGAAGTTCAAATTTCGGTTATTCTCTGAGAGATGTTTTTGTAGTAAGCAAAAAGGTCTTCTCCCCATTGGAGGGCAACCGGGTCGAAGCACAGGACATCTTCTTTATGGTCGAAAGTGCCGTCAGAAAAAGGCAGGGTAAGAGAAAGAAACCTGTCAGTAACTACATAGGAGAGTTCTATTTTGCCATCACAGACGTAAAAACTCGCGTTTTCGAACTTAAGGAACTCACTTAGCTCGGTCCCGTACTCCATTTTTGTTCTTTCATAGACCGGGCGGGTTACAAGGATGGAAATCTCAGCTCCCCTCTTTGCGAAAGTAAGGAAAAGAGATGGATAAAGAGGATGAAAAATAGAGGCAATGCCTTTTATTTTTTTTGATTTCCTAAGGTTTTCTACAAATTCCCTGTGAGGCTCAAACAGGCGTGTCCTGTCAGGAGGTTCGGAAAATGTGCAGTTAGCCAGTTCTCCTATCCGTTTCCGCAAAGGATCGGGTATGGACTCAACTGCATGATTTGCCCAGTATTCATATTTACTTCCGAAAACGGTCAGGACATCAATCATTGGTTGCATTTTGCCAGCTACCGCTATCCCTAGAGGAGACAGGCTGTAAACATCGCCTGACTTTAAAACCAGAGAGTTTTCCCTCAGTTTTTTCAATTGAGGAAGAATTGCCACCAGACCCACATTCAAGCTTTCTTTGATCTCTGAGATTGATTTTGGTCCATCCTTCAAAAATAAAATAAGATTTTTCCTTTTTTCGGAGAGAAAAATCAATTCCAGGAGCTGGCTGTTCATGTTTTTGTTATATATGAGCTACTTAATAAATATCTTCCTCATTATGTAGATGTAATTATATTGAAAACTGAACTATTAACAGCCTGCCAAAGGCTTAAAATAAACGTTTGATTAATGCCAAATTCTCAATTTTTTTGTACTGAATTAAATATATTAGAGATTATTAAAAATGTTGAGTATAGAAAATACATAATGTACAAATTATACTCTCATTCCAATAAATTGAGTTTTGAGACGGCTAAATAATTTAATGCGAGGCAAATTTCAAAGTCGTATAGGTTATATACGTCTATAACATAAAGAGGAAGTCAACGATTAAGAGTTAAGGGGTTTTTCTCTTAGTCGTAGGGGTTGAATCACGCGATTGGGAGCCTATCAGAGGTGGCAAAAAGGCTCCCAATTATCACAACTATTTTTGAAGAATCACATGTACAGGTAAGCTATTGTTCTTAAGGACTTTTTTTCACTTATATACTGGACAGGACAGATTATTGATTATTTTACTATATAAAGTAAACTGAATCACGTTAAAGTAAACTGACTCACGTACGTCGCTCATAACTGAAAAAGTTAAGTTTTACCTGCATTTCTCTATAAATAAGTATCCAGGCACATTGGAAAATTCTGAGATAAGGTTAATTAAATCTGAGTTGAGGTTAACTAAATCTGAGCCTCGAAGACAAGTTTTTCTTATTACGAGAAAATGTTTTTGTAACATTAATTGAATAAAAAATCTATAAATAGTATCTGGATTATATGAAATTATTTAACCAAAGTTAATCACTTCCGTATGAGTCTAAATGAAAATTTAATGGAATAGGAACAAAGAATCAGGAGTCAAAAAGTTGAATTTCGATACCGCAGTACAATTTCATGGACATGTTTGCCCCGGGCTCTCCATTGGCTACAGGGTAGCAGTACTTGCCGCTGAACGCTTCAAAGATCGAAGCAAAGATGAAGAGCTTGTCGCAATTGTAGAAAACCGGTCCTGTGCCGTGGATGCGATTCAGGCAATTAACGGCTGCACCTGTGGGAAAGGGAACCTTATTTTCAAGGATCACGGGAAACATGTTTACACGTACTTCAAAAGGGGCGATAACAAAGCCCTGAGGATTTCTCTGAAACCCGATGCTCTCCCTCAGGACGAAAAGCATATTGCACTCTTTGCAAAGCTTAGAGCTGGTACTGCCAGCTCTGAGGAGGAAAAAGAGTTTAGAGAATCTCACAACGCAAAAAGCCAGAGAATCCTGGAAATGCCAGAAGAAGAGCTTTTCTGGGTCAGAGAAGTGGAAATCGAACCGCCTGAAAAAGCTATAATTTACCCAACCCTTATCTGCAGTAAATGCGGGGAAGGTTTTATGGAACCTCTGGGCAGGATAAGAGATGGGGAAATAGTTTGTATTCCCTGTTTTGAGGCAAAAGATGAGTGAAAATCCAGAAGCATCAGAAGTAATTGAAATGATGCCTATAGGCTATGTAGAAAACGACTACCTTGAACCTGTATACAATGAAGAGGTTTACAATAAAGTCTCAAAGGTAATCCTCAGGGAGAAATTTACAGATGGGCTTTACAGGATTGAGGACTTTGAAAAACTGTACATCCTCTTCTACTTCAGTAAATCGAAAGGATACAAACTCATCCACCGCCGCCGTTACGACGGGGAGATTTCAGGAGTTTTTGCCAGCCGAAGCCCCTACCGCCCTAACGGCATAGGGCTTACGCTGGTAGAGCTTTTGAAGGTGGAAGGTAACGTTATACATGTAAAAGGGCTTGATGCAATTAACGGGACACCTGTGCTTGACATCAAGCCTTACATAAAAGAAACTGAAGAAGATGAGGAAGAAAAGACTGAAAAAGAGCCGAGAATTAGTACAGAAAATCAATAAAATTGGAAAATAAAAGGTTTTTTTCTAAATAAAAAAGAAAAGAGGATTGCCCCCTTTCCAAATTCATTACATCCTCTTTTTCCTGAATCCCATATAAATTCCTCCAACTGCCACAACAACGAAGAAAATTCCAACTATATCAGAGCCTGAGAAAGAGAGACCTCCACTTTCCTCTTCCTTTACAGTTTCTTCTTTCTGCATCTCGTAGCCTTCCACGTAATCGGATTTGGAATTCTGCCGAACTTCAGGAGCGGATTCTGGAGAATCCATTCCATAGCCTGTATTGGAGTCCTTTGCGGTCTGATTGCTCTCCTGGGATTCCGAACTTGATCTAGCTGTCTGGTTAAGTTTTTCAGCAACGCTAGTCTGGCGACCTTTGCTGCTGTGGCTGCTGCTCTGAGTATCCGTTGTATCCTTATCGATCTTAGTTGCGGCTTCTATTTGCTCAGCGTAACCAGGAACAGATACTATTCCACTTACGAACTCGTGGAGCAGAGGATTTCCGCAGGTGTGGTGACAACATGCAGCTCCGTTCTCAGCCACAGATTCTTCGTATGCTGTTGCAAGGCTTTCAATAACCTCTTCTGAAGGGGTCCAGTAATCATGCCTGATAGTCTCAAGCATCCTGGCAGTAATTGACTGGTAAGCGTCCGGGTTATTCTGTTTGAACCATTCTCTCATAGCGGGATCATTGGCATAGGTTTCATACACCTGCTGCCAGACAGTGTCATCTACAAGATCAGGATCACTTACCTCCCAACCAAAGAGATTATCCACAAATTCGGACATCATGCTACCGCCCGAATATCCGGAGTTTTGCATACCTTCAATCCATTTGTCATTGAAATATCTGGCTCTAAGATCCTTGCTGAGGTACTCCTGCATTCCTACCATTTCAGCTCTGTCCAGGTCACTTGTATCTGAAATATACATCTCCGGAGTACTGCCGCTAAGATACCTTGTTGCCAGGTTCATGCCGCCAAAATACTGGAAAAGGTCATCGTTATCAAGGGAGTCGTAAAGGTTTGAAGATGAAGAATGTACAGAGGCATCAACGCTTTTCAAGTTACCTTCAAGGAGTTCTCTAGACTTTATGCCCCAGAAGTCCTCTCCATAAGCATATCCCATTTTGTCCAGGTATACATTTGCAATGGCTGCTTCGTTTTCCCATGTACCACTTGCACTGACTGCATCTGCGACTCCTATCTCATAAGTACCATCCATTACTGCAAAGCAGCGCATTGTGGAGAGTTTTGCTGCCGTCTCACTGTCATATCCTGCAGAAACCAGGGAATCGTATAGCGTAACTGAACTCTGGTTAACATAGTTGGGATAGTTTACCCCGGGAAGAGAACTCGCAAGTTTTACAGCGCCGTCTACCATTTTTATTTTATCCGGGAAAGCGTCTCTCATTCCTGCAGTAGTGTAAGTGACGTCAATACGCGGCCTTCCGGGTCTCGAAAGATCATAATTCGGCAATAACTCTTCTTCAGGAATAGCCTCAACTCCGGTTACATACCCGTACTCATCCCAGACAGGCTTCATTCCGAGCAGGTAAAGAATTTCGGCTTCCAGGGTTCCGTGGTCTGCAATAAACTCAACTCCAAACCTTGAGAATGAGACCTTTTCAGGATATGTTCCATGCTCACTATAGTAGTCCTCAAGTAACTGGATTGCAAGAGATTTTCCAATTTCCCAGGTCGCCTCCGAAGGATAGAGCTTTGAGTTTACACTGTAATAGTTTCGTCCTGTAGGCACAGCTTCCGGATTCATAATTGGATCTAATCCTGACGCTGGTGGGATGAAGCCCCCGTTAAGGGCTGAAAGTATCCTGTCAATTTCTACATCACAATCAAGAAGCTGGTCCCTGTATTCCAGACCAAGCTCAAGGTCAAGTGTGACAGAATTGTTGGTCTGCCCGTAGACTTCAAGCTGTGCAGTGGTAACATTTGTATTATTGGTTACAACTTCCCATACAAGCTGTGTAACTTTTGTGTCATTTAATGGAATTCCGAGAGGATAAGCAGATTCGGGATAGAAAGCTGCGGTGATGTTATCCTCAAAGCTTCTTCCGAGCATAGCCCTTACCATTGCAGAGAGCTCATCTTTCTCAGGATCTGTCATGTTCGTTCCTGGAACACGACTGAGAGTATGCATTCCGTATGGGATATTTTCACCCTCTAAATCTTCCAGATACTCGTGAAGGACATTCTTTACAAAATTATCAAATTCTTCTTCACTGTAGTTCTGGAGATCAGTTGCGTTTTCCATTCCCAGATCGACACTGAGGTTGAGCGCCGATATCTCGTCGATAATAGCTTGCCTGTATCCTGTCCTGGTATGAGAAGTAATGCCGGGTTCATAGTACTGCTGGATATTAATTGAAAGGTTCAGCAAGCCTCCGTATAGCCCGCTTCGCTTGAGAGTAGGAGTCAGGTGATCGATAATAAGGGCGTTACCCCTATACTCAGCGGTTATTCCTTCTCCCACGTTGGCAACTATGTAAGGATATATGTTCGGCAGATCCTGAAGAAGCAGAGGGGACCAGTCAGAAGTCCTATTCATACCGTAAGTGGGTCCTGGAAGCCATTCATGCGTACCATGAGTCCCCAGGTGAATAATCGCATCGGGCTGCAATTCATGGTTTAACCAGAGGTAGAAGGCTATGTACTGGTGTGTAGGAGGTACAACATTGCTGTGATATAGGGTATCATTGTTTTGCCCTGTTCCTCTAGCAGGTTGAGGCATGAGCCAGACATTCCCGAAGCGCACCGTGGGTATTACGATATATTTTCCGGCTTCATTCTCATAGATCATAACACTCTTCTCTTGAGGCAGATCTTCAGACCAGGGCTCTCCCCATTCAGCTGTTACATTAGCTCTCAGGTCTTCCGGAATTTCAGACTCAAACCACTCTCTGTAAGTCTCCATGGGTATGAGATGCACCCCCCATTCAGTCCTGTTTTCTACCATTTCGTTAAGAACACCCGGAGCCCAGGAGCCTACATTGATACCCTGAGTCTGGAGCATCTCCAGAAGAGCGCTGTTATTTTCTGGAATTCCGGAAACTTCATACCCGCTTTCATTCATTGCATTGAGAAGGTCAAACATGCTCTTAGTTGTGTTAAGGTAATTTGCTACTATGTTGTCCTTTCCTGAAGGATAATTGTAGTAGATGACAGCTACTTTCTTGTTCTGATTATCTTTTAACTTAAGCTCTGCCCAGTTGATAGACCTGTTTGACATCCAATCAATCTGAGCAGGCAGGGGTTCGTAGTTGCTTTCACCGGTTTCGGAATCATAATTGTCGATTCCTATTACAATATATTCGAAAATCCCGTCAATACTCGGGAGCAGGGTTTTGTACACAACCTCATTATTCGGTATGCCCCTGTTGCTATCAGCAACATCAGTAGAATTAGCAGGGTTGTTAACAACAAGTCCAGTAAGGACTGGAACATCTAGGTCTGTAAGCTCCTGTACCCCTTTATCAGGGGTTTCGTAATTCAAACGGAAACTCTTAAGAGAAATTACACACTGGACAAGAGGCTCCCCGTTTTCATCAAAGTAAAATTTGTGGATATCGTTGAAAGTATCAAAACCCGCGATTACATTGCAGCCCTTTCCTTCCAGGTCGCGGATAAGGGCATCTACGACTTCAAGATTGTCTCCGGTATAATCCGAAGCATGGAACCATATCCCGATAGTGGGCTTACTTTTATCATAAACATGTTTTGATTCATTGAAGTTAGTTAAGTTAGTTGAGTTAGAATACCATTCAAGGTAATCGGTGGTGTTCTCGAACCAGTCAGGCTGGGATTCGTCAGTTGGAGAACGGGCGTCAGGATGGTAAAGACCTGCTTCCGGGAAGTCTACTGGATCTTCATAAACCCAGCTGCCTGTAAGTTCAGGTTTGCCTCCGTACGTTTTTGCAAGATAAATAAGGAAGTTTTCAGCATTTTTCTTCAGAACTCCCCTTGTACCCATATTGTAAAAGAATTTCTCCTCAGTAGAATTGTATGGTTCGGTTCCGGAAAAAATTCGGTCATAATTTGAAGTGTTTATATATGTCGTATCTATTGCAGAAGAGATGTCTATGAGAACGGTTCCATTTTCATGAGCTCTTTTAAGGTCGTCCCCAATTTCTTTGAACTGAGACCAGAGCATGTAGGTAAATATTACATCCTGGTTCTCGAAAGTGACATTACTTAAGTCCGAGTAACCCGAGATATACGTTACATTTATACTTGCATTGTATGGATTGGACTGCTCTGCCGCAGCAAGAGCGCTCCCATCATAACAGATGAAAGTAATATTTACCTGATTTTCATCAGCCGATACATTCTGTGCTAGCAGTAAAAAAATCACTGCACATAAAACCAATAATCTACCTTTTTCTGTAAGCATCTTATCCCCAGAATAATGTCTAATAAACTCAGGAGCACCCTGTAAGGAAAATAACTAGGATGCTTAGTCTACTGATGAATTTTTGTTAAAAGTTTGCGAATTTTAGACGCTGACTGCTCTCGATTTTGGCTTGCAGTTCAAGCCCGGGACTTCCAAAAACTAATAGGCAGCCGATTTTGTATTTCAGACTCAATATTCCGAGCATTGGGGGATAAAATACATAAAACAAAGTTTTTAGATTATGATTATTAGCCGTTTGGATAAAGAGGTCAGCAAATGGCGTTTTTATTCTATATTATAAATTTTCATATCTCTGAAACTCGAAAACAATTTCTCAATTGAAAAGTAAAAACTCGAAAACAATCACTCAATTAAAAAGTAAAAAAGGTAATTCTCAATTTTGAATGTGGCTTCCCACAGGAAATCATCTCAAAATTTACATGTTAGATCAAACTTAGGAAGCCATTTAACCCTGCTATTGAACTCTGAGTATAGGGCTCTGTGGAGAAGTTCTACCAGTAAAACCTGGAATAGTGAAAGCAAGAATCAGTAAATATTGGCTCCAGGACAGTATAACCACAGTTCAGGACGGTATAACCACAGTTAAAATACTGTATATATACCAATCTACTGGCGGGAACTGTCACTTGAAGAGGACTCCGTTGAAGTAGATATGTTGCCCTCAGAGTCCTCAGGCACATAAATTACTCTGCCGTCGGCAAGCCTATAAGCCGTTCCAAGAGCTTCTCCAGTCCCCCCTCCTATATTATCGGTCATGTTCATGACCTCAATTGGTTTCCCTTCTTCTTTGATGATGATTTTCATATTCTGAGCTCCAGGATTTTTGACAATGGTGAAATTCTCGCTGGAACTCAGAAGTTCAGGGAGGTGATATGACATAACAAGCGCAACCAATAGGGCTACAGAAAAGACCATTGCAACATCAAAAACATTGGCAATGTTGGTCATAGGGTTTTGCTCATCCTCATCTTTTAAAAGCCCTGTCCACCTGTATCTTCTGGATTTTCTCATGATTTATTCCTCCTTATTAAGAGATGCTGAACTTCAGTTTTTCTCCTCAATTGTATCCAGGATATAATCTATGTCTGACATATCTTCCCAATACCAGCGCCGTCTGACCTGCGTAAGTACATAGCCTATTACAGCCACGAAAAGCCCTACTACGGTTGTCGCAAAGGCAATCATCAGGTTTTGCGCAAGGGTTCCGATATCTCCTTTGGAAAGCCCTATCAGGGCAGGACCTAATGGGATAAGCGTTCCCATAAGCCCAAGCATAGGACCGACTGTTGAGGTTATCTTTGTATGCTCAAGGCGTTTTGCCATTCTGATCTCGTATTCCTGAGAGAGCTTTTCAATTGCTGGAAAATGCCGCTCTTCCAAATATTTTGCAGCATCTCGTGCAAAAGAAGTGACTATGTAATTTTGTTTGATATTTTTAAGGGCTTTAGACGCCTTCGAAAAATCCGATTTTTTTAGCTCACACTCGATTTTTTTACAATTGGATTCCAGATTATTCCAGTCCCTGTGCCTTTTTGTATACTCTGAAAGAAATTCTCCTAATTGTACCAAGGAAAGAAATACAAGAAGAGTGAGAAGGAACATTACAGGGATTAGCAAAGCCGATGAGAGGACATTCATCATAATAGATAATAAACTCATCAGGCTCACAGGTCATGCCCCCTTATACGCTCCAGGAAAAAACCTGCAAAGACAATGACTCCAATAGCCATAAGAGATACAATTTCTGTTTCTACTACTGCAGTTGAAACAAGATTCATACTTTTTGTCTGTATATACGCTGGGATAAGTAGAGCCCCTAAAAGATAGTAAAACCCTATCAGCATCATTGCACTGCCCATGGTCTCAGGGGTTTTTCCAAATCGAACCTTTCCAAACCTGAAAACAAAAGAAGAAGCCACTACTGATATAAAAAAAGCAAACCCAATAAGAAATCCTACTTTAATCCCGGAAAGGTTAAGACTTTCTGAAAGCAACAGGCAGGATGCAGCAAGGGCTGCTAGACAGACCGGGCAGGGTATGGATATAGCGAGGAAAGTGTGCCTGGAAACATCTTTTCCTGAATTCCACTTTTTCTGGGTGTAAATCCCGGTCATTATAAGAAGCAGAGAAACAAATATATGGATTCCCATGCCCATAGAGTAGAACTTCTCAAAAGCTTCGAGGTTTATTTTATCAATGACGCTTCCGAATAAAAGGGCTAGAAGAAAATAGCTGCCTCCAACTGCTAAAATTACTCTTGTACTTATGTTTGAAAATCCACATCCTATTCCAGATTTAATTCCAAAAACAAGGATACCTACTAAAATACCAATTACAGTTAACATTACAGAGTCCATAATACCTTTTGAGCATCTATAGTGCAATTAAATAAAAATTGGTTTCTGGGTAATATTTGTTATCTTTCAGGATAACAAGGGCATATGCAGTACACATTTTTAGAATAGACTTTAGCTCGATCCTGTTTTTCTACCTGAGAAAGAGAAGCGGGTTTAATTAGTTAAACCAGGCACGTGTAAAAGTTAAGTTAGTAAGGTAATAAAATATTTATTCAGTATTTTTTCCTGAACGACATCAGTCGACAATAGTAATAAAAATGAATTGTAATTTAGCAAATATTATGCAAGATTTAATTCTGCTTATAGGAGATGATGTAGAAAAAACGAAAAGAAAAATTCATAACTAAAGTAAATTTGTTAATATTGAGAATAAAAAAAGCAATGAAAAGATCTAATAGTTTACTTTACTTGTTTTAACAAAGGCAATAATTATAAATATTTGAGATTGAATAGAGCTCATTATGGTAGTAAATGCTATGCGGGATTCTGGAATGAACAGCGACAAAGAAAACCTTTTCAAGGCAGTTTCAAGTAGCACACGCCTCTCAATTCTCGAACACCTGAGTGAAGGGGATAAGCATATATCCGGTCTGGCAAGAGAGATAGGGATTTCCGTGCCTGTTGCTGCAAAACATGTGAGAATATTGGAAAAAGCCGAACTTGTAGAAAGAAAAAAAATCGGGAATACACATATGATAGGCATCAAACTGAACAATGTCTATTCTTTTATAGATCACTTTGCAGAAAACAGGAGGCTTGAGGTTGAGCGTGGTACAACTCTACTTGAAGCTCTGAAAAGCGTGGCTGCAGTAGAAATTAAGAAAATGGGGAATAGAGTCAAGGTTGTCTCTATGGATGGAGATGAGGGATTTTATGTATATGAAGTGGATGGCAAATTCTCGAATAAGACGGTAGATGAATATGAATTTCACGAAGATGCCGTAGTAGAGTGGAAAAAGCTAGTGCCCATAACGAAAAAAAGACTGCTGGTAAGCATCAGAAGGTAATCTTTAAAAAATGTAATGAGTTTGCTGAACATGAAAACTCTCCCCTGAAAAACCGGATAATTCCTGAAAAGCAGGTATTTCACTTTAACTTCGCCAGGATTCCAAGGTGGTCTTCATGATAGGGCTTCAGGTCCTTTGCATTAAGAATCTCAAATTTGGGCTCAAAAGCTTGTTTGAGTTTCTTCACCTCTGCCTTAAAAACCTCTTTTGGATTTGCTGCAGTATCGATACTCCGGGCTTTGATGGAAAGCATGAGGTTTCCATCCTTTTTCAAAAAGCGAGCAGCGTTTCTTGCAGCTATTTCAGCCTGGTTAGGCTGTGCAACATCCTGAAATATAAGGTCGACGGGCTCAACGAGATGAGAGTAACTCTCGGGTTTTCCCGCATCAGCCAGAATCGGGTAGATATTTTTCCTTCTTGATGCGAGCCTTATTAAATCTCTCATACTTCTCGGGGCAAATTCAACAGCATAAACTGCACCTTCCGAGACGATATCAGAAACATGGCTGACCGTTGTACCTGAAGCTGCTCCGAGGTAAAGCACCTTCGAATCTGCCTTGAGAGGGATATTGAACTTTTTAAGGATCATGGCTCCGAGCTTACTCCTGCGAGGGTCCCATGTTCTGTATTCAATTCCTTCTACCGGGATTAGTTTTTCCCCATAAACTATTCTGCCGGGGTCAAGGTTTTTTGTAGCAAGCTGTTTCTTGTCTTTTATGACTTCAAAGATTCCATCAGAAAGTTTTTTGACTTTAATCATTTACCTTCTCCTCCTTTTCTTTGGCTTTGCCTCGATTTCCTGCCTTTTGAGAGAAGGTGTGGGATTTAGAGCTCTGATCTGCGAAACCTTTGCTTCAAGTTTTTCCGCAATAGAAGGATCTATTCCTCTTGAATAAAAATCCATTCGCGCAGCAAGGGAAATTTTTGATGCAACAGCCCGCGCTATTTTTCCCCTTACCCACCAGGGCGCAGTATTTATCAGAGGATGATTGTAAATTATCCCGTGTTTAGGAGAGGGAGCCCGAGCCCTGAGATGTTTGAAAAGCGCTTTGTTGGCACCTATAACCTGTATGGTGCTGGAAGGAAACTCAGCAAGTTTTTCGAGGCTTCCTGCCAGACTTATCAATCTCGCCCCAAGCATTGGACCTGCAATAAGTTTAAGGTTGGGTGCGACCAGCTCCATGCTATTTTCAATATAAGCCTCAAGCTGTCGCCTTCGTTCATAGAGACCGCGCACATTTTCTGCGAAACCTTTAAGGAGTGCTTCGTCTGCAGGCTCAAGTTTTGCACCCATCGAAGTACTTGCTTTCGAATATAATGGGTCTTCCGGGCCAACATTTTCGCGAGAACCATATTTTATGATAAAAAGCGCAAGGTCTTCCCCACTTAGCCCAATTTCCGGGAAATAACCTCCATACCATTCAGAAAGCCTTTCAGAAAGGGCATTTGACGTTTCATTAATATCGTCTAGCGCTTCCACAGCCTGAATAATTCGCTGGTCAGGAGTAAGAGCACCTGAAACCTGGAGTTTTGCAGCTTCAAGAGCAACTTCGTGTAAAATAGAGTAGTATTCAGCCGGAGATTCTACAAACCCGCTCTTAAGAGCTGCAGCTTTAAGATCAAAGCCTTCAGGAGGAAGATTCAACCTGCTGTCCCTTAGAGAAAGAGAATTAAGGGCAATTTCCCGGATGTTTTTTGGGAGAAGTCTGGATTCCAGAATTTCTCCAGCCGTGTTTGTCTCAAGAACTCCAAACCAGGTATTGATCTTCAATCCAGGCCCCCGAAAATGTCTGCACCTCGGTTTCTTGCCTTTGTGAGCAGAACTCTTCCGCCAATGGATTCGTCAAGCATGCGCTGGACTTCTTGCTGTAGCCTTTTGCCTTCCCCTTCACTTCCGACAATTCCGTAAACCACCGGACCGAAAGAACTGACGCCTGAGCCGCTTGCACCATTATCACGCATATATCTCATAATATCCAGAACAGACTGAGGTTGGAGTTCGACTTCCCTTCTCTTAAAGCCTACAGTCTGGAAGTGGTTAACTGCCCTGCCGAAATTTTCCAGGTCTTCCTCTACAAGTGCAGGAAGCATCAGCATTAGAATTACATGGCAGACTTCCTGAACTTCGGCAAGGGGAATTGGGCAGAACTTTTTAAAAATATCTACCTCTTCAGCATCATGAGCCCCTTTGCCGTTAGGAATTGCAAGGACAATAGGCCAATCCGGAAAGTCTCTTCTAAAGAGGACAGGTCCTGGAGGCACATGGCTGGCTGCAGAAGGGGAAAATGCACGTTTATCTTTGAATTTGTGTCCCCCATCCAGAATAAAACCGCCGTTCTCAAAAGCTGCGACTCCGATTCCAGAAGTGCCGCCCCTACCTACTGCAACTGCAAGTTCCCGAACGCTTTTTCCAAGTCCATATATTCTATTTACGGCTGCTGCTGCTGATAGGGCAGCCTGAGTCCCTGAACCGAGCCCTACATGATCGGGAAAACCATCATCAATTTGGATCCTTATTCCTTTTCCTGCTGGGAGAAGAGCCTGTGCGGCTTTTCGCATTTTGCCTGCGAGAAGAGAATCACCTGTAACCTCGATAGTATCAGCTTCAACCGCAGAAATTTCCAGGCCAGGAGATTGCAGGGTGATTCCTGCTCCTCCATCAATCCTGCCTATCTCTGCATTGAGGTCTATTAGGGTAAGATGTAGTCTGGCCGGAGACACTACTTTAATCATATCTATCTGTATCCTCATTACCTATTCTTAAAGCTTAGGAGTGGGACTTCCATCTTCCCCAAACTTTTTCCTTAATAATCAAATAGGTAAAAGATAAAGTTTTCCGGTTTAGCATAAATTTTAACATTGGGAAAATCAGAGAATATATTCTTACACGAATCTCTATATTCCCCCGGAAATCCATCATCGGATTCATAAACACAGGATTGATGGAAAAACTGCAACGCCTGCATCGGCTGTAGATCAATCCCGCAATAGAATGTATGAATCCACAAAGTATGCCCGTGTCTGCCGGATCATCAAGACCAAAAGCCATGTAAGAATCCAGACGCTTAATTTTTATCCCTTTCAGCAAATCAGAAAATAGACGAAGCATAGGTTTTTTCAAGGATTTATATGCTTCAAAGCCCCAATGAAGTTTTTCCCTGGTGGTCATTCTTTTTTGTGGGGCTTTTTCCTCTTCAGGCTCCTTTTCTCTCCTTATCCTTGCAATTATACCTCTTTTACGTTTATGCTCGTGTACTTTCTCCCTTTTATCTTCATATACTTCTATTCTTTCCTCTTTCAGCCTTTTTTCTTCAATCTCCCTTCTTTCCCCTGTTTCAACCTTATTCTTTGTTTCTGTAACGGCTCGCACCCTTTCAGGTTCCTGTGGATCAGCTTCCCTTTGTTCCCCTGTTATTATTCCGCCCTCTATCGGTATTTCGGGCTCTTCAAGAGGTCTCTCTCTTTCTCCAGGTGCCTCAACTGAGAAAGTATGGGAAAAGAGCAGCCATTTTACAGTAAATATGCCTCTAAGTTCTTTCTTTTCTTCCAGACTGAGAACATTAAGCTTGAAGGTGAAACCTATTGCTGTAATAAGTATGAATAAAATCAATAGGAGAATAAGCAGGAGAAGATAGATTGCCAGCATACTAAGCAGGTTAGGGAGATGGGGATAGTCCTGACTATCCCGAAACCCGGATCTTTAAATTCCTATTCCTGGAAAAAATTCCTTTAAAAGGTTTTAAATTCCAGAAATTCAGTGGACACATCCTTCTTCAATCTTAATCTCTGTTTCCTCTACGGTTTCCTTTTTCGGAAATTCTTTCTCCGAAACTTCTCTTTCTTTAATTATTGTTTCCTCGGTTTTTTCTTCTTTTTTCTTGCCTCTCATGCTTTTAAGCTTGTCCATAATCTCAGGCACAAGTTCAGGAAGCGTACTAATAAGCGACCCAGTATCACCTCTTTCCGAGATTCGGAAGATTCTAGCTTCTTCTTCAGAAAGCATAATGAATGCTACAGGCTCAATCTTCGCGCCTGCCCCGCCGCCTCCTCCGTATCCGGATTCAGAGTCCCTCTTTCCCTCTCCTCCGCCTGCTCCGAAACCCATACTAATTTTTGAAATCGGAATAATTGTTTTCCCGGCAGCAGTAATAGGGTCTCCTACTACAGTTTTGGTAGTCGCGATTTTCTCAAGTTCGCTTGCAATTTCTTTAATAGTGTCTTCTACACCCAACTTTCCATCCCCTTTTTTTGTATATTGTTTCGTCTATAAGGATAAATAAAGATTTTCCATAATTTTTTGCTTTTAATCTAATTTAATCAAAATTCTTAGAAATTATATTCGAATTTAATGCTAATTAAATAATCTACGTCCACCAATTTAAAGCTGCTTTAAATTTCAGAAAAAAATTTATTAATTTTAAATGCAATCTTTTTACATTATTTGTAAAAGAGATCTGCATAAATTTATATGTAATGATCTGTATGAATTTGTTGTAAAAATATGTGCGAAAACTCTATTTTCCATTCTGGTTTTTATTGAGCTTGTTCCAAAATTGCTGCTGTATCTTTTCCTAATAAATAGTGCTGTAATTAGCACTAAGGATAGTATTCCGCTCCTGAACCAATGAGCTGGTTTCAAAATTCTGACTACTTATATTTTTGACTAAAAGCAGGTATTCTGTTTAGTTCTGCTGATCTTAATTTACCTGCTCCGAAATTTGAACAACTATAATGAGCAGTTATCTTTACCAAAACCACATGATTTTAAATTTCTCTGTTCAAAGAGTTTCAAAGCTTCTCTGCAAGGCTTCTAAAATCCAGCCGACTAGAAGCCTGGGATTCCAGCTCCTCTTTTTTGGGATTATCTGCTGTTATATGGGCAAAAAAATCTTCCACGAGACTGCCCGCATCTTTTGGCGCGACATCAATGAATTCTTTCCTTTCTTCAGGCGGGAAATAATCAAAAACCGAAAATTTCCCGAGTTTACGTGCCTGGGAGCCCTGATAGCGGGAATCGAGAAGAATCCTTACTCCATAATCTTCCGGGGAGCGTACTACTCTTCCCATTGCCTGTCTGACTTTCCTGATTGTCGGCACCTGGACTGCAAATTCCCAGCCTTCCCCACAACCAAAAACTGTGTCATAGGCAGATTCGACAGCTTTGATACGGTCGTTTAAAGCCGGATATCCCACTCCAACCACAATTACTGTCCTGCCTCTTGAATCCCTGAAATCAACACCTTCGCTTAGTGTTCCCCAGAGATAGGTTACAAGTAAGGCTTTTCCTCCCTGCTCCCCTATTCTAAAGAACTTTTCGCGGATTTCTTTAGCTGAAACCCCTGTCTCGTCAAGGAAAATAGGAATAGAAAGTTCAGGCTCCAGGAGTTTAGTATAACGGAGCGCTTCAGCATAGCTCTGGAAATAAATAATTACGTTTCCGGGTGATGCAGTAATAGCTGCAAGCAAAGCTTCTTTAAGGCTCTCAAGTGTTTTTGGACTGTCTCGGTTCTTTGCAAAAAGAGGAGGAACTGAAACCGCAAGTGTGAGCCTTCTTTCACTGGGAAAGGTAGTGCCGTAAGAAATTTCTTCCACTTCCCTTGTGATGCCAAGTGTAGATTTGATCATTTCAAAGGGGCGGAGTGTAGCCGACATGAGCACTGCTGCATAAACGGAATCCAGCAAAGGCTGAGTTACATTTTTAGGGATGCATGTAAAAAGCTCTATCCTGCCAACTATCCTGTCACTTTTGAAATCTTTTCGCACGTTCAGGATAGGATAATAGTTCTGTCTGTCTGAAAGCACAAGATAAGAAGATAGAAAATCCGCAACATAGCGTATGTGGGAACGTTTCAGGACGGAAAGCAGCCCTTTTTTGTAATTTTCAGCATATATTTCTTCCAGCCTTCCACCGAGTTCACCAATTTCGCGTAACCGAATAAGCACCTTTTCTTCATCCTCAAACCCTTCTTTTACTGCACTACGCAAAAAGCGGGCTTTCAGGATGTCAAAACGTTCATAAGGGTCACTTATCTGAATGTCCTGCCAGTTCTTACCAAGCCTGTTTCTTTCCCCGAATTTCAATTTCGAGTCATATGTATCTCTGAGGGCGGTTAGAAAACAGGTAAACAGCTTTTTCGCATATAATCGAGCTTCATAGTCCTGATCAAGAGGAATGCCGATGCTCGAATCAGCTCCTGCCCTGAAAAAAGGAGAATTGTCCTGCTCGGGAGTCTCACCTACTTCAGAAAGGGCTTTTTCAATAGTCAGTTCTGAGAGTGTTATTGAAGAATGGGAGCGAGCAGACGCTTCAATATTATGTGCCTCATCAAAAATCAGGATAATATCCTCAGGGTCGCGTTCAAGCCATTTAAGTAGAGTCATAAAGATTTCGGCATTGAGCACATGATGGAAATTGCAGATTAGAAGTTCGGTATTTTTAAGTTCCTTTTTAAGCAACTCGTACCCGCACATGTCGCGGTCTTCTGCATATTCAAGCACTTCTTCCGGACTTCTTACATCGGAAAAAAGCCAGGTGGAGAATTCGTTTCCTTCAAATCTCAGCACTTCATAAAGCTTTGGACAGGAGTTGTTCCTTAAAGCCTGAGCTTTTGTCCTTGCCTCTTCCAGTTCTTTTTCAAGCTCATTTCGCAGGGCGTAAAGGGCGGGGTCTTTTGTTCGTTTGTGCTTCTCATAAACGTCCTTTAGCTCTTTTTCCTTTGAGGAAATTTCCCTCTCAAGGTCAAGGAGATCATATGTATTTTCCCCTTTAAGCCTGCATTCTTCATAATCAAGATTCTCAGGGCACATAGAAGTCTTGCCCTTAAAAACAATTGTTTTTATATCGTTAACCCGGGAGATCTCTCTTGCCTCATTTATAAACTGAACCATCTGCTGATGGACATTTGTGACTATAATAACGACCTTATTGAGTTTTTTTCCCACACTCAAAGAAGGAGCAAGTGCACTCAAAGTTTTACCTGTCCCGCAGGCTCCTTCAAAAAGCACGATTTTCTCCTGCAGGATAGCTGAATGAATTCTCTCCATGGCTTCTGCCTGGTTGGGGTAGCAACTTTCTTTTGTAAAATACCGCATATATCCGTTCTTCTGCGTCATACATTTAACCTGGTATCTCTAGGATTTCCGATGTCTAAATATCTTCCCTCTCTGCCGACAATCAGAAATTATGTTTTCAAATTTTAAAATTTTTCTAAAAATATTATTAAAGAGATATTGTTACTATTATAGCTGACTGGTGCAAGTTCTCTTAATTTGCCATCTAGTTCTCTAATTTGCTATATCAATAAAAGCAGAACCCAATATTAAGATACAAATAGGATTTACTTTTACTTGTTGTGTGGTGTCTGTTATTTTAAAACCTTTTTTAGATTAATTTTAAAACCTTTCTGAAATTACCTGGAAAACTCACAAAAAGGTAGGAATGCTAAAATTGCTGGTTAAAATCGATATTTATGAGGTATGTTCTCTGTACTATTAATCCATTTTCTCTGTACTATTAAACCATTCTCTAATTTATACTGACCCACGGAAACAGCAATTAAATAGCAAGCTGCTCCATGATACTACAGGAACCAAAGAAATATATTTTTTGAGCTGAGCCTCTTAAATTCAGCTCCATTAATAAATCTCATTTAACCGTGATGCTTCCGGAGTAGATTAAGGATTTACTTGGGACATCCACTATTTTGATTAATAATTGATCCCCTTGACTAATTGGTAAGTTAGTGTAGTTAAGATCAACAATTGCTGAGTCCCCTGCTTTAAAGTTCCCAAGCTCCGTGAAATTGAGGTAATGTTGTTTATCCCCTATATAAAGTATAACTTTGGTCTCTTCAGGGGATTTAAAATTAATTGGATCTCCTCCGCGGTGCTCGATTACAAGCTTGGTAACTGTTTTATGCGGGACCTCATTTGAGGATTCATCGTGTTCATCGGGGGGAAACTGCGTCCTGAGATTCATCTTCAGACTGTGACGTATCTACTCCGTTTATTGAAACCAAAATGACAAGGTCCTGAAAATCAGCAGCAGGGTCGTCCGGATCTTCAGCAGATACTTCAGTGCCCAACTCAAAAAGATATATTACTTCATTCTCCTTGAGCTTGATATCACCGTTCTCGATATAGTCTGTCACGATATCTTTAATCGAGACCTGATTGTTAAATCCAGGGATATTTGGAACAGAGTCCCCGTTCTTAAGCACCATCAGATTGGATGAGTTGTTCGAGGTGTCAACTGTTATGCGTTTAGACCATCTATAGTTTTTTGAGGATCCTTCCCATTTTTTAACCAGGAGCAAGCTTCAATCCTTACAGGTGTACCTGCCTTAAAAGAGATTGTAGATTCCCAGAAGCGAGGATTTTTTCCGTCATTGAGGTTTCCATCCAGTGCCTTTGTGTAATCTCCCCAGGGGGTATAAGTATGATTCCCTATCTTAAGGCGGCAAGTAACCGGTAAGTTATAACCATTTGGACCATTAGTAATAGCAGAACCAAGCACAGTTGCATTGACCGTGAAATTGTTTTCAGGTACTACAGTATTGTCCTGTACATCGAAATCCACGGTAAAACTCGCCTTAATACGGTGGTTGGAAGATACATTATTGAAGGTATAGGCGGAAACCGGCCCAACGAACTCCCCATCCACCAGCACATCAAAAATTTTATAATTATCTGCAGGCACTATATCGAAGTTGCGTTGCTGTCGGCGAGCACAAATATTCTTCCAGAAGGAGAAATACTGCCTCCAGAACTTGAAGAAGATTCAATTAAATAACCTGACTCTGTCGCATATTGAGTAAAACTACGAGCTTCGATAAAGAGATTTGCAATGGGAGGGTTTTGAGGGATAAAGGGATACATTATTGATGAAGCAAGTATGAAAGCCATCAAAACCATTAAAATCAGCGCATATATTTCTGAAACTGCCTGGCATTTATTGTCAAGTTGTTTAGACTTTTTACCCTCCGCTATAAAAAATCACCTTGAAAAATTTAACTTTAAATACTAAATTGTAAATCTTTTATATTACTTTAACTGTTCGAGAAAACTATTAACTTTGGTTTTTGCAAATAATTGCTCCAGCTGCATCGTGAATTTGTTTTAGATTTGAGATCAAGTTTTTCTGTGTTGGGGAAAATTAATCTCCAGGCACAAAATTTACTAAGTAAAAAATTTCTTGAATCTTTTGTATTCTGTATCATAGTTTTACCTTATGCGTTCATAGTATCCATTTTGTGTTATCATTCGGATTCTAGGTATAGAATATAAGTATAGTTGCTGCAAATTAGATATTGAATAAATATGTTTTATTAAAGAAAGAAGGAGCCGGAATAAACCCAAAATTTATTCCGGTATAAATTCAAAGAAAGCGGAATTCAGAAGTGTTTTAAAAATAAGAGAGATGAAGAAAATGAAAGTCATAGGTATTGTAGGCAGTCCCCGAAAGAACGGAAACACGAATATTCTTGTCCAGCAGGTCCTGGAAGGCGCAGCAGAAGCAGGTGCCGAAACCCGGACATTTATTCTCAATGAGATGAACTACAAAGGTTGCCAGGCCTGTGATTACTGCAAAAGCCATGATAAGTGCAAGCTTGAAGACGATCTTGCAGGGCTGTTCGAGGAAATGAAAACAGCTGATGGCATTGTTTTTGGGGCTCCGATTTATTTTGGCCAGTTTTCAGGTCAGATGCGGCTCTTCCTTGACCGCTGTTATTCCCTTATAAATGCTGATTTTTCTCCACGTCTTCCTGCCGGGAAAAAAGCCATAATTATAGGAACTCAGGGAGCTCCTGATCCGGCAGCTTTTCAAGGGGTCTATGAGGAGTTCAAAGGGCAGATTTCCAATTTCATGCGCATGGACGTAAAAGACACGCTTGTAGGAGTTGGCTATCACGCTCCGGGAGAAATAAAAAATAATATAGAGCTTATGGAAAAAGCGAAGAACACAGGCTTGAATCTGTTCAAATAAAGTGAAATAAAGTGGGAAATCCGGAAAGAAATCCTGAAAAGGAAATTTACGGATTTCTACATACATTTTTTCTGCAAAGAAGAAAGGAGGGGTTTGCATGGATGTTTTTGAAGCAATTCACACTCGGAGAAGTATTCGAAAATACAAGGATAGACCGGTTCCCCAGGAGCTTGTTACCAAAATTCTCAGGGCTGCTATGAGTGCCCCATCCGCTGTTAATGCCCAGCCCTGGGTTTTTATAGTTATCGATGACAGGAAGCTCCTTGATGAAATCCCAACTTTCAGTCCCTATGCGGGCATGTGCAGGGAAGCCCCTCTTGCAATCCTTGTCTGCGGAGATATTACGCTCGAAAAAGCTCCTGGATACTGGGTTCAGGACTGCTCGGCAGCAACCCAGAACCTCCTGCTTGCAGCTCATGCTGCCGGTCTTGGAGCAGTCTGGACAGGGATCTACCCTATGAAGGATCGGATTGAAGGTTTCCGGAAAGCCTTTGAACTGCCTGAACATGTAATTCCTCTGGCTCTTGTACCGATAGGTTATCCTAACCAGAGACCAGAGCATGAGGATCGGTACAGAGAGGAGAAAGTTTACCATAACAAATACGGCAGAAAAAGAATGAATTTGTAAAATCAGTCGAATATAATTTTTCATATTTTTGCAGATAAATTGTAACAGGATAAAACGGTCACTCTTGGAATATTGTAAAAAAGAAGTCAAGTTAACATATATAAAAAAATGTTGTGACTTATTGATAATTTAGTGATAGCTACCTGGAAAACCGGAAAAAGCCTGAAAAGAAATATGGGTGGGAAGAAATAAATGACAGTACAGGAGGAACGAAAAAATGAAAGTTGTCGCATTTAACGGAAGCCCGAGAAAGGAAGGGAATACGGCTGCTCTTATAAAATACGTACTTGCAGAACTTGAGGGAGAAGGGATAGAGACCGAAATCATACAGGTTGGAGGAAAGCCTATTCACGGTTGCATCGCCTGTATGAAATGTTTTGAGAACGCAGACAAAAGATGCGCAATTGACAATGATATAGTCAACGAATGCATTGAGAAAATGCTCGAAGCTGACGGGATAATTCTGGCGTCACCCACCTATTTTGCAGACCTGACTCCTGAACTTAAAGCCCTTATTGACAGAGCAGGCTTCGTTGCTAAAGCTAACAACGAGATGTTCAGGCGTAAAGTAGGAGCAGCAGTCGTTGCAGTGCGAAGGGCAGGATCGATCCACGTTTTTGATTCCATCAACCATTTCTTTACAATCTCCCAGATGATAATCCCTGGATCAAGCTACTGGAATGTGGGGATGGGGCTTGCCGAAGGGGACGTCGAAAAAGATGAAGAAGGCATTCGGACTATGCAAATTTTAGGTCAGAACATGGCGTGGCTTTTAAAGAAACTCAATGCGTGATCACAAGCTTTTTGAAAATGGTTGGAGTTTGACCCGCCATTCGTTGGAAAAAATAAGCATTGATTCTTTTCTTAGCTGACCTACAAGGCATATGTTTGTTTTTTTTGCGGCTTCGACGCCTGAGTCGAAGGGCATGGCTTTGGTTGCGATAAGGGGAATTCCTGCCCTTGCGGCTTTTGTGACCATATAAGCAGGCTGCCTGCCCGTGGAAAGCAGATAATGCTGCGAAAGGTCAAAACCCCTGAGAAAGGCGGCTCCTACTGCTTTATCTAGGGCATTATGCCTTCCTACATCAACAATCTGGATTGCGAGCTTTCCTTTTCTGTCGATCAGGGCTGCCAGATGGGTTCCTCTAGTAAGTCTATAGATAGCGGATTCAAGGTGCTCTGTGCCTGCAAAAAGGGCTTCTGGGTCAAAGACAGAGTCCGATTCGACAATGGTTTCTTTGCTAACCTGTACTTTTTTTCTGGCTTCTCCGGCTGCTTCGGTACTGGGGGTCTGTTTTTCCTTCCGGGTGAGGATACGAACCTCACTTCCTTCCACCTCAATATTTTCAATTTCCCTGAAACTGAGAATTCCTTCTGTAATCAGGTGCCCAACTGCAAGCTCTTTTAGTTCGAGTGGGGAGGCAAAAAGGGTTGTAAAAAGATTACCATCAAGAATGATCTTAACGGCGCATTCCCTGGCAAGCAGTACTTCCGAATTTTCAACCCTGCCGTCGGAATGAACTCTTTTCGCAGGGTAAGAAATTGTGTATTTTTCAGGCATGTTTATCTATTTTTTTCCAGCTTATCCGAGTTTTCGGTGCAAACGGGTATGGGACTTATACGCCTTATATACCTTTTTCTTTTCCGTCAGTTAGGGCGGACTGCAAGATAGTTGATGTTTATATACTTCTTATCCCCATTTTGCTTGTCAATATTTAAATAAAATTTTAGATCTGAAGGATCATTTATTGATGTTTCATTGATATCTTGTTTATATAAATACCACTTTTTCCCACTCCCATCGCTTTGATGTAACGTTCTATCAAGTTCATTGCCTGCTAAAGTAATGTAATAATTACTATTAAGATTACACTGGTACACCATTAAGATTGTAACTGAATTGGGTTGAGATTCAAACTCTGTAAAACTATTAAACCCAAATGTCGATTCTAGCTGATTATTTAAATCATGCTCAAATGCATTATTGCTTGAGTAATCCTTTAACATTGCTCCTGTGCTCTGTGTTAAAAAATCACTTTCTGGATCATAGTCCTCAGCTTAGATAGATCTACATTGGTACCGGAAACGGTTTCAAAACAATACCACTGGTTTAATTTCATTGTATTTTCATTTTCTGATGTATCCTCTTCACTTTCAGATGTGTCATCACCTTCTCCAGACTCTTGAGAACCGAAATCTTCACTGCTCAAGCTGCTTCCAACTCTCAGAGCTGCCTCGATAACAGATTCATTTATACAGAGTCTATCGAGATTTTTGTTATCGGTGTGTATAAATTTAAAATATACACAATCGGGGTTTCGTTTTTCAATTTCATAGTCCCTGCCATACTCAAGTCCTGCGTTTTTTGCAGTTTCGCTGAGATAAGAGGTCCAGGCATCGGGATATTTTGTGGCAATTGTCAAACTAAAGGCTTTGAGATTCGTGTTTTCATTTTCACTGCTATCGTATACTTGCTTGCTACTCAGTCCCGTTAATTCAAGGGGAGTAATGGTATTTGAGGAAACAGAATCGACTTTACCTGAAAGCTGAATTGCACGAATATTGACGGTATAACTATTACTGCCTTTTATTGTTTCATTTATAGTGAATACCGGCGGCTGTCTCATTACAGAACCTGTACCATCTGAAAGAATCAGGGCTCCGTTTTCATACCTGAAAAACTGGTCAGGATACTGCTTATTCTGCAAATAGCAGGTAATTCCACCGCAGCTGAAGTTATAAAATTTCATTACCTCATTAGCGGAATTGTACAGGGTTATACTCATTACACACCTTTCTTTATTTACCTCAAGTTTGCCATCTGACCTCGAAGGCTCGAAAACAGGGATATCCCCTTTCCCCATACGGAAAGGCACAGTTATTGAGAAATCGTTTGCAGGATAGCTGTCTGATTCCATAAGCCTGGAAAGCATATCGATCCTTATTTTTAATTCCTGAAAGTCATTCCAAATCTCATACATATGATCCTGCTCTGCTTCATATTTCCATTCAGGAACATATTCAAGCCTGACTACTGAAACCATTGCAAATATGAGCCCTAAAAGCAGTACTGCCAGGATAATTGTTGCAGCAGCTGACTCAGACTTTGAAAAGCGGGAGAACATCCCCTGATTGGTTTCTCTGGTCTCTTTTCCTATAAAGGAGGCATTCGGAATCATTATCGAACCTTTTTATCTGATTTACTACTCTATCCTTAGATTTCCCTTGTCTTCTCATTTGTCCATTTTAACGCAAGCCAATTCCAGGTTCAGCTTTAATTACAGTTTCACTCAGGCGCACCCTGTTCAAGCGCGTTGAGCTTGATTCTGAAGGTGGTTTTGAAGGGAATGTCAAGCTTACGAAATTCTCGCCATTCTTTTCAGATAATGTTAGGCAATAATCCTCTGATTCTATATCTGCATCGTCGAGCAAACCTTTAAAATATTGTTCCCAGGCTTCGGGATGAGTTGTGCTGATAGTCAGCACGAATTGGTTTACATCTCCAACCTTATCGCTGTCGTAGAGGGATCTGTAATCGAGACCTGTAAGGCGTAGAGAACATTCCTTGTTTGAGGAAATTACCTGGGGAGGGACGTAAGGCTTCTGAAATATTCTTATAGCATTTATTGAAACGTCATACTCATTGGTTGGGGTTCTCGAAAATCGTATAGAAGGGTAGAGCGTCATAACTGACTGCTTTCCCTGATCAAGGATCAAGGCTCCACATTCATAACTGAAATTCTGATTAACGTAATATCTGTTTTGAGAATTGTAAGTGATGGTGCCACAATTAAGAGATTTGATATATGCTTCAGTGCCTGAAGGTTCTTTTACTACTATACCCATTGTGCAGCTGTCTTTGTTTACAGCAAGACTTCCGCTAGATTTTATGGGACCTACAAATGGGATCTCTCCCCCACCCATATGGAAAGGTACAGTCATAATAGGCTGAAGAGCAGAGGAGCCCGGATTCGAAGAACTAATATATGAGGAATCTGGATTTAAAGCCAGGACGACTGTCATCATATCGATTTTCGATTTGAGGTCTGCCATGTCCTCGTATACATTGTTCATATGAGAGTACTCAGCATCATTTTTCCACTCCGGGACGTACCCTATTCGTATAATGGCGAATACTGAAAATATAATCCCCAGAAGTAATACTACCCCAATAACAGTTGATGTTGCAGTTTCTGAATGGGAAAAAGACTTCTTTTCGGGTTTTTCCTTACTTCGATTATTTTTCTTCACCTTTTGTCCCCCTTGCTTCAGCATCCAGGCCTGTAATGAGTTACTCTATATGGATTCCTACGTAATCAACCGAGAACTCTTTTCCACTTTCTGCAGCTGCATTTCCACGAACTGAAAACCTGACCATAAGTTTCTCAAGTTCGTCGGTATTTTTTATGTAAGCTATATTTTTAGTCGGGTCATAGAGAGTATAAATTTTGTTCTCTGCTTCACAAACCTCAAAATTATGATGTTCTTTCAGGTTACCTTCTTTCTTGGAAGCTATTTGTTGCCAGTTATATCCGTCAGTAGATATTTCCAGTTTTAAATCTTCAAAGCTGCTTACTTCCAGTTTTAAATCTTCAAAGCTGCTGTCCCCTGTCTCGTAGATTATTTTTAACTGAATTTTCGAAAAATTTGGAATCCCCATCTCATCCGCATCTACCCCAAATGAATAAGTTTGAGAAGTCCATCCTGAGTCTGTAACCGCAGTGCTTATAGAATGTCCATCAATTTCGCTAACAAGCTCCATGGATGACCAGCCTGAGGTACTGTCATACACACTTCCATATGGATAAGGAGTTATCCAGTCTGGGATTTTTCCCGGGACTCGCTGGAGCGCTGTTCGCTGGAGCACCTGCTGGGAGGGCGTGTGCACAAGAAGCATGTCTATATAGACCCCTCTCTTGATGTTTTCATCATTAATCACTATGCAGTCCCCGAGCGTGAAAATATCATCGGGTTCATTTCCCTCTGGATCTTCAAAGTCGGACTTGCTGAATTCATACTGCTGCCCGTCAGCAACCACGATTATCTTGATCTCATCAAGATCAATAGCTTCTCCTCCGCAGTGTGTGATGTATAGTTTATTGTTACCCGTATCGATTTCCTCGAGCAGATCCGTTCTTGGAGTATGTGGGGGGTCTACAGCTCCCCCGTCAGAAAACACAGTCAGGGCTATTGTGGAAAAGGATAGAACGATTATACCTATCATAAGCAGTTGCCCATACACTTCTGAAACTGCCTGGCAGTTCTTGCCAATTGCCCTGCATTTTTTACCCTCCACTATGAGATCACCTTCTAAATTCAAGAATAACTTCTCAAAATGTTTCTAATAGATTATTAACCTGACTGTTAGAAAATTTTCTATACAATTCAAGTGCAAATAAATTTTTTGATTGAAAAAGGAGTAAGTTAACAGAAATTACCTTTCAGTACTTAATAAGAAAATTTATATAGATAGTGAGAATAAGAATATTTGAAGTTACAAAATTTGAAAAAAGTTCAATTACATTTCAAGTTTTAAAAGTATCCGGCAGGTTTTCCTGTCCGAATAACTTTAACCAGGAGGGAGAAACATATGGATTTCAAGAAATTGTTTATGAATAACAAAGCAGTTTCCCCTGTTATTGGCGTCATCCTGATGGTTGCAATAACCGTCATCCTTGCCGCCGCTATAGGATCTTCAGTGTTTGGACAGGGAACTGCACAACCCGCACCGCAGGCGAACCTCAATATTGAAGCAGATGGCATTACTGATGGACTTGCAACTATAAAAATTGAGCATCTTGGCGGAGACCCGATTAATTTTAGTAAATCAAAAGTTGTAGCATCTGTTAATGGTGGGAACTCTCAAACGGTTGCAGCTGATCTTGGCACAATTAGTATCGGTGATATCAAGAAACTTGCACTGAGAAATGCTGAATCAACTGCTGATCCAAAAGCGCCGATTGTAGATAACTCTGTTAATCCTGCTGATGCTGTGGCTTATGGTGATATTATCAATATCAAAGTTATTGATGAGGCAACTAACCAGCTAATTTGTGATAGAGACATAAGATTCTAAAATTTAGGCACCTGACATGGTGCTTTTTTTCTTTCTTTATTCAACTTGTCTTCTTCCGGATTTACTTCATTGTCTCCATAAATATTTTTTAGAGCAGTTTCTAATTTTCGAAGGCTTATGAAGCCATCAACAATCAGGTTTCTGTCTATACCATGTCCTCTAAGAAGGTTTACTGAGAATTAAAATTATCTTAGAATACATCTTAAAAAAATTTATATAGCAAAGAGGAATAAGATGGTATGAAGTTAAAAAATTGAGGGTTGCTTAACTATCATTTAAAGTGTTAAAAGTATCCGGCAGGCTTTCTTGCCCGAATACTTTTAGCCCGGAGGGAGTAACATATGGATTTCAAGAAATTGTTTATGAACGATAAAGCAGTTTCCCCGGTTATCGGCGTCATCCTGATGGTCGCAATAACTGTCATCCTTGCCGCCGCTATAGGGTCTTCTGTATTTGGACAGGGAACTGCACAGTCCGCACCGCAAGCAAATCTCGACATTCGAGCAGGTGATATCTACGTTAATGGTGGTAATGGGGCAGATACAGCAGCAAGTGTAAAAATCGAACACCTTGGTGGAGACTCGATTAACTTCGAAACCGCTGGAACCACAAAAATTATGGTATCTGTTGATGGTGATAACTCTAAAACACTTGATTCCAGTTCCATTAAGAAAGATCTTGGCGTTTTAAGTGTTGGTGATGTCAAGACCCTTAGATTAATTGAAGAGGACAATGATGCGGGTAAAGATGGACCTTATATCGAGGATGTTGTACGCGGTAGCATTGTCAATATAAAAATTATCGATCTAAAAACTAATCAGCTTATTTGCGACAAGACTGTACGGTTCTAAGTAAGGAAACAAGCACCTTTTATGGTGCTTATTTTCTATTTCTTCCATTCAATCGATTTTAACTGGAATTTTCTCGCTGTCTCTTGAGCAAGTACTTTTTACAGAACTACTTATACCTCTCGAAAGTTTAAATGTAACTTTTTGAAAATCGATTTTTCACTTATACTAAGTCTGCTGAAAAAAGAATTCAGCCAGATAATGCTAAAAAGTCATTTATTAAAAAATTAACAGTTCGAAAAGGAATTTATTAAATCAATGTAGTGGAGTTCTCTTAAATCTACTATTTAATCAAGAACTATTTTTTCATTTTTCTACTAATTAAACCAGAAATATGAGGTGTTCTATCTAAAAGTACTGTTCTCTAAGCTGTACTTTTAGCGGGGATAATTTAAACTACGGGATTAAGGAAAGAAAGGAATTACAAGCCTTCTCGGAATAAGGGGATGAAGAAGGGATTAATAAAGTAATTTTAAAAATAGCACAATTTATTCTCTTTTTTCTGCTACTGTGAACCTTATGGTGAATTCAGTCCCATTATTCCTTTTCAGTTTAAGTTCACCATCTAACTGCTCTACAAGGGAAGTTACCAGCTGTATGCCAAGACTATCAAGGTCTTCAATATCGAGATTTTCAGGAATTCCAACCCCGTTGTCGGAAATAGTTAGAATGAAACTACTGCCTGTACTCTGGCAGCTTTCATTTTCAGGTTCTATGGATTCTTCCCTGCGTAGCTTGATTCTAATTTCTCCTCTATCTCTGTCTATAAATGCATGTTTGAGGGAGTTGGAAACAAGCTCATTAATTATTATCCCCAGCGGGATTGCAGTATCCATATCAAATAAAATTTTCTCTTCCAGATCCATGTTTAAGCTTATGTCCGTATTCCCAAGCCTGTAGGTTTGAAAAAGAGTATCAGCGAGTTCCTGAATATATGGAGAAAAGTTTAGTGTTTCAAATCCTCCACCTTTATACAACTCTTCATGAATAAGAGCCATAGATATAACTCTATTCTGGCTTTCTCTAAAGGCTTCGAGAACTTCGAAATCCTTAATATTTTTCCGGTTTTTAAACTGTTCAGCCTGAAGGTCGAGCAGAGAGGAAATTACTTGAAGATTATTCTTAATGCGGTGATGGATTTCTTTCTTACGGGCAGTTTCGATATTAATAAGAGATTCTTCAGCTTCTTTTCGCTTGGTAATGTCAGTTAACATGCTCA
Source organism: Methanosarcina thermophila TM-1 (assembly GCF_000969885.1). NCBI lineage: Archaea > Methanobacteriati > Methanobacteriota > Methanomicrobia > Methanosarcinales > Methanosarcinaceae > Methanosarcina > Methanosarcina thermophila. Next base: position 2,661,620 of record NZ_CP009501.1, read on the forward strand.
TAGCGCCTACATACTTGCTTTCCTTATCAAAAAGAGGTTTAGCGCTCAGAAGTACCCAGAGAGGGGAGCCATCTTTACGTATTAATTCCAATTCATAGCTCTCAATTATTCCCTGCCTCCTTTTTTCCAGATTTCTTTTGACGACAGGTCTACATTCTTCGCTGATAAAACCCCATATTTGTTTGCCAATAAAATCTTGCAAAGTGTATCCGAGCATGTCTGTCATTTTCTCATTAGCGTAAATGATTGTATTTTCGCTATTAGTTATGACTATACCTTCGCTCGCTGTCTCTACGATATTTCGGTACTTTTCTTCGCTTTCTTTAAGTTTTTCTGCTGCAATCTTGCTTTCGGTTATATCTCTGGCAATTATCAAGATTGCTGCAAGCTTTCCAGATAGGTCAAAAACCGGGGAAAGGGTTATTGAAACATTTATTATCGTACCATCCTTTCTTAACCTTGAAGTCTCATAATTGCGGATATTTTCTCCCCGTTTAATCCTTTCACTTAATTTTTCGGTTTCTCCAGTTAATATGGATGGTTCCAGGATGGTTATGGCTTTCCCCAGTACTTCTTCGGGTGAGTAACCATAAACTTGCTCTGCTCCTTTATTCCAGCTTGTAATAGTACCATCAAGGGACTTAGTTATGATAGCATCATTTGACGATTCCACAGCATTTGCCAGTATTCGAATTTTCTCCTCAGCTTTCCTATGCTCTGTTATATCCTGAGTTGTCCCTATAGCCCGGACAGGATTATTTTCCTCATCGAAAATAATTTCAAATTTTACATTGACTATGCGCTCTTTTCCATTAGCTAGAATTATCCTTAAATTAATGTCAGAAGGTTTTCCTTTTAATGCCTCTTTAGCAGCATTATCTATTTGTTTTCGATCTTCGGGATGCACATAATTTAAAAACATATCATAATTTACTTTCAATTCTTGAGGTTTAAGTCCAAAAATACGATATGTTTCATCAGACCAATGGAATTCCTTGCTTGCAAAATCCAGTTCCCAACTTCCAAGGTGAGCTATTTCTTGAGCCTCAGCAAGATTTTTTTCACTCTTTTTCAATGAATCATAAGCCTTCTGAAGCTCTTCTGTACGTTCTTTAACTAACTTATCTAAATTTCCTAGAATCTTTTTCCGTTCAGCTTCAACTTTTTTGCGCTCTGTAATGTCACTGGCAGTACCGAGCCATTCAATAATTTCTCTATTTTCATCCAGAATGGGAACAGCACGTGAAATTATCCATCCTATGTTGCCATCGGCTAACCAAACCAGATGTTCAAGTTCGTAAATACTCTTCGTCCTGATAGCCTCGTTAATGGCGGCAATTACATGCGACCGATCTTCAGGAGGGACATATTCCTGAAGCCAGGTATGGCTTGGGCTCTCTGTATTTGCAAGAAGACCTTGACCATAGAGATAATACATCTCACTCCAATCCGGGCTCATACGATATACCGCTTCCGAACTAGCCGTTATCAAAGCACGAATGCGCTTCTCACTTACACTCTGTGCCTCCTCAGCCTGCTTGCGTTCCATGAAACTTTTCTGGCAGGAACTTTCTATTATTTCCCATTTGCCTTCTCTTTTTATCAAAGCAAGCTGGTGATTCGAAACGATATCAAAAATTGTAGTGACATTACATATGTCAAGGAAATAAGTGCAAAGGGCAATTACCGGGTGTTTACCAGTGACAGATTCCAGTATTCCCTCTTGACCGCAGAAATCGCTTCCACTATACCTCAAGCCGTCATATCCGCTGGCAAGTGCCTTACTGATTTTTTCAATCAAATGCTTTAATGCCATCTGCGGATCTAAAGCATCCTCTTCTACTTGCTTGCAAGTATATGGGATAATCTCTATTTGCCCTTTCTCTAGATAAACATGAATGTCTGGAATAGCCACTTTTAAGGCTTCTTTTGCCTTTTCTTCGTCTAACTCAACTGGCAAAGCCCACAGGCAAAATTCGTTATTTTCCAGTCCTGCCTTGAAGTAGGGAATAAGTATATCCGTTAAATCTTCTTTTGTCCGGTAGAACTGGCAGAAATGTATCCCCCACGGTACATTCCCAATAATATCAATGCCCGAAATTCTGTTATTGTTTTTCATAAATATTCTCTTATCAGATGAAAGTCAAACTATCTTTTCCAGCATCATTTCTGTATCTAATGTTTTATTTATTCTATTGTATTTAATTACTTTTATAGGGAGTATTTTTATAATTTAGATATATAAGAGTTGTTTATGCGAATATAGTTACAATAAATAACTGTTCTTCGTGTCTATCTCAAAAAGTTTTTACTTTAATTTTGGATAATTTATGCATTATCTTTAACAAGGTATAGTTCCATACAGCATACTTTTTATATCGTCTCAAAAGAGTATATTTTATGTCATCCAGCCGTAAAAGCAAGATGATGATTTCTCAATCTCAATGATTTGATAATTTCATTGTTTTTTTTGTTCAATATAACGGGCTTTAGCTTCCTTGAGTGTTTCAACGGCTGTTTCGAGACCTCTCCAGCCGAAAACAGTCACTTGTTTGCCCTCTAATTTTTTGTAATTCTGGAAGAAATGAGTAATCTCTTTAAATAGATGAGGTGGAACCTGGTCCGTTGTTTCAATATAATTCCACATAGGATCATTCTTCGGAACACAGAGGATTTTTTCATCTCTTCCTTTATCGTCTTCCATATCAAACAGTGCTACGAGATGTACATCTATTACACAACCCGGAAAGGTAGGTTCCCAGGTTAAAACCATAGCATCTAATGGGTCACCGTCAAGAGCCAGGGTATCAGGGAAAAAACCATAATCTGAAGGATATACCATTGACGAAGAAAGCATTCTGTCGTATTTAATTACTTTTTTTTCTTTATCGTACTCGTATTTGTTTCGGCTTCCTTTCGGGATTTCGATAATTACACTTTCGACCGGTCGTTCAGTCATGTAAGCACTTCCTGCTTATTACTGGTTGTTAAATCTTGCTTCAAAATATTTGCAATTATTAATGTGCTCATAGATCATGTGTCCTGATAAAGTCATAATATTAAAAGATGACTTATGCGGATTAATTTCTTTATATGAACAAATAAATAAAAAGGAAAAAACACAGATTTAAAGTTATACTGGTAGCAAATACAGATTTAAAGTTATACTGGTAGCTATTTAAAAATGAAATAGAGTAATGCGTAAACTCTGTATCTTCAATCACTTCTGCTTATAGGGGCATAAATACTGCATAGATATGAGAAACATAGATAAGGGAAAGGTTATCTCGAAATCACGTTAAAATACTGCTTCTACAGAATAATACAAAGCAAAAAGCTTCGGTAAAAGTTCTGTTAATCCCCTATTATTTTTTATAATTATGTCTTTTAAAAAGGGCGGGACATTTTTCTTTCAACGATATTAGCAGTTTTTCATCTAATTTTGCGTTATAAAGGGTTCTAACCTTCGAAAGCTGCTCAATTGACAGACTGTATGCTTCTTCAAGGATAGCAGCTTTAAGGGTTGCTCCCTCAAGGCTAATGCCTTCAAGATTTGCCCCTCTAAAGTTAGCTCCTTCGAGACTTGTTCCTCTAAGGTTAGCATTTTTAAGATTTGCCCCTTCAAGGTTAGCCTCTTTAAGATCTGCTCTCTCAAGGTTTGCTCCTTCAAGTTTACTCCCTTCAAGATGAGCTTTTTCAAGGTTAGCCGCTTCAAGCTGAACCCATCTGAGGTCAGCCCATATAAGATAAGCTCCCTCAAGGTTAGCTTCTTTAAGGTTCGCCTCAAAAAGATCAGCCCCTTTAAGGTTAGCATTTGTGAGGTTAGCTTTCCTGAGGTCAGCCTCTATGAGGTTAGCTTTTTCGAGGTCAGCCCCTTGAAAGTTTGTTCCTCGAAGGTCAACTCCCTTAAGATTAGCTTCTCGCAGATTTTTCTTTCCCGCAATACCCACCATGTACGATTAATCGGATCAGAATTAAAATAAAAGTTGCCATGCCATGAAAATATTTTCCTTTCATCAGGCTTCAGTCCTGAAAGCTATACTGATTTCAATCTGAATTTATTGTGCCTGCTTTTTAGGCATAATCATTTACTCTCAGACCTGATCTTTTTGGTTTAAGGCACTGCTTACTTTACACTGATATAATTATAAGTGGTCTTGTTACTGCCTTTCTTATTCTTAACTTCTAAGCTAACGGTGTATTTTCCGGCTTTGCCGTACTTATGCACAGGATTTTTGGCGGTTGAATAATATCCGTCTCCAAAACTCCATTTCCATGAGGTAGGTAAGCTTGTACTTCTGTCAGTAAACTTAACCTTCAATGGGGCTTTTCCTGAGGTAGGAGATGCTGAAAAAGCAGCAACCGGGGGTTTCAAAGATATAAGAGGGAGATAATCAATGGAATTGCCCAGTATATATGGCTCATCTGCAAAACCGTCTCCGTTCTTATCAGAATGGGTCTGTGAAAAGCTCCTGCCTGAGGGGGTTGCCCAGTAGTTGCCTCCTCGATACGGGCCGCCTACAATGTTTTTCCCGGCTGTTTTCGTAGTGTTAAATATGCATTCAACCCCTTCAGGAGCATTTATATTTACGGTATTATTAAAATAATTATTTGTAACAATACACGGGGCATCAATAAGATATAATCCATTATCACAGTTTGTAATACGATTTCCACTAACTGTCAGGGTTTCGAACATAAGATCAAAGGCATATATTCCTGTCTGGCAATTAAAAATATCATTATTGAGAATGTGTTCGCTTCCACTATTCATATAAAATCCAACATCTGCACCTATACTAAAATTAGATATTTTGTTATTTTGAACTGTGCAGTAAAAAGCTCCATTGGTAGATTCGATGCGGCTAAACAAAAAACAAACGCCTGAGTATTTACCCGGACCTCTTATATCAAAATTTTTTATTACAACATTACTTTCGTAAATGTTAAAGGCGTTATTCTTAGCTTTAATTATTGCTTTATGCGGACTGCTTGATACTAGAGTCAGATTTGCGGTTGAAATCTCTATATCTCCGTTATATGTCCCCGGTTTTACAATTATTGTATCGCCCGGTTGCGCATTATTTACTGCCCTTTGAATCGAGTCTCCAGGCTCTACATAAATAGTTGCAGCAGAAGCACTGCCAGCAGCAGCTCGAAGTGTAAAAAGTACTGTTAATACCACTAGGATAACTATTTTTGTTTTCTGCAAGACCATAACCCCGATAAATTTACTTAACACCAGTAAAGTCCTTAGTATTCTCGTCTTAACTGACCGCGAGAAGCCTGATTGTCATCAAAATTTAATTAACTCTTTGATGACTAATTCTCCAGATAATATCTAATTATTCAGAACTTGATTAATTGTAAAGCAATTAATAATCAAAAACTCCCGCTTTTTTAACTTATTGATTAATTAGTAAATTTTTAACACTCTGTTTTGAGAAGATGAACACTCTGTTTTGAGAAGATGAACACTCTGTTTTGAGAAGATGAACACTCTGTTTTGAGAAGATGAGATCCTTGGGCAATTTAAGCCGACAATGACCTTAATCTCCGAGACTTACATTATCATATAATTTTACTTATATTTATATATATTTACTAATCCGTTCTCAAATACCTTAAGCTTCCATTTAATTAACAGAGCTTGATAGTAAATATCTTATAGGACTGTGTAAACTGGTCAAGCTACTTTTTATTTGATAACCTTAATTTTTGTACTCCAGATAAACTCCTGAATTCCAATAGCTTTCAGCTAGCTTGTCCTTTTAGTTAACTGGGAAATTAATGGAAGCAAGAAGGCAGGAAACTATGTAAAAATTAATAGAACAGTAGGATAAATATTTATAGTCAGTGTAAGTAGCTTATTATCGATATAAAACGTAAAAAACTTTGTAGTGGGGAAAAAAACAATGAAAATTAGAGTTGTTAGCTCAAGAGACGAAATTTTTACACTGAATCCAAATGAAAGAATAGTGCATCTGGCTTTCAGACCTTCGAACAAGGATATTTTTGGACTGGTTGAAACCTGTCCGAAGATTGAGGCTATTCAGCTGCCTAAATCATACAAGGGCACAATTTCAAAATCTATAGAAATGTTCCTTGAGATGCAAAAAATCCAGCTTATTGAGGGTGATGTATGGGGTCACAGGAAGGATATTAACGAATACTACACCATTCCATCCTCAGTTATTGAGAAAATAAAGGAAATGAAAATCGAAGGTAAATCCAGTGAGGATATTGAAGCAAAGGTCTCAAGGGAGAGCAAAATCAACCGTGAAATGGTTGCCTATATCATGAACAAAGATGCTCTTGCCTGAACCCGCAAAACAAAATTGTCTTTAAACTCTTTAGAGGAGATTAGGTAGTATCCAGAGATAGTCCAAAGGTTTCAGCCCTCTCAAAAACTCACATTCTCAGGTTTACTTCCTGATCTCCAGCTTAGAATTTTCATTTACAGAAACTTTGAACACTTCCATGGGTTAAAATTTAGTTTATTTTTATTTCAGGGGATTTTTGAAGAATTTTTTTCTTTTTGTCACTATATTTTATACCTATTTTTTGATTTCCTGGCTGCGAAAATCTTCTCTGTCAAGAATGACGATTCTAAGGGAACTTTCTTCAGGGCACAAATTGAACGTTCTTCCGTTTTCAATGGGGAGATTTTCAGGATTCCTGTGCCCGTGAACCTGATAAGTATTTTCATCTGTGTTTCTATTGAAACTCGCAGCAACCAGATATGCATCTTCGGGTTCCCCCATGCCGTTAATCATCTGATTGGCTCCTATAAGAATCAGGTTTTCAGGAAGGTTACTCAGCCCTCCATGAGTTACGAGCAAGCATTTGTTATGGAATTTATAGTAAGCACATAATCTCAATTTCTTACATAAGATGGAAATATCGTTATTTGTAACGCCTGCCTGCTTCATTTCTAGAATATTATGCACTCTGTTCTCTAGCCCGGAGGTCTGGGTTTGTTCTCCGCCTTCTGCCAGGATGCAAAAACATGCTTCCTGTTCTCCTTCGAGCAGGATAACGTTATTCCTGTCCATTATGGAGGTAAGAAATTTAACAACTTCAGTGTTCTCAGAGATTTCAGCTCTACTGCCTGTGTAATCTCCCAGAAAAATATACAGGTCATTCTCATTTATCCCGCATGTAAGGTACTCCTTAAGAGCCCTATAATTCCCGTTTATGTCCCCTATGTGATGGATTCTTTTATAATGGGAGAAGTCATCAGCCTTATACAGGAATTTTTCATTGAATTCTTGCGGCTTTATTACTGTAACGAACGAAGGTACCTTTTGTCTGTTTATTGTGGAGTACATCTCATCAATTACAGCCTCGGGCACAATCTCATACTCAGGTCTTTTCCTGTTTCTTTCCTTTGCAATCTCAAGAGAAATGTCCGAGAAATCAATACAGATGGCTTTATACCTGTAGGTTTTGGCAAGCTTCCTGTACTTTGCAATATCTGCATTTCCCGCATTCGTTGCGTCAAGGACTATGAAATCTCCTTCTTCCATATGGCTTTTTATAAGCGAGTAAATGAGCCCCCATGCCCGGCGATTGATCTTTTGAGAAATAACTGGTCTTCCGGTGACAGACAATACAGGAGGCTTAAGGAGCAGCCGGATGCTGTCTGAAGAAATTGTATAAGGTTCAAGGTTATTTTCCCTGACAAAAGCTGATTTGCCGGAGCCGGGCACTCCTCTCAAGAACACTATATATCTCATGTCATACCCCGATACCTCTTATAGACCCCAAATAGACAGATAGTTTTCATCTCTGTTTTAATTTCTGATTTTCCAGGTTCTTATTTGTGTTTTAGTTCTGCCTATTACAGTAATACCTGAGTTAATGTTACTATTGATTTTTAATATTTGATTAGATAATTTTATGGTATCCGTTTGAGAACTGATACAGGGGAGAACCGTGAATAAAGGGGGTTTACACAGCTTGAGCCAGTTTTTGGGCTTTGCTGCTTAGAGTGCATGACTATCAGAGAGCTTAGGTGCGCGGGTTTCCTCAAGATCTTTATGGTGGAAGATATGGCAGACAACAAGAAAGCTGACTATATCCTGCCTGGAAGGGCAGAGTCTTACTGGCTGGCAACCACACCTGAATCCAGCTATCCTCCTCTTTCCGGAGATATTCATATAGATGTGGCAATTCTGGGAGGCGGGATAGTGGGTATTACAACTGCTTTCCTTTTAAAGGAAGCAGGGCTATCATCCGTGGCAGTGATCGAAGCGGATCGGATTATCAAAGGGGTAACAGGGCACACAACTGCGAAAGTTACATCCCAGCACGGTCTGATCTATGACCGCCTGATCTCAAAATTCGGAAAAGAACAGGCTCAGCAGTATGCAGACTCCAATCAGGCAGCCATAGAGAAGATAGCTTCCATAATAAGTTCAAAAGGCATAGATTGTGATTTTGTCCGCATGCCGGCTTACGTTTATGCCAGTTCAGAAGAGTCGATTGTAAATATCCGGAACGAGGTAGATGCAGCTCAAAGCCTCGGGCTCCCGGCTTCATTTGAATCTGACCTTCCGCTGCCTTTTAAAACGTATGGTGCAGTCCTTTTCGGCAATCAGGCTCAGTTTCATCCCAGAAAATATCTCTGTGCCCTGGCAAAGGAGATTGAGGGTGATGGATGCCATATCTTTGAAAAGACGAGGGCATTGAAGCTCGAAGGAGATGGCCCTATAAAAATAATAACGAATAAAGGGATCATCAAAGCAAACAAAGTTATCCAGGCAACACATTTTCCGATTCATGACAAACCCGGGTTGCTTTTCCAGCGCCTGTATCAGTCCCGCTCATATGCGCTGGGGGTTCGTATTGAAGAGCCTTTCCCACAGGGAATGTTTATCAGTGCCGAAGAACCCATCAGATCTCTGCGTTCCCAACCTGCAAGGGAGAGCGAACTGATAATTGTATCAGGAGATGGGCACAGGACTGGGGAGGGGAATGAAATCGACCACTATCAAAATCTCGAGAAATGGATAAGATCGATCTACCCAGTCAACTCCATCGATTATCACTGGTCAACTCAGGATGTCATATCTGTTGACCATGTTCCCTATATTGGTCAGATTACCTCTGGTAACGAGAACCTGTATATCGCAACAGGGTTCCGGAAATGGGGTATGACCACAGGCACTGCTGCAGCGATGATTCTTACAGATATGATTCTCGGAAAGTCTAACCCCTGGGAAGAGGTATATAATCCTTCACGATTCAAACCTCTTGAATCGGCTAAAACTTTTTTCTCACAGGTTGCCGAAGCAACCAAAGGCCTTGTGGGAGAACGGATAATTCCTACTCATGAGAACGCCTCACAGATCTTGCCTGGAGAAGGTGCAATTGTCAAGATCGAAGGAGAAAGAGTTGCAGCATACAGGGACGAGGCAGGGGTGCTCCATACTCTTGACCCTTCCTGCAAGCACATGGGATGCATTGTCTCCTGGAACAGTGCGGAAAAAACCTGGGACTGCCCGTGTCATGGTTCCCGCTACAGCGCAACTGGAAAGGTAATCAAAAGTCCTGCAGTATATAGCCTTTCGGAAAAGAAAGTCAGGGAGTAAGATTCCAGTATCTTTTCAGGGCTGCGTGATTGCATCGGGCGAGGTCATTATCCTATAAGCGTTTGCCCTTTATCGATGAGAGAAGTGTTCGATCTAGATAAACTAGAACAAAGGTTAAGTGAAAAGTATGACACATGGGGAAAATACGGGTTATACTCTGCCTGGCAGGGCAGAATCATACTGGCTGGCAACTACCCCTGAATCCAACTATCCTGCTCTTTCAGGGGATATTAATGTTGACGTAGCGATAATCGGGGGAGGGACAGTCGGAATTACTTCGGCTTTTCTTTTGAAAGAAGTGGGAATGTCTGTCGCAATTATTGAGGCAGACAGGATAATAAAAGGAGCTACAGGCTATACAACAGCAAAAATCACATCCCAGCACAACCTGATTTATGACAGACTGATCTCAAAATTTGGAAGGGCAAAGGCGAAACAGTACGCTGAGGCTAATCAGGCAGCAATCGATAGAATAGAGTATATAGTTCGTTCATGGGACATATCCTGTGACTTTGCTCACAAACCGGCGTATGTCTATGCAGGTTCTGAAGAATCTGCACAGAAAATTCTGGATGAGGTCCGAGCAGCCAGGAGCCTGGGACTTCCAGCCTCATTTGAAAGTAGTCTACCATTGCCTTTTGAGACCTACGGAGCAGTCCGCTTTAACAGACAGGCGCAGTTTCATCCTCGAAAATACCTCTGTGCCCTTGCCAGAGAGATTGAGGGAGATAATTGCTATATTTTTGAGAAAACTCGGGCACTCGGGATAGAAGGAGGAGAGCCCGTAGTAATAAAAACCGATAGGGGAACAATAAGAGCTGATGATGTAATTCAGGCAACGCATTACCCGATCCTTGACAAACCAGGAGAACTGTTCAAAAAATTATCTCAATCAATGTCATATGTACTTGGACTACGCATTCAAGAAACATTTCCGGATGGAATGTTTATAAATGCCGAGGAGCCTACCCGATCCCTACGCTCCCAGCCTGCTGAGGGAGGTGAACTTGTGCTTGCAGTTGGCGACGGGCATCCTACAGGGAGTGGAAATCCAACACATCAGCACTACAAGCAGCTCGAGGATTGGGTAAGGGCGATCTATAATGTAAGGTCTATTGACTATCACTGGTTAACTGAGGATGTAGTATCTGAAGATGGTGTGCCGCTTATAGGAAGGCTTACTCCGGACAGCGAACATTTCTATCTGGCTACCGGATTCGGAAAGTGGGGCATGACAACTGGCACTGCGGCAGCAGTGATAATCACGGATATGATTCTTGGCAGGGATAATCCATGGGTTGAGGTATACGATCCATCAAGGTTCAGAGAAATATCCGAACTCATTGCCCAGGAAGATCTCCCAGAAGTCGAACCAGGTCAGGGCGTACTTGTTGAAAAAGGAGAGGACAAAATGGCTGTATACAGGGACCCTCAGGGCATACTTTATACTCTCAATCCTGCCTGCAGGCACATGGGATGCACGGTATCCTGGAACGATGCTGATAGAACCTGGGACTGCCATTGCCACGGTTCTCGTTATAATGCCAGGGGAGAAGTAATTCAGAGTCCTGCCGTTTATGGGCTTCTGGAGAAGAAAGTAAAGGAACAGAACCAGTATGGTGATTTCGAGGAATAACCTATCTGTCTGAATACATCCTAAGCGGCATAGTTCCCAAAGTTTTTTTAACCTATTGAGCTTGACTCTTAATTTTTTTCATTTATAATATATTCTTACCATACGATGAACTCTATTGAATATATTTCTATGTATATCCCTGTGTATTAAGATTAAATTTTGAGAACAATTTCCTACATTATTCTCTCTGTAGCTGCAAACAATTTGAAAACTCGAGAAAAGTATTCTTTTCTTTAAATTTATCTCATATTTATCCTAAATTTTATATACTGTTCTCCCCTTTATACATTAATACATTTTATTTTTTCTTATTTATAGGCTGTGGGGTGTCCATAATAGATATTAGCAAAAAAGTTTTTATAATAACTATTTTGATTTTTTCAATCTTTGTTGCGGCATTTACATTAACTCATAACATGCAGCTCTCGAACTTTCTGGAGCTTGAACATAATGATACATTGGAGAATGTAGAAAGAGTGCAGAATGTCGTTTCAGCTGAACAGGAATACCTGGATTCCATTGTGCAGGATTGGGCATGTTGGGATGATACTTATGAATTTATTGAGAATGGAAACCCGCAATATATCGATGTAAATCTTCAGAATCAGACCCTTGCAGGAATCAAGATTAATGTGATGATTTTTGTAAATGAATCCGGAGACGTGGTCTATGCAAAATCAATAGATATTGATACCGCAGAAGAGGTATCGGTCCCTCAGGAGTTACTTCAACTGATAAAAGACGGAACTCTTCTTACAAAAGCAGAAAATGATACTATAAGCGGTTTTGTTTTGCTTCATGAAAACCCTATGTTTATTTCCTGCCATCCTATTCTTACAACAAAGCACCAGGGGCCTGTGAGAGGCACTTTGATTTTCGGAAAGCTCTTTGATAATACCTATCTTGACTACTTTGAAGAAGTGACCCTTTCTTCCCTTTCGATGTACAGGGTTGATAAGGATTTGCCTCCTGATTTCCAGACCAAACTCAAATTTTTTTCGGAAAATCTTGACAAAACTATTGTTGAGCCCCTTAGTGAGGAGAGAGTAGCTGGCTATTTTGGATTACAGGATATCTCAGGCAAGCCTGCAATTATTATGAGAACGGATTCTCCAAGAGAACTTTACTCACACGGCGAAAAAACCCTGAATAACGTGTACCTTTTCCTTCTGCTAACCGGACTTGTGACCGGAGCAGGAATCAAGTTTGCATTTGACAGATTATTCATCTCAAGATTAACAGGAATTGATAATTTCGTTACCCGGATCAGATCAGAGAGGGATCTTTCCCAAAGGTTGTCCCTTGATAATAATGATGAACTCTATTGCCTTTCAAGAGAGATTAATGGAATGCTAAATGAGATTTACCTTGCAGAACAGGAATTAAAGGCACAGGAACGAGAAAAGAAAGTCCTGCTCGATTCCCTGAATGAGCTGGTTATTTTCGTAAGCTCTGAGCTTAAAATTATCTGGGTAAACAGGGCTGCCCTTGAATGTATGAACATAGAGCTTCAAAAAGCAGTTGGAATGTCCATTAAAGATATTCCTGGTACAGTTGGTCTTCTGTCCAGCTACCTGAATTTTGAGCGGATCTTTGCAACAGGCAATAAAAAATCAGGGGAATTTACTACAGATGATGGCAGAACCTGGTATATTCAAGCAATTCCTGTAACCGGAGAGGATGGAAAAGTTATAGGCATCCTTGAGATGTGCAGGGACATTACGGAAAATAAAAAAGCTGAGCAGCTGCGGAAGAAAGAGGTCAACCATAGAATTAAAAACAACCTGCAGATTGTTTCGTCTCTGCTTGATCTTCAGGCTGAAAAGTTCAGTGACAGAAAAGTCATTGAAGCTTTTAAGGAAAGCGAAAGCCGTATTCTATCGATGTCTCTTATTCACCAGGAACTCTACGAATCTGGAAAACTGGATTCTCTTGATTTTTCGTCCTATCTCCATAAACTTATAACCGATCTTATCAAATCATACAACACCAAAACCGGCGAAATTCGCGTAAAGCTTGATCTCAGTACTGTTTTCTTCGAAGTTGATACTGCAGTTTCCCTGGGCATTATAATAAATGAAATGTTTACAAATTCTATTAAGTACGCTTTTCCAGCAGGAGCAGGTGGGGAAATCTCGATTTCTCTGGTCAGAGAAGAATCTATAGAAGAAATAACAGGGAATAATTCCACTGACACAGTTCTCTCTGAGAGCCCAGAAAAGCTTTCCGGAACGAGTAAAAATTATAAGCTTATTTATGCAGACAATGGAAAAGGGTTTCCGGAAGAATTCGATTTCAGGAACCCTGAAACTCTGGGGTTGCAGCTAGTAAACGCTCTTATAAGCCAGATAGAGGGCAGTTTAGATCTGGAAAGGGGAAACGGAACAAAGTTTATTATACATTTTAAAAGTGAGCTTTAGGTCTGCAGCAGATAACAGGATTGAAACAGGGGCGAAGATATAAACGGCTTTACAGGAAATCATTAACCACGAAAAGCACGGAAAACGCAAAATAGAGAAAATATGGGTACAACCCGTCATGCTTTCCGTGTATTCCGCAGTTATCCGCAGTTATGAAGTAAGCGAAAATATCTTAGAAGGTATTTTTAAACTATTTTACCTTAGAAACTTTATTTTTAATCTGTTTAAGCTTATTTAGAGGTTCTCTACAGAACCGAATAAACTAAAACAAGCAAATCGTTATTTTTTACCCATTCAACAATTCGCCACTTACCTGTTATTTCTCTTCCAGAAGATATTTTTTAAACCATTCTCCAGCCAAATCTGCAACTTCTTCCAGTGCGCCCGGCTCTTCGAAAAGATGAGTTGCTCCGGGAACGATTTTAAGTTCTTTTTGCTCTGTCTTCAACCGGTCTAACGCCCACTGATTCATCTCGATTACCTGAAAATCCCGCCCGCCCACAATAAGCAGTGTTGGAGCCTTTACATCTGGCAGAGCTTTTTCAGCAAGATCAGGTCTTCCTCCCCTGGAAACGACTGCTTTTACAACATCTGCATGCTCTTTTGCAGCTATGAGTGCGGCTGCAGCTCCTGTACTGGCGCCAAAATAACCTATATTGAGGTTTTTAGTATCAGGATTGCTCAAAAGCCAGTTTGTAACCCCAACAAGCCGGCTTGCAAGCAGGTCAATATCAAACCTGAGATGAGCCGTTACCATGTCAATTCTCTCCTCTTCGGCTGTCAACAGGTCGAATAGCAGCGTTCCGAGGCCTTCCTTCTGAAGTTCCTGCGCAACAAACCTATTCCGCGAGCTAAAACGACTGCTTCCGCTGCCGTGTGCAAAAACAACAATTCCTTTCGCTCCTTCAGGAATAGTGAGATTCCCTTCAAGTGTGATAGAATCAATTGGGATTTGAATCTCATTACTGCTCTTACTTTTACTCGATAATTCGCTCATGCAAATCCCCCCAAAAAGTTCTGCTATTAATCACAGATTCGGATATAAGCAGATATTAATTCAGTTTTCATTTAGCTGGAAGAGCTCTTGCTTTTTCCAGGAGTTCAATTACTTCTTCGTCAGTTGTCTGTCTGAAATCGACGTACCAGGCTCCAACTCCATAGAAAGGTTCAGGCGTAGTCACACATATTACTTCGTCTACTTCCTTTTTGAAAAACTCGCATGTATCGGGTGCAGCTGTGGGCACTGCAACAACGATTTTAGCCGGGTTTTTGGTTTTAAGGGCAGCTGCAGCTGCACGCATTGTTGCACCTGTAGCAAGGCCGTCATCTATCAAAATTACAGTCGCCCCACTTATATCGGGCTTGGGTCTATCTCCACGATAAAGGCGTTCCCTGCGCTCAAGTTCCCTGAGCTCATTCGCAGCTACGGTAGCAATTACTCTATCGGGTACGTGAAACGACCTGACAACATCTTCGTTCAGCACACGGATATCGTTGGAAGCAATAGCTCCCATTGCCAGTTCTTCATTTCCAGGCACTCCCAGTTTCCGTACTATAAACACATCCATCTTTACATTCAGTTCCTTTGCAACCTCAAATGCCACTGGGACGCCCCCGCGTGGGAGTGCGAGTATCAACACATCCGGACGATTTGCATATTTAGAAAGCTCTTTTGCCAGCCTTCTTCCAGCATCCACTCTATCTTTAAAAATTGACATATTTTCCCTCAACCCTGTTGACTGAATTAATTGATAAGATAAACTATGATAATTATATTATATGTCCAAACTCTTAAACGTATAAGTATAAAATTAAGCTTAAAATATTATATAATTACTTCTTTATATGAAGTGAAAGCCAGAAAAAATTATATTTTAAAAACAATTATTCTTTTTCCCAGATGTGTCGCCCATGTGGAATCAAAAAATTCCATCAGGGCTTAAAATATTTGATGCCAATATATATTTTGTCTGCATCTTATTTTTTGAATAATTAATTTAAAATAATTCATGTCCTTAATATATTGTGGAGTTAGGAAGTAAGTCGAGTATGTAATAATTAAAAGAATTGCCTGGAGGCCTATCCTGCTCGGAATCGATATGTCTGGGGGGGAAATATCATCTGGGCTGCTGTATTGGGGGGATACGGTAAACGGGATAAGAGCCTCCGGGCTTCTCCTTAATCTTTTTTCTGCATCCGTCCTGCTCTTCCCTCTCCATTCATCCTTGTAAGGCTTTGCAGGTCTAAAACTATACCAGGTTTTATTATGGGTTTAAAGCTGCTTTGTACGCCTAAAAATTTAGTGTAAACAAACTCAATTATTATAGATACTTATAGATACTTAACCCTTCAAGGCTTATATATAATGGGGGTAACTGAACATCTTAGACGTCAGGGAAAACACGCTAAAAGTGGATTTCTATGAGGTAGTGGTCTGGGTCACTATACTTATTTTGCTTTACTTAATTAGCCTTAGCAATTATCTCCTGTTTTATACAGTAGTAGAATTGTTCATTGTCTACGTTGCATATGTGATATTTCTCATAGTATGGAAATCAAGATCCCGCCTGGAGAATCGGTATCTTATTATTCTGGGAATTGGATATTTTTTTGTCGGAGGCGTCGACTTTTTGGGCACTCTTGCATTCCATGGAATGGGAGTGTTTCCAGGGTTTGACACAAACCTTACCGTTCAACTGCATATAATTGCAAGATTCCTGAGAAGTGCTACTTTCCTGATAGCTCCGCTGCTTTTAATATACACTGGAGAAAGGCTGGGGAATGTCCAAACTCTAAATAATGCAGCCTTTGCCTGGAAGACCTTTCTCATATATGCAGTAATTACCATCGCCTGCGTAGTTTCGGTCTTCTTTTTACAGGGTTTCCCGGATTCTTATCTCCTGGATTCAGGGTTCACACAATCCAAAATAATTAGTGGATACTTTATTTCTTTCATGCTTCTCTTCTCCCTGTTCCCTCTGTATATAATCAGGGATAGATTTGAAGAAGATGTTTTCAACCTGCTCTCAATATCCATAATCCTGGCAATTCTTTCAGAATTGTCCTTTATGTTTTACAGTCAAATGGATGAAGCTTCAAACGTTATAGGTCTCATTTTCAAACTCCTGTCCTTTTACCTGATTTATAAAGCAATTGTAGACATCGGATTTGAAGAACCCTGCAGTTTGTTCTTCAGGGAGCTTAAACACCGGGAAGAGGATTTAAGGCAGAAAGCAGCTTTCCTTGGGGATGAGTACAGTCATATTTGCAGGATGATAGGCAAGAGGTACTTTATTGAGCCTCGAAGCATTGAAAAGGGAGACGACAGAAGGAATCAAGAAGAAGATTCAGGCAGTTACCGCTCTTTCATGCAAAATCTCCAGGGAATTGGTTTCCAAATCAGTAATGACTTTAAGATAACTTTCATGCACGGTCCTGTTGAGGAAATGACAGGTTATTCCAAGCAGGATCTAGTTTCCGGACAGGTCGATTGGCAGGAAATAGTCGTAGCTGAAGACCGACCTACTATTTTTAAAGAAAGGAAGAAATTGAGATTAAACCCGAATTCTATTGTTGAAAGCGAATACCGAATACAGAAAAAAGATGGAGAAATAAAATGGGTCAGGGAAATCATCCAGAAGATTCCGGAAGAACCTGAAAACTCAGGGAAATTTCAGGGTTTGATTTATGATATCACTGAACGCAAGATGGCAGAAGAAGCTCTGGAAAAAATAGACAAGATCCGGATAAGAGAGGTTCATCACCGCATAAAGAATAACCTTCAGGTAATTTCATCCCTTCTCAGCCTCCAGGCAGAAAAATTCGATGACAAAGAGGTAATTGAGGCCTTCAGGGAAAGTCAGAACCGGGTTGCATCCATAGCAATGATTCACGAGAAGCTACATGAGAGTGAAAGCATGGACACTCTCGATTTTTCAGATTACCTTAGAAATCTAACCGCAGATCTTTTCAGATCTTACAGAGTGGGGAATAACAATATAAACCTCAAGCTGAATCTCGAACCGGTTTATCTGGACATGGGCACTGCAATCCCGCTGGGGATTATTGTAAACGAGCTTATCTCAAATGCCTTCAAGCATGCTTTCCCTGAGAAAAAGGAAGGTGAGATTAGCATAAATCTCTGCAGGATTGAAACTTTTGCTGCAAGATATGGGATTCCGGATCAGGATAAAACCAGTCCGACAGGCAATGATTGCCCAGATGATAACTATCCAAATAATAACTATCGGGACGTACAGCAGGACTATCTGGAAAGAGAGGAATATGCAGTTGATGGGTATTCTAAATGTTATAACAATTTCAATTATATACTCACTGTAAAAGATAATGGAAAAGGAATCCCCGAAGAGATCGATTTTCAAAATACTGATTCCCTGGGGCTTCAGCTCGTAAACATTCTTGTAGAGCAGATCGATGGTTATATCGAGCTTAAAAGGTACCCGGGAACAGAGTATACTATCTGTTTTAACAATAAAGAAAATTAAGGTTGGAATTCAGGGTGAGATTCTCTACTTTATCTTGGAAAGGGTCTTCTCGCCTTCCAAGATAAAACGAGATCAGCAATTTTACCGATATAGCTGATGATCTTACAATTTGTCAGGTCAAAGAAAATATTTAGAAACCCGGGGATGGGTCACCGGAACCCTTTAATTTTTCCCCTGGAAATTTTTAATTCAAATACGAAATTAATAAGAAAAATCAGTACTCCCCTGGAAACTCAATAACCCCAGGGGATTGAATAAACTTCAAAATCCAATATTTTCCCGTGTTTAAGTAGCGTCAGGGTTTTCAGTTTCTTTCTCGACAGGTTTCTGGGCAAGTTCGTCCCATTTCCCGTCGATTATGGCAGATGTAACATTCCTGCCTGAGACTGTGATTTCTATTCTATGAGGAGTAAGAGCCTCAGTTACGATCTGACCTGTCCGATCCCCATAACCTCCGTGCCTGTTTGTAAAAGTATAGGTTAAAATATGCTGTTCTGGAATCGACTCTAGAATCTCATGATTTTCAAGCTTCAGGTCGAAGCCGTCGAAGCTGTACGTAGGAGCACTCTTTATCCAGTTTTCTGCTATTTCTTCGGCTTCCTCAGGCGAAGTGGATACGGCATAGGCACGAAGCTCGAGAAGTGCCGAATCGATCTCCTGAAGACCTTCAGGCATATATTCTGAATAGTAAGGATCTACAATTACTGTTTTTGACCTATTTTTCTCAATCAGGCTTATTTCCACTGTCCCGACATCTGTAACTATGGGTTGTCCTTCCTGTGGGGTGTAACGGTCTTGCATCTCAAAAAATCCATTTCTCTCAAACAGGTTTACAAGTTCCTCAAAATCAGTCTCATTAAAAGGTTTCTCATATATTTGCTTGGATTCCCCTTCCATGCCCGATGTTATAAATACAACATGCGTATTGTTTACAGTCAAGACCTGTAGCTGCATTTCTGGAAGCGTAAAAGCCCCATAGGTCTTGTGGATTATTGTCGTGTTTTCTGGGCTTTCTGTTGTATTTTCTGGGATTTCTGTTGTGTTTTCTGGGCTTTCTGTTGTATTCCCTGAGATCCCTGATTGTTCTGGTTGTCCTTCCATACATCCTGCTGAAAAAGTTATCAAAATTATGAATAGAATGAAAACTATTTTATTAATAGAGTCCCCCTCCCTCTTTACACCGTTCGGGTTTACTGCTTTTAACTTCTTATTAAGATCTGAAAATTAATTTCTTACATTGTATTATTAAGACGGGGAATTAATTTCCTACTTTGTCTTATTAAGACTGAAAATTAATTTCCTACTTTGTCTTATTAAGACTGAAAGTTAATTTCCTACTTTGTGAAATTTTGTTTTTTATTCAATTATTGTGTCTTTATACAATTTGTTTTTTTTGTTTGACTGGTATATTAGTTATTAATCCCTTTTGACTTTCTCTCTGTGTATATCCTGATCAATTTAAAGAACTTCCTTAATCTGTTAAGTAACATTCTGATTCGCACTCAGAGGCATAATTATTTAATTTCAGGCTGCCAGTTAGCATTAAGACAATCCTGTTACTTCCTTTTGATGCCCTGATTCTCAAAATGTCCGTTTTAACAGAGGCTTGTGGTTGTTCTATGAAACGCAATACAAAGGAATGGAAAGAAAAAAGAACTGAATTTCTCAAAGGTAAGACCTGTGCATGGTGCGGATCTTCCGATTCCCTGTGTATACATATTCCCAGAGCTTATTCTCCGGCTCAGGTCAAATCTGAGATTTACAGTGCTGCATATACAAGGTTCAAGGAGATTTACAGGCAGAAATACCAGAAGTTCGATCGCATCCCAACCGGCAAACATCGGCATAAAAGCCACCCTTACTGGCATAAAGCCTCAACTGTACATAAAACCGAGCCTGATCATACTGACCTTGAGGAACAATTTACCGACGTTCTTCTTGAGGACACGGAAGAAGGCAACTTTAAAAAGCTGTATCACAAATGGCTTGAAGAATCTGGGATTAATGAATTAATTGAGGAGGAAGTTAAAAAAGCAGAGGAGGAATGTGAATCTCTGGCAAATGCAATTGTGCTCTGCAAACGCTGCCATTTTGCAAGCCTCAGGGGTATGAATCTCTGTCCTGTATGCAGGAAAAAATACAAATCCGTAAACTATGAGACCTGTTTTGACTGCTTGCCTGACGAGAAAAAGTGAGATTTCGGGAGAGGCAAAACCGATAGGTCTACGGAAAATTCAGAATCTCCTTATAAATCGTTTTTTGAGTCTTGCTTCAGGAAAAACTCTTTTCAAAAAAGAGCCCAGCCGCTTCCTCCACATGCCTTGCATGTTCCAATCTCAAGAGTTCCGGATCCGTTACAGACTGGACATGCTATTGCAGGCTGAGCAACAAGTACGTCACCCTGTCCCCCGCAGGCTTCACAAACTCCGCCATTGGCATGCCCGGTCCCGTTGCAAAGAGAGCACTTTTCCGGAGCATATTCAGTATCTATATAGGTATGGAGCATCCTATCACCTTCGAAGGTAAGATTATAGAAGTAATTGTCAAAAAATCCTTTTGATATGTATTTTTGGCTTTCTGGATTAAAAGAGCTTTCAAAAAGATAAAAAGGAAAAAGTTATAACTTATTTACCGGCTTTTCCCTTCTTTCAGGATCTGCAGCCTGCCCGGCGCGAATTGTTAAAATATTTTATGAGTGATCTAGAACATCAAAATTATTTGGTTCATGGAACTACTCATAAATTCCTCCTTCTAAGTTCTATATTTTTTAATAGCTAGTCTCATCAATATAATTAACCGCAGGAGTATTCTTTCCCGGCATTTTAGACGATTTGCCAGCCTAGGGTCCTTAAATTTAATAGATAAATTTTCCAAAAAATCTCTCCATTTCTATTTTTTCTTTATAATTTTTATTCATAAATTTCTACTTAATAACATAGTGTATTACTTTTAACCATTCCGGTAGTTTTAAGTAACATCAAAAAAATAATATTAGTTAGGGGTAGGTTTCGGAGCTGTGTCTGGGGGCGCAGGCTCTGGAATGGTGTCTCCTGAAGCTTAGGGAGTTTTAACTATGGCAGATAGGGATAATCCAGAGTTTTTGTCAGCTAGCACGATAAAAGGGGATAAGGTTATCAGCAGTACGGGAGAGGATCTGGGGAAAATTGAAGAACTGATGATTGACATTCAGAACGGAAGAGTAGCGTATGCTGCCCTTTCTTTTGGGGGATTCCTGGGTCTTGGCGATAAACTGTTTGCTATTCCCTGGCAAGCTCTTACACTAAGAGTACACGAGCATGCTTTTTTACTTGGCATTCCTAAAGAAACCCTGGAAAAGGCAGAAGGTTTCGACAAAGATAACTGGCCTTTAACTACTCATAAGGAGCTTTCCAATACCTACACCTACTATGGGTATCGACCTTACTGGCAGCCTGCAAAGACGGAACAAACCGAAGCTCCGGAAGAATCCAAAACGGAAAGGACTGCCCGGGCGGAAACTAGAGAGATCAGGCGTAGAATGAATTTTTTGTCAGCAAGTGAAATAAAAGGGGAAAAGGTCGTCAATAAAGAAGGGGAACATCTTGGGAAGATTGAAGATTTGATGATCGACCTTCAAGACGGAAGAATAGCTTATGTTGTCCTTTCTTTTGGGGGATTCCTGGGGCTGGGCAATAAGTTGTTCGCTATTCCCTGGCAGGCTCTTTCACCAAGACCTGATGAAAATGTGTTTGTCCTTGATATCCCTAAGAAGACCCTTGAAAATGCGGAGGGTTTTGATAAAGATCACTGGCCTGTAACTAATCGTGAATGGCTGTCCACTGTATATCGTTTCTATGGATACCAGCCTTACTGGCAGGAACAGCGTATAGAGAATCGGCCGGGTAATCTCTGATACCTTAATAGGGTAGATAGGTATTATCAATTACTGGCAAATAGGGGGTTGGAACTGATTTAATTGGGGTAGAGGTTTGAGGTTATGCCTGGAGTGCAGGTTTTTAATACTGCATTTCCTGAGTTTGGGGGCTGGAGAATATGGCAAATAGAGATAATCCAGATTTTTTGTCAGAAGGTACGCTAAAAGGGAGTAAGGTCATCAACAAGGCTGGAGAGGATATTGGGAAGATTGAAAAGTTAATGATCGATCTCATAGATGGAAGAATAGCCTATGCCGTATTGTCTTTTGGCGGAATCCTTGACAGGAGGGATAAACTCTTTGCCATTCCCTGGCAAGCTCTTAAATCAGAAATGCATGATCATGTTTTCATTCTTGATATCCCCAGAGAGGCTCTGGAAAAAGCTGAGGGGTTTGATAAGGACAACTTGTCTTTAACCCGTGAGGAACTTTCTGGCGTCTATACTTATTATGGACATCAGCCTTACTGGCAGAATATAATGGCAGAACAGACCGAATTGCTTGGAGAAACCGAGCCTGAAAGAATGATTCTAATGAGAAGAGCGGCAGGTAAAAAATATCCAGATTTTTTGCCTGCAGACACGATAAAAGGGGAGAAGGTTGTCAGCATTGCTGGAGAGGATATTGGGAAGATTGAAGAGTTAGTAATCGACCTCCAGGCTGGAAGAGTAGCATATGCCGTACTTTCTTTTGATGAGTTTCCGGGTATGAGCGGCAAATTTTTTGCTATACCATGGCAGGCTCTTCAGGTAAAATTTCAAGAACATGCCTTCTTACTTAATGTCCCTAAATATACTCTTGAAAAAGCAGAAGGTTTTGATAAAGATCACTGGCCTGTAACTACCTATGATTGGCTCTCTAAAGTATACAGCTACTACGAATATGAGCCTTACTGGCAGACACCGAGATTATAGCCGATCAGGTAGACCTTAGCCTTAATTGGGCAAACAGACCAGGCATTCATTACTGATAAACCAGATGTGAAACAAATTTATCGGGGGGAAAATTCGGAATTTCGTCTGGGTACAGGCGTTTAAATATATGTTTGTAAAACTTTGGGGGTTAAAAATTATGGCAGATCGAAATAATCCAGATTTTTTGTCAGCAAGCACGCTAAAGGGAGATAAAGTCGTTAACGCAGCTGGAGACGACCTTGGAAAGATTGAAGAATTAATGATCGACCTTCGTGATGGAAGGTTAGCGTTTGCAGTGCTTTCTTTTGGAGGATTCCTGGGGCTGGGCAATAAGCTGTTTGCTATTCCTTGGCAGGCTCTTAAATTAAAACTTCATGACCATGCCCTCGTCCTTGATGTACCTAAAGAGACTCTTGAAAAAGCCGAGGGCTTTGATAAGGACAAGTGGCCTGTAACTTCCCATGAGTGGCTGTCCACTGTATATAATTACTATGGATATCAGCCTTATTGGCAGACAGGAGCGGCTGCAGGAATGCCTGAAGAGATTGAATCCGAGAGGATGACCCGGGCTGGAAGAACGTCTACAGATAGGGAAAATCCGGATTTTCTGTCGGCAAGCACGCTAAAGGGGAATAAGGTCGTCAGTTCTACTGGAGAGAATATTGGAAAAGTTGAAGAGTTTATGATCGATCTCCAGAATGGAAAAGTAGGGTATGTTGTGGTCTCACATGGTGGAATCCTGGGTATAGGAAACAAACTTTTTGCTGTTCCCTGGCAGGCTCTTACACTGAGAGTGCATGAGCACGCTTTCGCTCTTAATATTCCCAAAGAGACTCTCGAAAAATCGGAAGGCTTTGATAAGGATAACTGGCCCTTAACTCGTGAAGAACTCTCCAGAACCTATTCCTACTACGGATACGAGCCTTACTGGCAGGCAGAAATGGCGGCACCTGCAGCAGGAGCTGCGGCAGCAGCAGGAGTGGCTGCAGCTATGCCGACTGAAACCGAATCCGAACGGGTATCCCGGATGGAAAGAGAGCCTACGCCGGTAGGAACGGAAGAAGAGAGAGCGGCGCAGCAAGAGAGAGAAAGACTTGAAGAATTAAGGAGAGCGCAAGAGGAGAAAATCTCGCAGTTAGAAAAGCAGCGGATGGAAGCCGAGAAGCAGGCAGAAGCTGAGAGAGATAGGCTGAAGCGGCTGGAAGCAGAGAGGATTGAAGCAGAGAGACAGGCGCAGGCCGAAAGGCAGAGGCTGGCAGAGCTGGAAAAAGAGCTGCAGGAAGCAAGAAGGCAGGAAGAAAGAGAAAAAATATCCCGGCTCGAAGAAGAGTTGAGGTCGGTACAGACACAGGAAGAAACCCATCGAGAGAGACTCACTCAACTGGAAAGAGAGTGTGCAGAAGCCCGGAAACAGGCTGAGATTGAGAGGCAGAGACTGGTTGAGCTGGAAAGAGAACGTGCTGAAGTAGAAAAGCAGGCGGAGGCTGAGAGAGAAAGGTTAACACAGTTTGAGAGAGAGCGGGCAGAAGCCGAAACTATGGTTCAAGCAAGGGGCACAGAAGGTAAAGTGACACCTGACTTTTTGTCGGCAAGCACGATAAAAACGGATAGGGTCATCAATCCAGCCGGAGAAGACCTTGGAAGGATTGAAGAGCTAATGATTGATCTCGACAATGGCAGGGTAGCGTATGCTGTCATGTCTTTTGGCGGATTCCTGGGTATGGCCGATAAGCTGTTTGCTATCCCCTGGGAAGCTCTATCTCTCAGGCCGCGTGAACACGCCTTCGTCCTTAATATTTCCAGGGACGTTCTGGAAAGAGCAGAAGGCTTTGATAAGGACAACTGGCCCTTAACCCGTGAGGAACTCTCCAGAACCTACACTTATTACGGATACCAGCCTTACTGGCAGAGAGGTGTGACGGCAGAAGTATCCAGAGAAACCGAGCCACAGAGAGCTGCTCGTACTGAGAGAACAGGAACCCTGGAAACCGCCGAAGAAGTAATGGCGCGGCAGGAAAAAGAAAGGATAGAACGTATGGAAGAGACCGAAACTGATGAGGAGAGAAGGCAGAGGCTGGAAAGAGAAAAAGAGATCGCAGCAAGACGGGAACGCAAGTATCACTGAAGTGATAATTAACAGGGTGAAGTGATAATTAACGGGGAGGCATGTTAAATGTCTCTCTGGATTTAACTGGATACGGTAAAGGTGTAAACCGGGGTTAAGTCGGTTTATAGCGGCTCATTCTTTTCGGTTTACAACCTTATTTACAATTTTTCAGGTTTATTTTCATATTTTTCCAGTTAGATTTTCTTTTGCTGTCATAAGCCTTGCAAGCAGGGATTTTTTGATTTCTACCGCGTTGCTAGGGCACAGTTCACGGCAGCAGTAACATAAAATGCACTTATCCTCATTAATCCTGTAACTTCCATCATCGAGCTGTTCTACGGCATGAGGAGAGCAGTTTAAATAACAAGCTCCGCAGTGTGTACATTTTCTCCTGTTAATCCTGGGATAGATCTTATAATATTTGCCAAGGCTGCGAGTAAGAAAGGAAGGGGCTGTGCTGACTCCTCCGCTGGACGGTTTGAATTTGATTTTGACTTCTTTTAATGGGGTTCCTACAACAACAGGGCACTGATTTCCAAAGCCCTTTTTCATAGCTCCTGCAGTCGTGGGAATTTTAAGAGGCTCAAAGCCTATCATTTCAGCAGCCACAATGTCAAGGGAAACACAGTCCTGGCTTGCCAGAACTACTCCTGAGTTTATGGGTTTCCCATGAGAGGGACCATCCCCTTCCATGCCTATAATCCCATCCATGACGGCAAAAGCGGGCATAACAACTGAATACACATCGGCAACGGCTTCGCCAAAAAGTTCCCTTTTTCCAAGAAGATGTGCCTCTTTCCGACACTTCAGAGGCAAGGTCCCAAAGAAGTTTTTGACCGCACCTGTGTAGTAAGTAAGCTCATGAGTCTTTAATTTTGGAAGGGATATCACAACATCGGCTTCAAGGACAGGATTTGCGATGTATAGTTTGCGAAACTGCAGGGAATCAGGCACATCTACAAGGGTAAAGCCTGCGGTTTCAAAGTTAACTACCTCTGCTCCGGCTTTTCGGGCGGCTTCTTCTATGCCTGAAGCTCTCAAGGCTTTTGAGGTGGCTCCCGGTCTTGAGATGCCAGCTCCGTCCCCGACTACAGGTTTCCCCCCGGCTTGAAGCACAAACTCGCACATTGACGCTACAACTGAGGGATGGGTGGTTACTGCATTTTCGGGAGAACTGGCTGCAAGGATATTTGGTTTTAGAAGCACACGGTCGCCTGGCTGGATTATATTTTCAAGACCTCCCACCAGTTCCAGGGCTTCGGCTATAGCTTTTTTTTGTTCCAGAATAATCAGGGCAGCGTATTATGGATACTCGATTCACGGCTGGAGAATAAATGGGTTTATTATTAAATTTCTTTCCGGTACGACTTAATTGGCATCTTTCCGGGCTCTTTTCTTAATTTTCATTAATTTTTAATTTCTTTACCGGTTCTTTATTCCTATTCTAGAATCAATTTCTTCAGCCATGTATTCGAGTTCATCGAAAATTCTTTCCGAATCTTTTCGCATTTCTTTTACTGCAGCTTTCAGGCTGCCTCCTCTCAGGTATATCAGGCGTTTTTTTCTGTAAACTAGCCCAGAATCGTTGAGATTCCTTAAATGATGGTTTACTCTTGATATTTTCATCTCAAGGTCTTTAGCAAGGGCTTCTGAAGAAGTTACTTCATCATTTGAAAGTTTATCAAGCAGGGCAAAAATTATCTTGGTCGAGGTGTTTTCTATGTCTCTTCCCGAGGTAAAGCCGAAGCTATTGCAAAACCACAGGAGGTCCTCTTCCAGACTTTTAACACGCGGTTTCTCAAGGTGTCTGAGTATTATCTGCTGAACCATCAGTTTATATTTTACAATATCTCATATATATATAGTTTATTTGTATTTTGTCGATATCATCTCGATTTTCTATTAATCATGTTTATTTTTCTGGTAATTTTTAAATATAAGTTTCACATTATATGCAGATTGTTGGGCGCACAAGCGCTCAATATATCAACCAATCCCTTAATGACTCATAGCTACCATTTAATGTTCAGCTAATATAGGGTCACTTACGCATAAGGAGGAAAATTAGAGTGATTATAAAACCTATTGGCGAACGAGTTTTAATCAAACACATGAAGAAAGAAGAAGTCACAAAAGGCGGTATCTATATCCCTGAGTCCGCACGGAAGGAAAGAAAGGAAGGGTTCGTCGTTGCAGTGGGAACCTTCGAGGATGGAAAGGAGCTTCCTCTGAAGAAAGGTGACCATGTACTCTATGGGGGGTATCAATCAGACGAAATTGAAATTGACGGTGAAAAGCATCTTTTTGTCGATTTTAAGGACATCTTGGCAGTAGTTGAAGAAGAATAATGTTGAATGACGCTGATTCTGAAGAAAAGAGAATAAAAGCATATTTTTAGTAATCCAGGAAAATTAAAGACACATTCAAACTCGATTTAGGAAAAAATCTGTTTTAATCTAGGTGAATATGGATGGCTCCAAAGCAGATAATGTTTGACGAGAATGCGAGAAAGGCAATCTTAAACGGTGTGGACAAAGTTGCAAATACCGTCAAGATCACTCTGGGACCGAGGGGACGTTATGTTGTACTGGACAAAACTACAAAACCTGTGGTCACAAACGACGGAGTAACTATTGCAAAGGAAATCGAACTTCGCGATAAGTTCGAGAATATGGGAGCTAAACTTGTTAAAGAAGTCGCTTCCAAAACCCAGGATACCACCGGCGATGGAACAACTACTGCAACCCTTCTTGCTCAGAGCATGATTAGGGAAGGCCTGAAAAACATCAGTGCCGGAGCAAACCCGATAGAAGTCAAGAAAGGCATAGAGATTGCAACAGAAAAGGTTGTTGACTATCTCAAGAGTAAGAGCGTTGAAGTAAAAGGCAAGGATAAAGTCTTACAGGTAGCCACGATTTCTGCAAACAATGATGAAGAGATAGGCAGTTTGATTTCCGATGCCATGGAGAGAGTCGGCTACAATGGGGTAATTACGGTTGAGGATTCCAAAACAATGGACACAAGCCTGGATGTTGTGGAAGGTATGCAATTCGACCGGGGCTTTGTCTCTCCATACATGGTAACCGATTCAGAGAAAATGATCTGTGAGTTCGAGGATCCTTACATCCTTATCACGGACAAGAAAATCAACAGCATGAAGCAGATTGTCCCCGTACTTGAAAAAGTCGCCTCTGAAGGTCGTTCTTTACTTATTATTGCCGATGACGTTGATGGAGATGCCCAGGCTGCCCTGATCCTTAATATCATCCGCGGAGCATTGAAAGTCTGCGCTGTCAAAGCTCCAGGTTTCGGAAATGAGAAGAAAGATATGCTTGAGGATATTGCCATATTGACCGGCGGGCAGGTAATTAGCGAAGACAAGGGCATGAAGCTTGAGGAATTCCAGGATTATATGCTTGGAAGTGCAAGGAAAGTCACTGTTGACAACAACAAGACTACTATTGTGGAAGGCAAGGGTGACAAGAAAAAGATTGATGAGAGGGTCAAACTCATCGAAGCCCAGATTAATATCTCAGACTCAGAGTACAGGAAGACTGAACTCAGAAAGCGCCAGGCAAAGTTAGCAGGCGGAGTCGCAGTAATCAAAGTCGGAGCTGCAACCGAAACCGAACTGAAAGAGAAAAAGATGAGAATTGACGATGCTCTCAATGCCACAAAAGCTGCAGTTGAAGAAGGCGTAGTTACCGGGGGCGGAATAAGCCTGTTCCGTGCAGCTGCTACTCTGGATTCCCTGAAATTCGATGACGACAGGGAGGTAGGTGTAAATATAGTCAAGAGGGCTATCGAAGAGCCGGTACGCCAGATCGCTGCAAATGCAGGAAGGGAAGGAGCTGAGGTGGTTGCAACCATAAAAGCTGAATCAAACGAACTGTACGGGTACAATGCAAAGAAAGACATCTTTGAAGATCTTTTCGAAGCAGGTGTCATCGACCCCACAAAAGTAGTCAGAAGCGCTCTTCAGAACGCCGCCTCAATTGCAGGAATGGTACTCACAACCGAAGCCCTTGTCACTGAATTCGACGAAGAAAAGGATGAAAAGACCGCTGCAATTATTATCTAAGCTTGATTCCTTTCATCTCTTTTCTTTTTTATTTTTTCCATTCTTCTTCTCTTTACGCTTCGTTTTGCTCTTTCTTTTGTTTTGCTTTTTCTTTTGTTCTGTTCTATACGTAACATATTTCTAATATCGTACTTTATCAATAGTCATAACTAATCCGCAGCCTTGTCGTGTTACTGCTTACATATTTGGCTGTATATCCTGGCACAGTTCGTAAGAATATTTCTATTGGGAAGGTGAAAACAAGCATGTTTGAGGTTTACTGCGATTCTTCCTTTAATGAAGGGGAAGACTCTTATATCGGCTGTACGGTGCTCCGGGACGGGAAGCAGATCCACCAGTCTACAACAAAGGTCCCGAATGCTCCAAAAAATAATCTTGACTGTGAACTTGCAGCCCTTAACTTCGCTGTAACCCTGACCCAAATTTTTTCTGAGGGCGACCGGGACGTTACCATTTATAATGATTCTACTGAAGCCGTAAAAATTTTCCAGAAGGAAAAGCAGGAAATTGAAAGGAAATTACCCGGTTTCAATATTAATTTTGAGTATATTCCACGCGAAAAGGTAAATCAGGCAATCGCTGACAGCTTGTCTAAAAAATTTCCGATCTTTTTCCTGAATGTTCCAACCTGTGAGGTAGAGTCTTTTTCTCGGAGAGAGGATATCCTATCCGATATTGCCCGAAATGGGCGTAATATTCTTTATCTCGAGAAAGTCGAAGAAAAATCTACAAATAAAAAAACCTGCTACAGGCTGATTATCCGTACGATTGACAAAATTCTTTCGGATGACCGGCTTTATCTTATAAGAAAAGGAGGTCCCGGCACTCAGGTAAAAGTAGCAGAAGAAATAAGAAAAGACCTGTCCGACCCGCTGGTTCTCTCTTCACTGGAAGCAAAAGGTGTCAGGCTTGAGAATTCCTACTTCCTGCTGACAGATGAAACCTGGGGGCTTCGGAGCACGGATAATCAGACCTGCTCCATTCTTCCAAGCTCGATTCCTCACAGGATTATCTGCGATGAGGTGGACCGTTCCCCTCAAAATCTCTTAAGAAGAGCTGAACGCTTCAGGTAATTTTGTTTCACTGAACCTCCTTTTACCAGTACTTTTTTCTAAAAAATTTGCTGTCCAGCTCTTTTTTGAAAAGGATTGTGAAGAAGTTCACGGGTTTGCAGTAACTAAATATTTATGAGTACTTCGACCTATATACATAGGGGGTATGAAATAATGATAAAATATCCTGAGAATGAGATGCAGCAGCAGGGGTTGGGAGAGAAATACGAAAGAAAGGCTGAAGGAAACCCTGAAGAACCGAAGAAACCAGAGGATGAGGGAGTTCCGTATGCTGGCATTTTAGAAGATGAGAAGTGTATAACCTGTCTCGATATGCCTGAGGAGCAACGCAAAACTTTTATCCTGGAAATCCAGCAATTTGCAGAGAAGATACTCAGAGCCCACGGAGTTCTCAATGAAGTTGCGGATCTTTTAAAGAGTGAGTGGTTCCTTAAACTCCAGAAACCCGGGATTGAGAAAAAACTGGTTATTGCGAAATCTGGAGAAGAGATTTTCATAGGGCTTTATACCTACTCAGACGGGATGCCTGTTCCTGATCCTAACCTTGTTTTGCTTTCACAGAACGGGTTCTGGTACCCGCAGAGAATCGAGGAGAAGTTTGAGGAGACCGTTTCTTCTTTCTTTACAGGGGCATATGGGGATTATGACTTCCTTAATATTATCCCCGAAAATGTCAAAAAGTTCCAGGATTTTCAGCGGGAATTTACAAAAATGCTTGAGAGTCAGGGCTGGGATAGTCCGGATACAGAAGTTCTTGAGAAAATCATGCCTAGAAGTTAAGCTACCTTATGAAATTGGTTTCACATAAGCAATTAATTTATCACTCGGCTTTTATAGGATTTAACTTTTTTTCACTGTGCTACCTAAGAAATTAACCTTTTTCTTTTTGTTCTCTCAATTCTGATCCGGTTTTTTTCCATAGAATATTTAAATCTTGAAAGCATACGCAGTTTCATATAGCTTCAGCGGTTTACTTGCATTTACTTCAGCCACTTTCACAATAATTGATTTTCAGAAGGTCTTTTATGTTTTCGATAAACTCAGAATGCATTCTATCAAAAAAATCTGAAGATATCCCTCCTTTCTATGTTATGGAAGTGCTGGAAAGTGCCCAGGCTCTGGAAGCTGAGGGGAGACACATAATCCACCTTGAGGTCGGAGAGCCTGATTTTCCTACGGCTCCGCACATATGTGAGGCTGCTTGTGCTGCTATTTCCCGGGGAGCTACAAAATACACTCACAGCCAGGGACTTCTTTCGCTCAGAGAGGCAATAGTTGAGTCCTATCACCAGAAGTTCGGAGTTGACCTGAGCCCGGATCAGGTTATTATAACTTCGGGCACAAGCCCTGCTCTCCTGATGGTTTTTATGGCTCTGCTTGAGAAGATGGATGAAGTGATAATGTCAAATCCTTATTATGCCTGTTATCCGAATTTTGTTAAATATCTTGGTGGAACCCCTGTTTTTGTCTATACGAGCGAGAAAAATGGGTTTGCCCTCGAGCCGGAAACTGTAAGGCAGTGTCTGAGCCCAAACACTAAGGCAATTCTGATAAACAGCCCTTCAAACCCTAGCGGGCACGTCATGTCTCCAGAAAGCTTGAAGGGGCTTGCCGAGATTGCGGATGAGAAAGGTATCCCTATTATTTCGGACGAGATCTATCAGGGTCTGATCTATGATGGAGACGACCACACAATTCTGGAATACACAAGAAACGCTTTTGTCCTGAACGGCTTTTCCAAACTCTATGCAATGACCGGCTGGAGGCTCGGATATATTATCTGTCCTCCTGAGTGTGTCCGTGCAATCCAGAAAATCCACCAGAATTTTTTCATCTGCGCCAACTCCTTTGTCCAGGAGGCAGCAATTGCAGCCCTTAAGGGTCCGCAGGAATACATTGCTGAGATGGTGCAGACTTACAATACGCGCCGCCAGTATATGCTGAAAAGACTCATAGAAATGGGGTTTGAAGTCCGCAAAGAGCCTATGGGAGCTTTTTATGTCCTTGCCGATGCCCGCAAGTACTGCAGCGATTCTCTTGCATTAAGCCGCCGTATCCTCAACGAAGCTGGCGTTGCAGTTACCCCCGGAATCGATTTCGGAAACGGGGCAGAAGGCTACCTGCGTTTCTCCTATGCTAACAGCATTGAGAATATAAAAGAAGGTATGGACAGACTGGAAGCTTTTTTACAAAAAGAACTTGAAGGATGAGAATTTTTATAATCCGATTCATGATCGAATTATGATAAATTTTCTTTTTCTTTTAAACCTTTTTTTAAAATCCCTTTATTTTTAAACCCGTCTCTTCTTTTAAATTTTTTTCTTATTTTCCCCCTGCATTTTCGAATATTATTTACATCGTTTTAATACTTTGTTTAGAGTGCTTTAAGCCATTCTTCTCTTTCAGCACACTCTTAATATCCGGATAGGATGCTCTGGATCTTTCCATTCTTTTCCGGGCAGAAAAGCCCTGTTATTATCCAGGTTCCATACGTGAAATGTGTCCCCATGATAAAGTAGAGTTCCCTTTCTTTCATGAGGTCGGAGAAATGCTCTTTTATTTTCTTCTCAACGGCAGCCGGCTCGTGTACTTGCCTTATAATGTTCCGGACGGTTTCATTGAATTCCCAGTCGAGCAGGATTATTCTATGTCCTCTGCACGCCTCTTCTCCTTCACACCTGAAAAAAAACCTGATCTCAACCGGCATTCTGGCGGTTTTCTCCCCTTTTTCCAGAAAATCTCCCATGAGATTGAAATACTGCTGCCGGTCATAGGCTTCGGTGCTGTTCACATTTATCTCGATATTCAGGATTTCAGGCTTTACTATTCCAAGGCTCGCTCCCTCAATATTCAGCTTTTCTATAGACGTTACGAGCGGCAGGACAAGCTCTTTAATTTCCCGCTCTTTAAGGGGCTTCTCGAGGTTCGTGTGGCTAAGGACTTTCTTGCTCTCCCACCTTATGTCGTGCTCAGGTTTTGTAACTGTGACCTCAAGCAGATCATTTTTCCTGAAATCAACCAGTCCTTCCCCATACCTGAACCCCAGAGGATAGAGCCTCAGCAGTTCTCCCTGTCTATTGATGCCTATCACTCCTACGGCATGTCCTTCCCCATCCTTTTTGCTTTTCTCAGGGGTGGCTCTGACAAGGACGGCTACTTCTTCTTTTTCGCGCTTCAAAGTGAGAACCTCGCTTGTATTGAACAGGTTTGAGCAGGTAGAAGAAGATTGGATTTTCAAGTTATTAACCATTGGGGGAGTTACATGAAAGTATTACTTCTTAAAATTCTACGTACTTCGAAGTGTTATAAAATTAGATTCGTATATCTACCGAACCTGATACTAAGACACTAAAAGAGTTTGTGCATAGTGGAAATATTAAGAGAAAAACGACGGGGTAAAAGAAAGCCATAGAATGAAGAAGTTAAAAAGTAAGCGTGGGATAAAATGTTAAAAGAGTAGCAAAGCAGAGCAAAATTAAATTAAAAAAAGGTGGGGCTGGTGAGATTCGAACTCACGATCGACGGGTATCTCCGAACAACTGCTAGTACAGTTTCTGGTGAGCATCTATCAGTGCTCCAACGGCTCCTCATTGTCCTGCCCCGTCGGGAAAGACTCGGTAGACCCGTTGTTCATCATTTATCCGCTGGAGCCCATCGCCTTACCAGACTAGGCCACAGCCCCTTAACAAGAATCTCAAATATCTTTTCTATTTTAAATAGCTATCGGCAGGAAATTAAGTTTTTAGGGAAAGAGGTATGGTTTGAAAAAAGCGGATATAAATATTTTATCACAGTAGATATGCTATTTGTGGGTTATGCGCTGCGGAATGCAACCACTTTACTCATCTCCAGTTTAACCAGGCATAAACTGCCTTCATGCAGCTTCACGGAATCAACAAATTGTGCAGGTGCTTCCGCAGTCAGCGTTTTATTTTGTCTAAGAAGTTTAAGTTTGATTCGCTTTCTTGGTCCTTTATTGAGGATATTGGTGATATGTGCAGAATAAATGTTTTCATTCTGATCTTCAGAACCGAAATCAGGCAAAAGAAGAGTTATGTTCTCAGGATGTATGCCCCAGGAGACTTTTTCTCCGGGTTTGAAGTTTGCGGATGAGACTCTAATCATCATATCCCCACTTTTTAATACTATACTTTTTGACTCTTTATCATATCTTTCCACTTCAGCTTCATCAAAAATATTTGACATCCCGATGAGTTCTGCCACATGCCTGTTTTCTGGATGATAAAAGATCTCTTCCGGAGTTCCAAACTGCTGGATTTTTCCCCCATGCAGAATAAGAATCCTATCAGATAGAAGGAAGGCTTCCTCAAGGTTATGAGTAATAAATAACAATGGTATCTTAATCTTTTTTTGCAAGGCTTTTATTTTTTCAGCGAGCTTGGTCCTTATTTCCATATCAAGTGCGGAGAAGGGTTCATCCAGAAGTAAAATCTCAGGTTTGGGAGCAAGAGCTCTTGCCAGAGCAACTCTTTGTTTCTGCCCGCCTGAGAGTTGAGAGGGATAACGCATTTCCAGTTCCTCAATATGGAGAAGACTCAGCATCTCCATAACCCTCTCTTCTCTATCCTTTTTTTCCCAGCCTTTGAGCCCGCATTCTATGTTTTTTCTAACGCTCATGTGGGGAAAGAGAGTATAGTTCTGAAACACATATCCAAGATTGCGTTTCTGGATGGGCAGGTTAATTTTCTGGTCTTTGTCGTAGTAAACTTTATTTCCGACAGTTATTTTCCCACTATCGGGTTCCGTGATTCCTGAGATGCACTTAAATAATGTTGTTTTTCCTGATCCAGAAGGCCCAAAAAGTACAACAAGTTCTTTTCCCATCTCAAAGCTGACATCCAGCATAAAAGCTTTCTTAATGCCTTTTTTTCTATAGATTTCAGCTTCACTATATCGTTTTTTAAGGTCAACTTTAACGCCCAAGCTCATACCTCTAGTTTTCCTACGAATCTGCCGGTCAGGGCGATGGTGAGCAGTGATATAAAGACCAGGATTAAAACCAGCACCTCGGCAAGTTCGTTATTGCCTGCCTGAAATGCGCTGTATATTGAAATCGACATTGTGTTCGTTTTTCCCGGAATATTTCCTGCCAGCATGAGGGTTGCACCAAATTCTCCAACAGCCCTGGCAAAACTGAGTATCAGCCCTGCCAGTATTCCCTTTTTTGCGAGAGGGAGCGTTATTTGCAGAGCAGTCTCAAGTTCACTTTTTCCAAGAATATAGGCAGCATACTCTATTTCTCTGTCCACTGCTTCGATGGCTGCTTTCGCAGTATATACCATAAGGGGAAGAGAAACTGTATAGGCTGCAATAACTGCTGCCTGCCAGGTAAACATAATCCCCTTCCCCAGAACATCGAAAATCATCTGTCCTAGAAATCCATTTCTTCCTATCAGAATCACAAGAATGTAACCGATTACTGTAGGGGGAAGCACAAGAGGAAGGCTCACGAGCAATTCCGCAAGTCCTTTTCCCCGGAAATCATGCCTTGCAAGCACATACCCTATGGTTACGCCACTGAA
The DNA here is from genome assembly GCF_000969885.1 of Methanosarcina thermophila TM-1. Lineage (NCBI taxonomy): Archaea > Methanobacteriati > Methanobacteriota > Methanomicrobia > Methanosarcinales > Methanosarcinaceae > Methanosarcina > Methanosarcina thermophila. The sequence continues at coordinate 2,697,408 of NZ_CP009501.1, forward strand.
CAGTACGAGAATGGACGATATGGTTGCTACCCAGAGCGTGAGAGATATAGGAAACCATATCTTGTCCATCATGAAGATCACTTTTTTATGTTTTTAGCTTATACTTTTATTCGGATACGGGAGTAAACCCATAATTCTCCAGTATTTTCTGCCCTTCTTCTCCGGTTACGAAATCAACGAACTCCTGTGCCTCTTCTTTGTTATCAGAGGCAGAAACCACGGCTATCGGATAGCTAATTGGGGTACTTACAGTCACATTGGTAACGATTTCTATTGTTCCAGGTTCTGCAGTCTTTGCATCGGTCATATACACAAAACCTGCGTCTACTTCCCCTCTTTCAACGTATGTAAGAACCGCTTTGACATCTTCGGCAAGCACAAACTTGTTTTCTAGCTGGTTCCAGATTCCTGCTTCAGTCAATGCGGTACGTGTATAGTTTCCGACAGGAACAGTTTCAGGATTTCCAATTGCAATCCTTTCCACATCAGGTGAAGTCAGGCTTTCTATTCCAGTTATATTTAGGGCACTGCTTGCAGGAACTATGAGCACAAGTGAATTCTGGCCGAAGTCTTTCCTTGTAGTGTTTTCTATTAATTCCTTCTCGGCAAGTATATCCATGTTTTTCTGGTCAGCCGAAGCGAAAACATCAACTGGAGCTCCTCCTTCTATTTGCTTACGCAGGTTTCCTGACGCTCCAAAGTTGAAATTCACATCTATTCCAGGATTTTCTGCTTCAAACTGGGGTTCCATATCTGAAAAAGCTTCGGTAAGGCTGGCAGCTGCAGAAACTATAATTTCAGACTCCTGCTTAGAAGTCGGAGTATCTGCGTCGTCTTCGTTTGCAGTTTCGCTTCCATTATCAGTACATCCTATTGCAAGGAATACCCCTAATAACACTAACAGAACTACAAGTTTTTTTCTCATAACTTAACCCATACAAAATATTTTATAACTAAATGCTTACGGTTGACCTCAGAATAGATGACGATGAACCTTTATAAATGTAAATCACTTTTTTTATTTTTCTTCATATCGTTTTCTTTCAATCGTAAGATTATTTTATGATAAACCGTTATGTTTTAACAAACATAACGATCCTTCTGTATCTTTATAGTATAAAAAGCTCACGAGTTTGTGAATGTTTGAAACTCATTTTTGCACACAGTACACGAAATAAGTTTGTCAATATCAGTTTTTAATTATCTCATTTTCTAAACTTTGTAGTCCTACAAAAAATCGGCTCATCATCAGATACCGATTCAAGAAGCCTATTTTTTTCCGTGGGACATTCTAAATTATGGAATTGAGTATCCGGAGTAATCGTGGAATTGCAGGAGAAAAGGCGTATTGTAAAAGAAAAGTAACTGAATTAGTTCGATTTTTTTAAAATTGAGTTAATAAATTTTTTAGTTTAGAAAATAAGCGCCCAGGGCAAGATTCGAACCTGCGCTCTCCCGAGGGAGAAACGGTTTTCGAGACCGTCGCCTTACCACTAGACTACCTGGGCATTTGTTTTAAGATAAGAAAAATTTTCGGGAGTTGCCCGATGTTTTTTAGTGCATCGTTTTTAAGATGCCGGGTTAGTGAATATACTTTCTTTCATATATATTTTGTCATCGGCAGAATCTGTAACTTAAATTTTTGAAAGTGATCTCTTAAAAATCGAAAAGTGAACTCTGGCCTGAGCCTTCAGGTTCTTTTCCGGTTTCGGCAGTTTCTTTCCTGGGCTTTTTCCCCATCTTCTTTGCGGTCTTGCTTTCGCTTTTGGGATTAAGCTTCTCAAGGTCTGCAAGTGAAAGCTGTCCATTGTGGGTTTTTTCCTCTTTGAGATTTTCAGGCAGCTCAAGCCAGCCGTACTGACCTCCACCGCCGGGATGAATTATCACATTACCTTCCCTGAAGGCGAGAATCGCGTTTACTATCTTATCATTTCCTACGATTTTCAGTTCGTCCGGTTTGGAGTAGATAAGGGCATTGACTTCATTTCCAAAGCGTTCTATAAGCTTATTCCAGGCAGTCTGTACGCCTTTTGTCTGGACGCTTGCATGCCCGAGCGCCATCTGGATAATTTCGGCAAGAGGAATGAGATGAAGGTAAGGGGGACGGTGATCGGGGTGCTTCGGCTCTTTAAAGTCTGCAAGTTCATTTATTCGGTCGAAAACCCCTTTCTTTATGACGCCTCCGCAAATTGGGCAGCGCCATTTATTCTCAACGGCTTCGGGAAGTGCGTACTGGGTAAAACATTTGATGCAGGCTGACCTGTTGTATTTTCCCTCCTCGGGAAAGAACCCAACATTCAGGGTGGCTTTATACCCCTCTTTCCTGAGAATGGCTTTTTTCAAGCCGTCAAAAGTAATTTCAGGCACATCAAATTGCGTGAATTCTCTTGCCAGTTTATTGGTCGAAGGAGAGTGTGCATCGGAATTTGAAAGAAAGGTCAGGCGGTGCAGTTCCTCTATCCTATCGGCATAATCGCTGTCCGCACTCAGGCCGAGTTCCAGAAAAGAGATATAATCCGTCATATCCCCGTAGCAGCTTTTCAGGCTATCATGGTAGCCGTAAAGTGCAGTCCAGGGTGTAAAAGCGTGACAGGGACCGATAAGTGCTCCTATGTCTTTTGCAATTTCGGCAATCTCACTGCCGTCCAGCCCAATATTCGGGCGTCCATCAGCTTCAATGTTACCATAAGGAGCAATGCGTTCAGCCAGCTCTTCAGCTTTCGAGATTGAAGGTAAAATGAGAAGATGGTGTACGCGATTACTGTCTTCTATCTCCGTGGTAGGAATAAAATAAATCTCATCGATATGGATTTCTTCATCCGAAACGGCAACCTTTTTGATTTCTTCGAGCCACTTCGGATGAGTGCAATCGGCAGTACCGATCAATTCTATTCCTTTTTTTGAAGCCTCCCTGGCAATTGTCGGCAAGTCCATTTTCCCGGAAGTTGCCATGGAGTACTTTGAATGGAGATGGAGGTCTGTATTGATTTTCATTTACTTACCTTTTCCGGAAGCCCTGATTATGGGGCTAGTTTTGTCAAATGCGTTTTTACCCTATATAACGCAGGTCTTCTTCGGATGGTTTGATTTCCTGGATTTGCTGCTCTTCTTTTTCCTTCAGCTTTTCAAGGATGCTTTCCATTTCCTCAGCTTTCTTCTCAAGGGATTCAGTATTTACCTCGATATCGAACAATTTGCAGATTACTTTCAGAAGGGATTGAGCGCTTTTAGGATCCATCAAATATCCTGGAGTCATGCCCATGAGGCAGGCAGCGTCAATACCTCGCATCTTGCTGAAAGCTACAAGCAAGCCTGAGGCTCCGACTATTCCTCCGCTGGGTTCCGATTCCCTGAATTCTACCCCATATGCTTTGATTTCTTCAATCAAGTCTGTATTGTTAGCGACCCCAAGGACGGTTTCCTCATAGGTCAGTTTGCCTGTCGGATATCCTCCGAGCGTATAAATCCTTAGCACTCCAAGTTCTTCTGCGATGTCAAGGTAGAGAGAACAGAGCTCATAATGCCCCTGTGTGGTTGTGCTCTGATGGTCTCCTACAAGGAAAAGCACATCATTCTCTTTCGCTTTTCCGAGGTATATAGCGTTGCTTACCGGACGGACCGTACAATCTTTATTGACCAAAACCTGAGGTGGAAAATGCGGAGAATAAACTTCCATAATTTTTTCAGCCCCAAGTTCGTCTACAAGATGCTCTGCCACTAATTTGCCTACGAGTCCTACTCCTGGAAGTCCAACTACAAGTATAGGGTTTTTGAGCTCAAGATTTTCTTTCAGGCGGACAAGTGTACTTCGCTGCATAACAATTCCTTATCCTTTCTTTGCCATTCTGCGGTACTTACCATAAGGGTCCTGAGGAGAAAAGCGAGCTGGACGTGCGGGGAAAGTTATTCCCCCACAAATCGGGCAAATTTCCCTTAAAGTGTACCTGCCGCAATTTTTGCATTTGCGGATCTTTTGTCCCAAAAGATATCACGCCTTTGCTGATTCGATGTGCCGCTTGAAAGTCCCATGCCCGCCAAGCTTGGAAATGGTATCCACTGCTGTCTGGGCAGATTTTTTAAGGACTGATTCAGCTTTCTTGTAATCTGGGGCAATTACTTTTATCCGATATCTCGGAGCCCCTATGTAACTTATTTCGAGCCTGACATCTTTTCCATCAACGTCGCTGATAGAATTTGCAGCATTGAGAGCCTGCCTTATGACTTCTATGCCGTTTGGAAGGTTACAGGTCAGATCCACATAGCCTGCGATGTCGACAAAAGGCAGTTTGATATTTTCCCCTGCTATTTTGATTATGCTCTTTAAATGTTTCTTATTGATTTTTATTCCTTTGAAAGCTTTCTCTCCTTCAATAGCAGCTTCTTCAAAGGCCGAGTATGCACTTCCAAACTCCTCCACGAGTTTTTCGTGCAGAGCTTTCAAGCTATTCTCATCGGTTTTCGTTTCTTCAGCCACGAACTGGAGCCATTTAGCGGCTTTTTGCTCATTTTTCCATTCCTGGATCTTAGCGCGCCGCTGGTGCTCGTTAACATCTTTCAATGAAAGGTCTATGTGGCCGCGGGAAGGGTCTACGTTAAGAACTTTGCAGACAATCTTCTGCCCTTCCCTTACGTAGTCCCTGACGTACTTGACCCAGCCTGCTTTAATTTCGGAGATATGGATGAAACCTTCCTTTCCTCCGTACTCCTCAAGCTCGACATAGGCTCCGAAATCCGTCACATTCTTCACAGTACAGACAACGAATTCTCCGACTTCGGGCCAGTTATCGTTTCCCATTCGTACCACTTCTCTTATTTTTTATTTTATTCATTATTCTAGTCCGATAAAGTGCTTTTAGCTTTCCGCTTATTCAAGCACTTCTAGAATATGAGTGGTAATGGTCGATTTGCCACCGGTGGGTTCAGCAAGGGTTCTTCCACAGACAATGCAGGTGATTTTACGGCTAGCACTTCCAAATATGACCTGTTCGTTTTCACAATCGTTGCATTTTACACGCAGGAACCTGCTCTTTGGTCTCTGGATATAATCTACCACCATTTTATCTTACTCCTTAAACTCGAATCTCTTTGCCCTGAAAGCAGGTGGCTGAAAGGCTTTTTTACATACTGTGCAGCGGTACCTTAACCAGATCCGTTTTGTGGGCTTATCGCCACCAGGCACCTTGGAGAATTTACCACTGTTGCCTATACCTTCCTGTCTTCTCTTCTGTCTTGCAATATGGGTCATGGATGATTGCTGTCCCTTCTTGACTCTTTCAATAACAATTTCCTGATGGGTCTTACAGGACGGGCAGTAAGTTCTCACTCTCTTTGGAATCTTCATTCTTTACACCTTTTAATGATTATTGGTACTGAAGCTTTCCTTCTCCGGCTTTTGCGGGAAGACAATATATCTAATTGAATTTACATATACGCACGGCGTTTGCATATGGCGTTTTGATCCTGGGAAGATCTTATTTGGGAAGCCTTTGATTTGATGAACTTGAAATTTTTAAGATTTTTTAATCTGTTATTGGTTTATTCATCCCGAAGGGGAAATGCAAATCTGATCATTTAATTTGATTTATCCCAATGGGAATAATATAATCCTGTTGTGCATGCCATAGGGTCAAGCTACACAGATGCTACACAAATATAGCTACACATATAAATACTCATACTATTGTCTGGTTTTCCTGCTTCAAGTGAAAGCCTTCAGCGCTTTAAAACTGGCTGCCGTCCATTTTTTCCAGGCTTAATATAAGCTGTAAATCTCAGGAAATTAATTCTTTCCAGGGAATGAATCTTTTCCGGAACTTTCCTGTGCGGCAATCAGTTTGGCTGCGTTTCGCTTTATCAGCCCAGTAGCATTGAGCTGCGGCAAAACAACGACTTCTTCGGCACTAACCGTGTAGTTTCGACCGTCTGCACCTGTGAAGGTAGGCAGATCCTTCAGTATTCGCACAACAACGTATTCTTCATTTATATTGTTTTTGTCCGGCTCTGCTCTGATTCCTCCTGCGGTTACGATAGCAGGAGTCCCCATTTGTGCCTCCGTTTTCCCACTGAAGCCGGCAGAGATCTGCTTTTCCACTCGGATTTCGGGCCAGACTGCGACATTGTCGGAATCTGGGTACAGAATAGGACCTAATAGTTCGGTTTTTGCGGCTTCGATCCCCTTGAGTACAAGGTCGTAAAGTCTTTTTTCCGCAGGAAGCATCTTTTCTATATCCTTTGAAATAGGCTTATCCGCAAAGTACTGGATTGTTGCCATTTCAGTAACTTTTCCTATCCGCTTCATAAAGATAGTCTCAAGGGCAGAAAGAGCTCCCTCATACTCATCACGAAGCATCTTGGATTCCGGAGAACGAGAATTCTCTATTCTTTTTATCTCTCCTTCAAGCTCTCGGATGTATTTCTCAGCTTGCAGATAAAAATCAGCCGGAATTCTCTTTAATCTCTGTTTTTCTCCTTTAGGTATGGCTTGGCTGATCTCTTCTAAATCCATACTCCGCAACACCTCTGCAAATTAAATAAATTGCCGCATATTCAGGAACTTCCTGTTTGCCTTCCTCTACTCTTAAATCCCTACCCTTTAACTGCACCGAAAAAGGCTTTGAAACCGTTACTTTTACCGGTCTTTCTCCAAAAATAACAGCATCATTAAGCGGATCAAATTTCTCTAATTCGGATAAAGTAAGTTTCTTAACCAGCATCCCTGACCCGCCGTGCAGTGAACCCGGCACCCGTATCAGCCGTTTAATATCAGCAGTCACAGGCTCATCTATACTGGCTCCAAAATCTACGGCATACTTTTGAACCGATTGTCTTACCAAATATTCAAAGATTTTTCCTGAATTTCTAAGGAATCCAAAATCAACTCGACCCCGGCTCAATATGCTATTAAGAGCTTTTTCATCCGTTCCTATCTTTATTAATTTGTTTATAGTCTCTTGACCTATTAGTATTTCGTTTTTTAAGTTTTCGCGCAGATCTTTAAACATCTCTTTTTTACTTTCTTTGCTAACTTCCTTTTTTAAATAGTCGACTATGTACTCAGCAATTCTTTTCCCCCATCCACAATCATATCCATTAATTACTTTTATTGTCACTCCCTGCTTTTTTCCTTTATATGTTTTAGACCCAGTTCCAAAGTCCCCAAATAATTTTTCTTCTGTAATTAAGTAGTCGTAATTTTCTTTTAAATCTTTACCACTTATGTAATTAATTATCTCTCTACGTGATGAACTATTTAAAGTGATTACTTTTGGATGCTTCACGTGAAGATGATATCCTCTCCCACCGGAAAACACCAGTTCAATTTCCCGCTCCGAAAATCCGAAATCGTCAAGAAGAAAATCCATGAGCTTGAAAGTTTCCTTTTTCACAAGTTCAAGCATATCCACATAGTTTTTCGAGGCATTTGGTAGGTGGTCAGCATCAAGGTCAAAAATCAATTCTGCCCCGAGCCAGTTCTTCTCATTCATCTTTCTGGCATCAGGATATTCGTAATACGCAGTTGAATAGTAAACATGCGCAGGAGCCATGCCGTAAAGATAGTCAAGAGTTTCGCCAGGCGAGCCGAATGCCTTATGCCTGTGCATCTTTCCAGGCATATCATCATAGAAGATGAAAGCCCATTCTCTGTTAGGCAGGTGGTCTGGGAGACCTATTTCGGCATTTTTGTAATAATTCTGGAAGCGGGTTCTCAAAAAGCGGGCGGTTCGACTGTCCATGGTTTCATAGCTTCTGGGTTTTTGGATCTTGGTTAGGTGTTTTTGATCAGGTATATGGCTTAGGAGTTCTGATCAGGGTCTAACTCAGGGATTTTGATAGGAATTTTATCTCGGGGTTTTAACCAGGGATCTAATACAGGGATTATATTGGGGATTGTTTAAGGATTTTGATCAGGGTTTTGATTAAGTTTTTGTTTTAGGATTTTGGTTGGGTTCTCCTAAGATAAATCAATCTCATATTTTACTTTTGGTTACATTAGTTTTTTTAAAATAGTTTAACAGTTAATCCTAGTTTATGAAAGTTTTTTTATTGTTTTTCTCCTTAGAATTGGAGTATAACGTTTTTTTAATACAGAAATCGAGAGTATAACGCTTTTTAATACAGCATTTAGTGGCAGGAAAGTTTAATTTTAATGACAGGAACAATAATAGATATCGCAAAATTATAGAATATGATAAATAAAAAGTTAAAATAGACATGGCAGCAAAGGTTGAAGTTGAAAGCTGGAAATAGAAGCCTGTAACCAGTTAAAGTAAAATCTAACAAATAATAGCTGATTAACTAATGAAAAATTTGGGATGTGGGTCTTTTGGGAAGCAAATCCGGTATTATGGGTTACATTAGTGCAGTTAGAAGTTATCTGAAAAAAGAGGAACCTGAAGAAACCGAAGAGTCACCTCTCTTCGCACAAAATGATAATCCTAGTAGTACTGAAATCTTTGTCAGTCCTTCTACAGGCATGCAATTTGTACTGATCCCAGCCGGGGAATTCGAGATGGGCTCACCCTCTGAAGAGAAAGAGAGGTCAGATTCCGAATCTCCGGTCCATAAAGTAACAATTCATAACCCTTTCTATCTGGGCAGGTCGGTTGTCACACAAAAGCAGTGGAAAACAATAATGAAAAACAATCCTTCGCACTTCAAGGGCGATGACCGCCCGGTTGAGATGGTTTCCTGGGCAGATGCTCAGCAATTTATCATGAAGCTAAATGAAATAGAAGGAACTGATAAGTACCGCTTACCTTCAGAAGCCGAGTGGGAGTATGCCTGCCGGGCTGGCACACAGACAAGATGCTTCTTTGGCGAGGATGAGTCAAAACTTGATGAATACGCCTGGCATATTGAGAACTCAGGTAGTAAAACTCATGCAGTCGGTCTAAAGAAACCAAACCCCTGGGGACTTTACGACATGCACGGGAATGTCTGGGAATGGGTGCAGGATAAATGGCATGATAATTATAACGGGGCTCCGTCGGATGGTACTGCATGGGAGGGAGGTAATAGTTCCAATCGTGTTTCTCGCGGGTGTAGCTGGCTCTGCAATAAAGAATTTTGCCGTTCCGCTGGTCGCTTCAAGCGCGAACCAGAGAGTCGTTTCGCCAATCTTGGGTTTCGAGTTTTGAGGGAATTATAAAGCTTTTTTAAATTGCTTTCCAAAATTCTTAATATATTTCTACTCAATGTTTCTGCTCCGTTATTCAATAATTATGATGGTTCATGGAGAGGGAGTACAACTTATGTAACTACGACCAGTTATACAGATTATTACTATGGAGTCTACCGCTGGCGCGTTTGGGCTGTTGATTCGGCAGGTAGAGAAAGCGAAAAAGTGAATGGCGGGGGTTTAGTAGTTATTGACCTGCTGGCAGTTAATTAGATTTTGAGAAAATCGATTTACACCCTTCCCGGGTTAAAAATGAAAGTAGGATCTTTGGAAAGGCAAAGACATCTCTGCCACAAACACTTATACGAAAAGCCTCTATTATATCCACTTCATGAAACAGGATATGTCAAGCGCGGATGTTGCTGCAGTTGTTGCCGAACTGTCAGCGGGTCCAAAATCCATTATTGATGCGAAGATCGGGAAGATTTACCAGCCCACTAATGAGGAGATCCGCATCAATCTTTATGTTTTTCACAAGGGCAGGGACAACCTGGTTGTTGAAGCAGGAAAGCGAATTCATCTAAGTAAGTATATCAGGCCAAGCCCTAAACTTCCACAGGCTTTTCCGATGCTGCTCAGAAAATACATTATGGGAGGCAGGATAGTATCTATCGAGCAGCACGATTTTGACAGGATAGTAAAGATCGGGATCGAGAGAGGAGGAATAAGGAGTACCCTTATTGTGGAGCTTTTCGCCCGGGGGAACGTGCTTATTGTCGATTCGGAAAACAGGATTATCCTGCCTATGAATCCTGTAACACTTAAGGATAGGCGGCTTAGGAGCGGAGAAATTTATGAACTGCCAGAGGCTCAGCTGAACCCGCTGGAAGCCAGGGTTTCAGACCTCATGGAGGCTTTTTCCAGGTCTACAGCAGATATTGTCCGCACGATTGCCACAAAGTTCAATCTAGGAGGGGTTCTGGCAGAAGAAGTGTGTGCAAGGGCAGGAATTGACAAATCAAAGCCTTCGAAGGAAGCAACTGAAGAGGATGCCTCGCGGCTCTGCAATGCAATGCATGAGCTCTTTTCCCCGCTTCTCAGAGCAAAGACTGAATCAGGAGTTGGAGCCGGGATTCCTGAACTCAGACCCCAGCATGTGAAAAAGGAAATTAACGGAAAGCTGGAAACTTTTGATGTGCTTCCCTTTGACCTTATTCACTATTCCGGGTATGAAAAAGAATATTTCGATTCTTTTAACACTGCGCTTGATGAATTCTTTGGAAAAAAAGCACTTGAACAGGTTGAAGAGGTAAAAGAGGCTCAGAAAAAAGAGAAAACTCTTGGTGTTTATGAGATACGGCTTCTCCAGCAGGAGGAAAGCCTTAAAAAGTTTGAAAAAGAGATCGAGAAGAATAACATCCTTGCCGAGACAATCTACGCGAATTACCAGCTTATCGAAGAGCTTTTTTCCGTGCTTAACGGTGCAAGGGCAAAGGGCTATTCCTGGGATGAGATACGATCCATCCTTAAACAGGCTAAGAAGACCGTTCCTGCTGCACAAAAGATTACAAATATCGACCCCAGAATCGGGACTATAACAGTGGACCTCGATGGGAAGAGTGTTAATCTTGATATTCGGAAGACAGTTCCACAGAACGCTCAGGAATACTATGAAAAAGTCAAAAAGTTTAACAAGAAAAAAGAAGGCGTTCTCAAAGCTATCGAGGATACCAAGAAGGCTATGGAGAAAAAAGCCGTGGCAAAAGCCGCAAAGGCAGGAAGGAAACTTCAGGCATCGCGGAAAAAGCACTGGTATGACAGGTTCAGATGGTTCGTGTCCTCGGACGGCTTCCTTGTTGTAGGGGGCAGGGATGCCGATACCAATGAGGAAATTTTCAAAAAATACTTGGAAAAGAGAGATCTTGTATTCCATACCCAGGCACCTGGTGCTCCCCTTACCATTATTAAGACAGGCGGAAAAGAAGTTCCCGAATCTACCCTGCGGGAAGCGGCACAGTTTGCTGTTTCCTACTCCAGCCTGTGGAAAGCCGGACATTTCAGCGGCGATTGCTACTTAGTCAAAGCCGAACAGGTTACAAAGACCCCGGAATCCGGAGAATATCTTAGAAAAGGGGCTTTTGTTATCCGCGGGGAACGTAATTACTTTAAGGACGTTCCTCTGGGCGTTGCAATTGGTCTTGAACTCAAAGAAGGCGAGACCAGAGTAATAGGCGGGCCTGCATCTGCTGTCCGGAAGCATGGGGATTATATCCTCGAAATAATCCCTGGGAGTTTTAATCAGAACGATATTTCAAAAAAAATCTACAGGATTTATGTGAATGAACTCAATGATCCCCGCTTCGTGAAGCAGATAGCTTCTCCTGACCAGATAGCCATGATGATCCCGCCCGGAGAATCAGACTTAAAGAGCCAGAAACCTGAAGGACGGGAGAGGGAGTTGAGTCCGGAGAAGAATACAAAACCCTCGAAATAGAGCACGAGCCTGAGGACAGCGGAGAGGAAATTAAAGAGGAGATTGAAATTCATGGAGTGAAAAAGGCATGAGAGTTACAAACCGCTCCCTCCGAGGAAGGGAAGGGGAAATTGCAGTAACAGCCGAAACCCTCGATGATCTCTGGCATCTAAAATACATAATCGAAAAAGGGGACCTGGTCTTTGCGGTTACCAAACGGAAAGCCGACACAGCAAGTGATAAGATTCGCCCTGAAAAGGTTGAGAAAGTAAAGGTAAGACTCGGAGTCAGGGTTGAGGAGGTCGAGTTTCATAAGTTTGCAAATCGGCTGAGGGTGCACGGAATTATAGAGCATGGGATGGATGCAGGCTCCTATCATACTCTGAATATCGAGATTGGAACCAATCTTTCTATAATCAAAGAGCACTGGAAAAACGATCAGCTCCAGAGAATCCAGGATGCTGAAGAAGCTTCAAAGCGTCCGAAAGTCGTCATTGTCGCCATAGAAGAGGGCGATGCAGATATTGGCTTTGTGCACCACTATGGAATAGAGCTTTATTCTCATATCAGGCAGTCCTCAGGCAAGCGAGAATCCGGTTTGAGGAACGAATTCTTCAGGGAAATTGTAGAACAGCTCAGGCATGCTGTTCCTGAGGAAGCATCTATAGTCGTCGCTGGCCCTGGATTTACCAAAGAAGATTTTGTTCAATATTTTAAGGAAGTAGAGCCGGCTATGGCTTCAAAAGCTCTGATCGAAGATACTTCCATGATAGGAATGTCCGGTTTTCAGGAAGTTCTTCGCAGAGGTGCAGTGGACCGCATTATGCAGGAATCCCGTATAGCCCGTGAATCTGCACTGATGGAAGACCTTATCCGTGAAATCTCAATGGACGGCAAAGCTGCCTACGGTCTTGCCGATGTTAAGAATGCCCTTAATTACGGGGCTGTGGAAACCCTGCTTATTGCTGACGAAACCTTACGGGAGGGACGAGAAAAAGGGGGGGATATCGACAAACTCCTTATGGAAGTCGAACAAGCCCAGGGGAAAGTCGTTGTTTTCAGTACAGCCTTTGAGCCCGGAGAAAAACTCCAGAAATTGGGAGGAATCGCAGCCCTGCTTCGTTTCAAGGTGAGTGGCTGATTCTGACTTAACCGGAACTGGAGGGTTAAAGATGTCTTATCAATTTTATTCTTTTTTGCAGCTCCGGCTTTAGTCTTTTATATCAGAAGTAGGGCAATGAATCCGCTTAAAAAGATTCCATCAAAAGTTCCTGCCCCTCCAATGCTTGCAACTGGAGCGCCCAGATTCTTAATTTTTCCAAGATTAAGTAGATCAGCACCTATGAGCGTTCCAAGTACTCCTCCTGCATAGGCTGTGACCACGCGGCACTGGTCAACCGGGCAATCAGAAATCGGAACTGCAGACGTCAGCAAAATCGCAGCAAGGGCGGCTGCAAGGGGTGGTACCAGCGCAGGTGTTGCGATACCTATCCCGCGAATAGGCCTTGCTACGGAATAGGTTATGATTGAAACTATCAGGACACCGGCTGCTGCAAGCAGAAGAGAAGAAGGGAATCTCATTATGAGGTTAGCTGAAATCAGGATAGGAATAACTGCTCCTCCTACATTGACAGCAATTGTCGTCTCGTTTCTTGTCACATGCCAGACTGGAACCCTGTAAGTTACGCCAAACACGCGAATATAAGTGTCTCTGACTACAGGAGTATCGGACCTGAAGGTTGTCAGAGGAATATTGATGCCGCTTCCAAGAAGGGACAGGAGCAGGATAAGAAATGCGTGTCCTATAGAGAAGCCTATTTTCACAAAAGCTGAAATAATAACTCCAAAAAAGAGAAAACTAAGCCCAAAAGTAACAAAGATGATTAAAAACAGGAGGAATGTAATGCTAAAAGGAATGTAAAAAAGTTGTCTTCTCATGGAGTTACCCCGTTCTTTTTATCTCCTCGCATATTCAGGGATATATTTCTCTTTGTTTATGAGTGTATGTACTGCCCTTATTCCTTCATATCCCTTCGAAGTATCTGCTCTTGAAAATCTGCAACTCTACACTTCCAATGTGTAATCAAGAGCTTTCAATCCTGAGAAAAAAGTTTTTGATTCTATGGATTAAATGTACCTCACCGCAGGCTTCATGCACTCCATACAAATTATTTCTTTTGCATCTTTATACACTCGGAGAACTCCACCTGACTCGGATATTGTAACTGCAATCGCAACCGTATCCCTGCTGATAGCGGCTGCCGATACATGCCTGCCTCCCAGTCCTTTTTCAATGTCTATATTTTTCCCATCAACGTCAAGATAACGGCCTGCTGCATGGATAATACCATTTTCATCTACCACAAAAACTCCATCCAGCTGGGCAAATTCCTTTATGGATTCCCAGTTTCTTTTGTCAAGGACATTCCGGTAGGCTTCATCGTGGCCTGCATACGGATTCAGTATTAACTGGTGAGAGCGCTTCATAACCTCTTCAGAATCACCTATAATGAAGGCAGCACCCATTTTCTTGCCTTCCCTGCCTGTCATGATAATATCAAATGAGATTTTCAGGATTGCACTCATCACTTCAGATTTTATCCTTTCATGGCATTCCTTCATGGCTTTTATAAGGGGGTTCTCATCGAGGCTATGTACAATAATCGAACTGGAACCACGAGTTTCAACCACGCCTACAATAATCCCACTTTCCTGATTCCCGAGCACGTATTCTATGGCGGCAGCCTGCTGAAGGTTTTCTGAGTTCCCCGAAGCTTCCCGATTTATCTGATCACCAAGCTCCTTTAAGGGAGTTTTTCCATCTTTTCCGGTTGAGACCAGATGGTCTATTATGCTCTTCGGGCGCATGGAGATATAATAGACCGGAATTCCCCCCGTATCAATCCCTTCAAAACTCAGATCCCCGGAAACCATAATTGCGGCAGCATCAAGTTCTTTGGAAATTCGGACTGCCGTTTCTGCAATTATACGTGCTCTATCCATATGATCCACCGCTTTTTCTTTTTGCAGCAACCGATTTGGGTTCTATTTTTTATAAAGTTAAAATTACTTTTTTTGAATTAATGTTTTTTGTTAAATTTAGGGTTATATTTTTTTAATTTACCGTTTTTCTTTAGGTTATAACTGCCTACATAAGGTTAACATTGAAGCCAACTTTATAAATACTTAAGCTTATTTACAAATCTGCACTTATCTCTTATATATTATAATTGCCCTGTAATCTATTTATTTTTCCTCTTTTTTCTTTCCGGCTTTCTTGCATTTCCCCTCTAACCTCTTCTTTTTCAAACATTTTCATTCTTTTTTCTCAAAAATCTTCAGGAAGGTTTACAATCCCCTCAATAGGAATCTGAAGTCAATTTTTCCAGAAGATAGTTAATAGGCGGGTAGAAAAGAGTAACAGGAAGATTTTTCTGGTTCGTTTTTCAATTAAGATTGGTGAATGTTTTGATCAGGACATTTATAGCAGTAGAATTAGATCCCGGATTTACAGAGAAGATCCGAGAGCTTCAGGATAGATTTTCCGGTTTTGATCTAAAGTTTGTTAATCCTGAACTCGTTCACATAACTTTGAAATTCCTTGGAGATGTGGATGAATCAAAGATTCCGTTGCTTTCCGCAGCTCTCGATTCCATTACGTGTGAACCTTTTGAGGCAAAAATCGGGAGGCTTGGAGTTTTCCCCAAACTTTCGAATCCTAGAGTGCTATGGCTGGGTGCAACTGGAAATTTCAGGGCGTTACATGAGAATGTTGAGAGTTTACTGGAGCCTTTCAAGTTCGAAAAAGACGACAGGGAATTTACTGCACATGCTACCCTTGCCAGGATAAAATTCCTCAAGAAAGATAAGAAAACCGCCTTTATAAATACTGTGAAGGAGTTAGAGGATATTGAAATTGGTACCATGTGGGTAAATAAAGTGGTTCTGAAGAAAAGCACACTTACACCTGAAGGACCAATTTATGAAACCCTGCACACAGTGTACATGGATTAAACTTTCGGTGTTATATTTTCTTCCTCTGCTCTGGATCAGTTACTCCTCTGGAACGGATTCGTAAAGCTCTCTCCTTTCTGGAGGCATTGCTTTGAGATACTCCTTTGCTTCCTCCGGAGACACGGCTCTGCGGGTTCCATCGGGCTCCTGTATGATCACGCCGCTTTCTGTGAGCATCCTGTATCGTGCTTTCCGGACTTCTTTGTCAGGATGGCAGACAAAATGACAGTTTGAACAGGTATATTCCATTCTGTTTCCTGGGATCAGGCATATGAAAAATCCGCCTTTGATTTTCGGTCGTTTGAGGTATGTCTCTATTGCACCGGGCAACGCAGCGATAAAATCTTCATCCTTTTTTGGAATCTCAAAGCGAGCCGGAGACCAGGTTGACCATTTTCCCGAGGAATTCAGACCTGTAAGCCCTCCGCAGACAAGGAAACATCGACTGTTGCTTCTCCTTTTTCCGTAAGTAAACTCCTTTCCTCCAAGATTTACTGTTACCTTTTCAAGAGGGTCAACATATCCAGAGGAACAGACTGCAAGGCAGATCTTGCATTCATCACAATAATTCTCTTCTTCTGGCAGTGGCTCTGTCGGGATAAGCTCCGCGTCCGTAACTACAGATGCCAGGACAATTGCTGATCCGTATTCCTTTGTGATTATGTTCCCTGAGTACCCGAAGTGTCCTATCCCGGAGCGAACTGCTAGATACCTGTGGGAAATAGGGGGGTGCATATCCAGCAGCCAGTTTTCCGAATCCTGACGGTAAACGAAATTCGCAAGCTGGGGAGAAGCTTTGTAACCATACTGCTGCAAGAATCCTGCCATTTCAAGGGCTATCCCGTTAGCAAGGGTGGTTGTCCGCACCTTATTTGTGTCTAAGGATTTGTGATCCTTTTTTCTAAAGTAGGGCTCTATGAGGTTCTGGTCAAAAGCAAGAGCAAAAACGACTGCCGATTTTGCTCCTGGCAGCACATATGTCAGATCCGCGGAAGGAGGACCGCCTGCAAGGGTTTCGGTTGTAGCGATGCCCACTTTAAAAGCTCCAAGGGTCAAAGCCATTTCTTTGAGTTCTTCAGTTAGTTTTTCCATTTTCGATTTTTCAGCTTGTTCTTCCATTCTCGACTCCTCAGGCAAGTTGAATAAAACTTGACCTCAATCTCTATATTATGTAAGACAACTGCTATATTCTTGATCGGCATTGAAATATACTAATTCCCAAAAAGTACAGCTCAATAACCTTTTCAAACACATTCTTATAGAGCCTTTTTAAATTCTGAAGGATTGGTTATAACTTTATGAGACTATGTAGTATAGAAAAAGCATATAGAGTTGAGTGAAGAATTACTAAAGCGATGGTAAAACAGATAGTAAAACCATTCAACGCTAGCAAATGAAAAATTAAACATATCCTATTGGGAAAGTAAAAGCAAATGAAAACAGTACTGTTTCTCTTTACTTTTCAACTTTAAAGATGCTTTTTTCTTCTCCTGTTACGCTTTTATTCTCTATTTTTCTATACATTTATATATTAGTTGTATCCTGGCTGTAGCGTATAACTAGCGTATAACTGTACTTTTACGATGCAGTTAAAATAACAACTGAGAACATTCAAAAGTTTAAATATTATCTTCTCTAAATATGGTGCAAGCATTGATGGAGGACTCTACGATTAAAGAAGAGATCTGGATCGAAAAATACAGGCCTGTCAGGCTGGACCAGGTGGTAGGGCAGGAAGAAACAATTGAACGCCTGAAATCCTACGTTGCAACGAGAAATCTTCCCCATCTCCTGTTTTCAGGACCGCCTGGGGTCGGAAAAACAGCCTCTGCAGTATCGATTGCAAGAGAAATCTTCGGGGAAGAGCTCTGGCGTGAGAACTTTACCGAACTCAATGCATCAGATGAAAGAGGTATTGATGTTGTCCGGACGAAAATTAAAAATTTTGCAAAAACTGCCCCTATAGGAGGAGCTGGGTTCAAAATTATCTTTCTGGATGAAGCCGATGCACTGACCCCAGATGCCCAATCTGCACTCAGGCGGACAATGGAGCGCTTCAGCAATAACTGCCGGTTTATTCTGTCTTGCAATTATTCTTCCAGAATTATAGAGCCTATCCAGTCCCGCTGTGCAGTTTTCAGGTTCAGGCGCCTTTCTGAAGAGGCTGTCAGGAGCCGCCTTGAGTACATAGCTAAAGATCAGGGTTTATCCATTACTGAAGACGGATATGAGGCTCTTATTTATGTATCTCAGGGAGACATGAGAAAAGCTGTGAATTCTCTCCAGGCTGCTGCTTTCATAGATCCAGAAAAGCCTATATCCAGGGAAACCATTTATAGAACTACAGCAACTGCAGATCCTGAGGATATCAGAAGCCTGATCGAAACGGCTCTGAGCGGGAATTTCAGGCTTGCGCGAAAGGAACTGAACAGGTTGCTCTATGAGGAGGGTCTTTCCGGGGAAGATATAATTGGACAGATTTACAGGGCAATCTCGGAAATGGATAACCGGATGATTCTGGATCTCGGGCTTTCTGAAAGACGCATTGTCGAACTCGTAGATAAAGTAGGTGAGATCGATTTCAGGCTCACTGAAGGTGCTACTGAAAAGATCCAGCTCGAAGCTTTACTCGCACATTTTGCACTCTCAGGTGCAGATTAAGGTTTGATGAACCGGAAGCAGCTTCTCTATACTCCAGATCTCTTAAAAGTTTGAAAAGGCTTGAATCCAGCCTTTTCTTAAAATAGGAAAATACGGAATTAAATAAATCCTGATTGCTATGTCTGTTGAACTAACATTAGTAAATATGCTGGAGGCTGTTCCCCACTGGCTTGCAGTTTTGATTCTGGGAGCTGTACCCGTTTCCGAACTGAGGGGGGCAATCCCTATCGCGATAGGCATTTATGGAATGAGACCCTTCGAAGCCTTCTTCTTCTCAGTGCTTGGGAACCTTCTTCCTGTAATTCCCCTTCTGCTCTTCCTTGAGCCGGTCTCGAACTATCTCAGACGCTATTCAATCTTTGATGCTTTCTTTACCTGGCTTTTCTCAAGGACCCGCAGAAACAATATTGAGAATTTTGAAAAATACGGACTCCTTGCACTGACTATCTTTGTAGCCATACCCCTGCCCGCCACAGGTGCCTGGTCAGGTTGTGCAGCAGCATTTGTATTCGGGATCAAGTTCAGGCATGCGTTGCCAGCAATTGCTCTCGGCATCATGATAGCCGGAATTGTAGTAACTGCCCTTACTGTTACAGGCATAAGTATTGCTGATATGCTCCTGAGTGTATAACCTTCCTTAAAAAGGCTTGCTTCGAAATCTTCATATATTTTAAAAGACATCAAATACCCAACTGACAGAACAAATATATATTTACGATTATAATTTTATCCCCAGCTCCTGCTTTTACAACTTTCCGCAGCTTATTTCTGTTGTCGGCAGTTCTCTGGAATTTTGAGGTGACTATTAATGGCAAAGGCAGATAAGAAAAACAAAAAAATAGTTCAGTCGAAAAAATGTGTTGGATGCGGAATCTGTGCTTCCGTTTGCCCTGTAAATGTAAAACTGATGAAAAGTGAAGACTTTGATCCCGAAACCTCTGAACTGGGAATCAGGATCCTGGGCGGAGTAGCAGTTATCAATGATGAAGTTTGTGTCCGCTGTGGTGCTTGCTCAAAGATTTGCCCTGTGGAATCTCTGACCGTAGTGGATATGGGATCCGCAGCTGCATAACTGAATTTTAAGTAAAAATAGGAAAAATAATAGGAGAAATGCTGGTTTTCAGCATTTTATTTTTTATTCTGTCCCTTAAAGCAGGATAGTACTGGTGAATAGCTTTTAAGGGATGGTCGATCTAAACGGATGAGCTAACCAACTTATAACATTTCTTTTGCTAGTCTTATATCTTCAGCTTTTACGGTTTTTCTGCCTGCATGTTCTGCAAGTTTTATTGCTTCTCTTGAGATCTCAAGTCCATATTCTTCCAGAATTTCTGTAAGAGCTATTCCCACACTCTCACTTACTCTATGAGCACCTGCAGTCCTTATTAAACGCTCAATTGGTGCAAATGGTATTACTTTTGCCATATTATCCTCCAATCTACTTTTTTTGCTGATATATACCTTATAATCCCTGATTTTGTACTCAGATTCTATAAATAACTTTGCTTATATTTGGATTTTTTCACTATCTACTCAGCCTTTAATACATTTTTGCTCTCCAAATTGTTATATCCGGGTTTTATCAACTTACAAGCCTTCATAAACCTTTTGAAAAAACTTCTTGAGCGCAAACTTTTTAGAAAAAAGTTTGATCACAAGCCTTTTCAAAAAAGGCTTGAGCGAAAACCCCGAGCAACGGCGTGGTCAAGCGGCGCAACGCTTGGTGATAAACCGGCGCAACAATTTCGGCATGCCTTTTGGATTTGAGAACCTTATTTCAAACCTTCCGGTGCGATCGATGGGTACGAGAGTCGCGGCACAGCGGTTGAGCTCAAGAGGTTTTATTATTGAGTGGTTGGAAGGATATTTTCTATGATTCTGATATGTATCGTGGTTATAACTATTGATTAGATTTCTTTGCTGATGATAATGACAGCAGGTATGTTTTTCTGACAGATCAGCGTTTAACGGTTATTGAGGCTTGAATGTCTCAGGTGAAGCTTTCTTTTTCGAAATCTTGATATGAGATTATCCGAATCTAATCAGATATGCTTTTACAGGAACTCCTTGGCATTGATGAAGAGATCTATTTTGTAGAGGAAAGTTATCTCGCCCAGAGGACTCTCAAGCGTACGCTTGATTATCTTAAGGGGGTACGGAAGTTTGCAGAGGAAGGGCAGATACGACTATTGAGGGTCCGGGAAGGAGAGCATACGCTCGGGATACTGGTTTTTAATCAGGCAGATGAGGAAGTCCCTGTGAATTTCTGGTCGGTTTTTACAGGCGCTCTTGCGGAAACTCGCTCAAAGAAAGACTTTGAGGTTCTTATGGATTCTCTTCTTGCTTTTAATCTACCTGAGAAAGATATTGAGGTCTCTTCGGAAAGTTGGCGAGATGCCGTCAATGAATATTACTCCCTTATGCTTGTAAACCGTAACCTTTGTGAGGGCTGTTCTGTTAAGCCCGAGTCTTATGAAAGTGTTTTTTCCGAAAATCGTGTGCGAAGAGTAGCAGAAGTTTTTGATATTCTTCAAGAAAAGGGTTTTTATCCTGAAGGCAAGGTTCTTGAGGTTTGTTGTGGAAACGGGATGTCTACAATTGCCCTTTACAGACTCGGGCTTGACCCACTGGCTGTAGAAATCAATAAATGCGCAGTCTGCCAGGGGCTTGAGCAGGGAGTTTTAAACCCCAGAAAAACGATTGTAATGGACGCAACCACCCTTTCACGATATTTTGAGCCTGGAAGCTTTGATGCAGTAATGGGATTTATGCTGGGGCTTGTCTATGAATTTAATAAAGAACTCTGGATAGGCATTATGAGAGAAGCAGTCTCGGTTGCAAAAGAGGGCGGTCTCATACTTTTTACAGTCAGCAGCAAACCTGAGATTGAGATTCTTGCCAGGGCTTTGCTCAGGATGGGAGTCGAAGGGGAGATTGTAGATAACACAGACTCTGAGGGGACTTACGATCAGTGGTTCTTTGTAGGAAGAAAACAGAAAGCTTGATTACAGGTGGAATTCCTGGAAAATTTATATTTTTCACTTCAAACTGATTTATTTTTAACCTTTTAAATGTTTAATCTTTCCTGGTCTCCAATCTCTTAATTATTTTGCAGCCCAACGGTTATCTTCCAGCCTCATCGATTAAAGTTCACTGCTTATTTGCTGGATATCTGCTGCTTGTTTATCTCATTTTTGATACTCACAGGTTACGTTCCAAAAAAGACCAGTTCTGAATAAGTAATAAGTTCCTCAATATTTCAGGAATTAGAAAGCTTCTTTCCTGCAAATTCAATCTGTTTCATAAATCAAAAACATCTTCATAAAACTACTTTTTTTAATGTCAACAACCAAAAAGTATATACTTGTTAACAATGGTATATTAAAGGATTCTTATCAACGCAGATTAGTTGAGTACTGCGTTTAAGACTATAAAATTGATTTCCTCTGATTGTGGTTTCAGAAAGCCGGTTAAACCGAATAATATAAACCCTTTTCCCGGCAAAACCGCAAGAAATCATGCTAAAATTACAATTAGAAATTTAATTCACTTTACTCAAACCGGATCAAAGTATTAACCGATATATTTCTGGGATATTAAACGAAGCCCTCTGGAAAACCATTCAAAATATACTGTCAAGAATGGTAAACCCGGTTATCTTGATTCGCTTTTAAGAGGTTCATCCATGAGTGTAAAAATTACCGAAACCATTCTCCGGGATGCACATCAGTCCCTCCTGGCAACCAGAATGCGGACAAGAGATATGCTCGAAGTGGTTGAGCAGCTGGACCAGATCGGGTATTTCTCCCTCGAAATGTGGGGAGGTGCTACCTTTGACAGCTGTATTCGCTACCTTAATGAAGATCCATGGCAGCGGCTAAGGGATATCAAAAAAGGACTGAGCAATACCTATGCACAGATGCTGCTCAGGGGTCAAAACCTTGTAGGGTACAGGCACTATTCGGATGATGTGGTCGAGAAATTCGTTACTAAGTCCTACCAGAATGGAATTGACGTTTTCCGGATTTTTGATGCGGTTAATGATATCCGGAACATGGAATTCTCTATCAAGGTAGCAAAAAAGCTTGGTGCTCACGTTCAGGGTACAGTCTGCTATACAATAAGTCCAGTGCACACTGTTGAGAAATATGTTGAGCTTGCAAAACAGCTTCAAGAACTTGAGTGCGATTCCATCTGCATCAAAGATATGGCAGGTCTTCTTTCCCCTAACGCTGCTACCCAGATAATAAATTCCATGAAAAAAGAGATCTCCGTTCCAATTTCTCTGCACTGCCACTGTACCTCAGGAATGGCGCCTATGAGTTATATGGCAGCCTGTGAGGCAGGGGTGGATATTCTGGATACTGCACTTTCTCCCCTTGCCTGGGGAACTTCCCAGCCTCCGACTGAGACAGTTGTAGCTGCCCTTAAAGGCACTCCTTATGATACGGGGCTTGATCTCGAAGCTTTTGAAGAGGTCGTTAAATACTTTAAAGGTTTGAGAGACAAATACAGGGGTATACTTGACCCTATTTCCGAGCAGATCGATACTAATGTCCTTATCTATCAGATCCCGGGAGGGATGCTCTCAAATCTGGTTTCTCAATTAAAGGAGCAAAATGCTCTTGATAAGTATGAAACTGTTCTTGAGGAGATGCCAAAGGTTAGAGAAGAACTCGGATATCCGCCTCTTGTCACTCCCACAAGCCAGATAGTGGGTACCCAGGCAGTGCTTAACGTGCTCATGGGCGAGCGCTATAAGGTTATTCCTAAAGAAGTAAAGGACTATGTGCGTGGACTTTACGGGCGACCTCCTGCTCCCATAAGCCCTGAGATAATAGGCAAAGTGATCGGAGATGAGGAACCTATTCACTGCCGCCCTGCCGATCTTCTTAAGCCTGAATATGAAAAAAGGAAAAAGGAGGCTGAGGAGATGGGCATTGCAAAATCCGAGGAAGATATCCTTACCTATATCCTCTATCCGGCTATAGCCCCCAAATTCCTGAAAGGAGAAATGGAAGAAGAAGCTCTGGCAGTCGTTACCCCCCCTTCAGTTCAGCAGGAGTATGCAATTCCAAACCATTTCAAGGTTGAAGTAGACGATGAGGTCTACGAGGTCAAGGTTGAGCCGCTGGGCGGTGGAATTTCCGTATCTGAGGCATCTCCCAAGAAACCAAATCCCGAGTCCGTTAAAGGAGCTGTATGCAGTTCAATGCAGGGCATGATCCTCTCTCTTAAGGTCAAGGTCGAAGACACCGTCTCAGAAGGCGATACAGTCGCTATTATCGAAGCTATGAAAATGGAGAATGCTGTCCACGCTCCCACTTCAGGCATTGTAAAAGAAATTTTCGTTTCTGAAGGTGACACTGTATCTCCCGGTGACATAATAATGTCAATCGAATAAATGTGACGAGGTGAAAGGTATCATGTTCAAAAAAGTACTCGTCGCAAACCGCGGTGAGATTGCGATAAGGGTTATGCGTGCCTGCCGAGAACTCGGTATCTCTACAGTCGCAGTCTGTTCGGAAGCTGACAAAAATGCCCTTTTTGCCAAGTATGCTGATGAGGCCTACCTGATAGGCCCGGCTCCTTCCAGCCAGAGCTATCTGAATATGGAGGCTATCCTTGCAGTTGCAAAAAGCACAGGAGCTGAAGCAATTCATCCGGGCTACGGCCTCCTTTCCGAAAACCCTGTCTTTGCAAAACGCTGTGAAGAAGAAGGAATTGTTTTCATAGGGCCCCCCAGTCATGTGATTGCCGAGATGGGAAGCAAGATAAGGGCAAGGAACCTTATGATGAAGGCTGGCGTGCCTGTAGTGCCTGGAACGATGGATGCAGTTGAGGATGTGGATGAGGCTCTGAAGATAGCGGAAGAAATTGGCTATCCTGTCCTGATCAAAGCCTCGGCAGGAGGCGGCGGAATTGGAATGAAAGTGGTACATTGCAGGGATGAACTTGCCGCCGCACTTAGCTCAACCAGACAAATGGCTGGCTCGGCTTTTGGGGACTCCTCGGTCTTCATCGAAAAATATGCAGAAGAACCAAGGCACATAGAAATTCAGATTCTGGCAGATGGGTATGGAAACACAATTTACCTCTCAGATAGAGAGTGTTCCATCCAGAGAAGGCATCAGAAGCTCATTGAGGAAGCTCCTTCTCCTATCATGACCCCTGAACTCAGGGCAAAGATGGGAGAAGCTGCAGTCAGAGTAGCAAAGACAATTGGTTATGTAAACGCTGGCACAGTGGAGTTTCTTTATTCAAAGGGCAACTTCTATTTCCTTGAGGTCAATACTCGCCTGCAGGTCGAACACGGGATAACCGAAATGGTAACTGGTGTTGACATCGTAAGGGAACAGTTAAGGATAGCCTGGGGAGAAAAACTTGAGCTTAAGCAGGAAGATATCACCATTAACGGGCATGCTATCGAGTGCAGGATCAACGCGGAAGATCCGTTAAATGATTTTGCACCTTCTCCTGGAAAGATCCGGGGATATCGGTCTGCAGGCGGTCCTGGAGTTAGGGTGGATAGCGGAGTACATACAGGTTACACGATCTCTCCATACTACGACTCGATGATCTCGAAGCTTTGTGTCTGGGCAAAGACAAGAGATGCAGCGATTGCCAGGATGGAACGAGCGCTTTATGAATATGTGATTGTTGGAGTAAAAACCAATATTCCTTTCCACAAGGCAGTTATGCGCAACCCGGCTTTCCGCAGAGGTGACCTTACAACGTCTTTTATCGAAGATCAGAAGATTATGGAGTCAGTTGAAGAGGTCGTCAAAGCGGATGCTGAAAAGGGAGCTACTCTTGCCTCAGCTCTTGAAGCAAAAGACAAAAAAGTTGCAGCTATCACTGCTGCTGTACACGCCTATGTGAGCATGGCACAAAAAAGGCAGCGCTGAAAGATGTCCTCCTGAGAAACAGGGACAGAACTTCTGACAGTTAGATATGAAACAGTTTGAACTAAATAATTATATACGGTGGAGCGTATACATTTGTATGGGGTGCACGGATGGGAGACAAAAGATCTCGGATTATCAAGGCACTTAAAGATGCACAGAAAAGCCCTGTTTCCGGAGAGGAATTGGGGCTCAAGTTAGGGATCTCAAGGACAATGGTCTGGAAGTATATCAAATCCCTTCAGGCGGATGGCTATGAAATAGAATCATCTCCGAAAAGAGGATATGTCTTGAAATCCGTACCCCAACTCCTGTACCCGGAAGAAATCCAGATGGGGCTCAAGACAACCCTTCTGGGGAAAAAAATTCATTATTTCGAAGAAGTAACTTCAACAAATAATATTGCAAAAGAGATTGCAGCATCGGAAGAAGAAGGAACACTTGTAATTGCCGAAGTGCAAAAAGGAGGCCGGGGAAGGATGGGCAGAGAATGGGTCTCTCCTCACGGCGGGATCTGGATGTCAGTAATCCTGAAACCCGGAATTCCTCTCAGGCACGCCTCAAGGCTTACCCTGATTGCAGGGCTTGCGGTTGCAAATGTTATTCGTAATATGGGCCTTGACGCCAGCATTAAATGGCCAAATGATGTCCGAATAAATGGAAAAAAGGTTTGCGGAATTCTTACTGAGGCAAAGGCTGAAGTGGATAGAGTAGACTATGTTGTGGTTGGAATAGGGATCAATGTAAACATGGATTTAAAGGATATCCCGGAATCTATCCGTGCAGGCTCTACAACTTTGAAAGTTGAGCTTGGAAGACATATAAAGAGAGTTTCGTTCCTTCAGGATTTGCTCTTCGAGCTCGAGCAGCAATACATAAATTTCAAGATCCGTCCGTTCTCACATATTCTCAACGAATGGCTTGCTCTTTCCGATACTATAGGAAAAGAGGTAAAGGTCACAACGCCTTCACGAATAATTGAAGGAAAAGCCATAGGAATAACCCCCGACGGAGCTCTAGTAATTAAAAAAGCTGACGATACAAAAGAAGAAATTATTGCAGGCAGATGCATTTATGCGCGTCCCAGATAAACCTGGAAGGAAGGAAAATAAGAAGATAAACTTCGCTCCTGTATTTTCCTTTTTACTCCTTATCTCTTTATGTTTTTCAGTTCTCTTTTACTCCATGTCACCTAGTTTAGCCGCTGACAATAAAGAAAAACTTACCATCATCTTAATCGATGGAGAAGAGATTTACTTAAGGTCAGGTAGCTCTTACACCTTCTTGCAGGATTATCAGCTTTATATAAAGGGTACTGATACTGAAGGCAAAAGAGTCTGGGTTGAACTTAGCAGAAAAGGAGTTCCCCTTCAGGATGCAATTGTCACTGAAGGCTCCCAGTTCGTATATATGCAGAATTCCACTGAAATCCTTAATCTGACTGTGAATACGATATACGCAGGAGCGGATGGAGTACTGGTCAGGTTCTCACCTGTATACCAGTATCTTGATACCAGGCTTCCCATGCCTCAAAACCCAGTCGAATCGCATGAGAATGTTTCGGAAAAAAACGTCTCCCCCGACTACCCTGAAATGGAACCGCAGGCAAAGGATTTTGATATGCCTCTCTTCCTCTTGGGACTGGGTACCGTGCTTCTGGCGACAGGTTTCTTTGCAGGAAAAAGGAAGGGAAAATAACTTTTTTAACGCTGGACGGCAAAAAGAAATTTAGTTAAAATTTATAAGCCGGATGCAGTTTTCTCTAAAACCGATTTTTCCTCTGAAACTGACTTTTCTCTGAAACTGATTTTTCTCTGAAACTAATTTTTCCCAGAACTGATTTTTCTCGCCAGCTTCCTGTGAATTTCCCGAGTGCTTATTCGTTGGAAAATTTTACGTCTCCTCTCTCGATAAGAAGTTTTAGATCTTCAAGAGTCAGGCGAGCGTTTTTCTGAAGTTTCTCGCGGGCATCGCTGTGTTTTTGGCTTACTTTGTGCTCGTCTTTTGTAAGCTGCAGGTCTTTTAACCTGTCAAGATATAAAGAGAGTTCCTTACGGCTGCTAGCGATGCTGTTTTTAAGCGGGTCAATTTTTTCTTTGATTGAATTTATATTCATGATTTTATCAGTAAGCTGGGCATGGTACATGTTTGCCTCTTTCCGAATCTCATCAGCAGATTTGAAATTTTCAAGCATTTCCAGGTGGTATGCCTGAGATTCTTCTGAAAGAGCCTGAATTTTTTCATGGAATTCATCCCCTTTTTTGTGAATTCCTTTTGACTGTTTATACCTCTCCTGAATTTGTGCATGCAGTTCATTTGCCTTCTTTGCAGCTTGCAGGCGTTTACTGAGGTCATTCAATTTCTGGAAAATTTTAATTTCCACAGCAAGAGGCAGTTCTTTGTTAAGAAAAGAGTCAAGTTCGGCTTCATAAGCCTTTGTGAGAGATTCCACACTTCCGTGAGAAAGTTTATTCCATTCGTCCCGCTGTTCCTTGAGTTCCGCAATCCCTGAAAACAGTTCTTGTGTCTTTGAGTTTACTTCACTTCTTTTCTCCTTATACTCGCTGATTATTTTGTTAATCTCATCCCGTTTATCTCTCAATTCCTGTGCTTTTGCAACCTTTTCCTTAACCTGCTGGTTCAGAGAGTCTCTCTTTTCTTTCAGTTCCTCGATATCGGCTCTATTCATTTTCAGTTCCTTAAAAATCGAAGCCAACTGTCTTTCGCTTTTCTCTATCTTGCTCCTGAGCTCGTTTATTTTGCTCTTCAGCTCCCGTTCGTTAAGGTTTGAAAGGTCGGCCGTTGCAATTTCTGTAGTTGAAACGTCGTTGGTCATGTGTCTCACCCCGTGTTTTCGAAGAAGGTTATGCTTTCAATTTTTCCCAGTAATTCAAGGCTTCTTCGTGGTTTTTTATTTTAGTGCTTAATCGTTTAAGCTGGGATCTGCTTTTTGAAATCTTTTCATTCTTGCTTCCGTCATCCTCTACAAGCTGCTTTTCAGACTGGATTATTTCTTTTAGTTCTTGATTTGCATTCCTGGCTTCTTCCATTCTGGCATCGACCTGCAGGAGAATATTCTCTTCACTTCCTGTTGCCTGAACAATCTCGCGCAGGTTTTCAATAAAATAGTCCTTAAGTCTTTGTTCCTCTTCGGGCTCTATCTGTCCTTTGAGCTTTTTAAGTTCTTCCTGAAGTTTTCTGGCAGTAATTGTATCCAGCTTCAGGAAGATCTCTTTTTCAAGGATTGTTTCGGCTTGATGGTAGAACTGCTGGCGTTTCTCCTTGAGAACTTCTTTTCTCTCTTCCATTCGGATTCTGGAATTCTTTACATTTTTTATGTCTTCTTCAATCTGGGTCAGCTTACTGTCCAGCTCTGCAAATTCCTTTCTAGCCTCTTCCAGAAACCGTCTGTGTTTTTCCACAGCTGCGGAGATCAGTTCCCCTTCTGTCAACACTCTGATTCCGGCTTCTTCAATGTTTTCAGTCACAGTATCACAATCTGCATTTATTATTTATACATAGGCTGTTTTATTCCCTATATAATTAGCCCTGAATGCCAGTAATACTAGCTGTCGCTGACTCAGCTTCTCCAGGAACCAGTCACGCAATATCGAGTTAAACCCTGAAGATCTGGGCATGGGGCACATTATCGATTATCATCACGGAATCCGGATCGATTAACCCATATTTTATGGCACACTCTATCGTTTTTTCTCCAAAGAGGTTTGCAGTCGTAGCTTCTTGTAGAGCTTCCTGTAGCTTTTCTCCGGAAACATGTTCCCCTTCATAAAAGACCCTGTTGATCTCAACTACGGTATTCCCGTATTTCAGGGTCCTTCCGAGCACTTCTCTGTCACAGGCTGCAACAAGGACATGCTCCCCATTTTTGTAGATTTTTAAATACATATTCTCCCTTTTAAATAGTAATGCCCTTTTAGTATTTACAGCTTAACCGTCCTTACATAATTATTCTGTAGATGCTCTTTTTTCTTATCATGGGATCTTGAAAGTTATTGTAGAATTTCCAGCGCTTTGCCCTGTATCAGATTAAACAAGCCTGACATGGTTCTGGTCTGGGGAGAGCAGGTCTCCTCTCTGCTTCATTTTTCTTATATTCTCCTCGGCATGAGTTCGGTCTATCCCGTGCTCCTTTTCAGCTATAGCATAAACCTCTTCCAGAGGGGCTTTAGCTCCCGGATACTTTTCGCTCACTTTTTTGATTATCTCTTTTAGGATTTTTATCTTGTTTCTCTGGCTCATGCTTGTGCCAGATGCAATTATATCCGCATCAAGGGCTCCAGTTTCCGGGTCGACACCCACATTTTTCAAGCAGTTCATAACTATTCTGATAGTTCTTTTTGTGTCTTCAAGTGTAACTGTATTGCTCAGACGGACTCTTGCGCTT
Source organism: Methanosarcina thermophila TM-1 (assembly GCF_000969885.1). Classification (NCBI taxonomy): domain Archaea; kingdom Methanobacteriati; phylum Methanobacteriota; class Methanomicrobia; order Methanosarcinales; family Methanosarcinaceae; genus Methanosarcina; species Methanosarcina thermophila. The sequence goes on from NZ_CP009501.1 coordinate 2,726,984, forward strand.
GCTTCCGAAAGACGGACAAGGGCTTCAAGCTGTCTGGCAGTTACAGGCACAGGGGTGTTTTTGCCCTCTCCTGTTTTTCGAAGGTCCGTATAAAACTTTATCAGATGAGCTCTGGCATCTTCTTCCATCACAGGAAATACATTCTTTCGAGCATATGCAACGTATTTTCGCATGAGATCTGCCTGTATCACAGGTTCGATCGCTTCCATTTCGGCGTCGACAAAGTCTTCCGTAATTTGGGAGCTGGGAAGTTTTTCTCGCTGCTCGAAGAGTTCTCCTGCATAATGGGACTGTAAAATGTGACTCGCTATCCTGCTGTCCTGAGCATAGTTAGGAGTGTCGAGCAAAACGAAGATAAGGTCAAATCGGGAAAGCAGTGCTGGCGGCATACTTATCTGCTCTGCAAGCCCTTCATACCGATCAAAACGCCCGTATTTCGGGTTTGCAGCTCCTAAAAGGGCGCAACGGGATTTTAAAGTTGCAATAATTCCAGCCTTGGCAATACTTATAGTCTGCTGTTCCATTGCCTCGTGCAGGGCACTCTTATCCTCAGCTTTCATTTTATCCATTTCGTCAACCGCAGCAATCCCCATATCAGCCATGACAAGGGCACCACCTTCTATTGTCCATCTGCCGTCATTGAGGTCATCTTTTACGGCAGCCGCAGTCAGACCGCTTGCTGAGGCACTTCGCCCTGAAGTAAATACACCTCTTGGAGAAAGTTTGACCACATAGCGCAGGAGCTGGGATTTTGCGATTCCGGGGTCTCCTACAAGCATAATATGAATATCGCCCCTTATCCTGGAGCCATCAGGAAGGTTTTTTACAACACCAGAGAACAATTGAAGGGCAAGAGCTTCCTTTATATCCTCGTACCCATAGATTGAGGGCGCAACCGAGTGGATAATCTTGTCATAAATTTCAGGGTCGCGGGAAAGCTCAAGAATCTTTTCTTCGTCCTCGGGGGTTATCTCAAGTTCATCGAAGTCCTTATCTAATTGTTCTATGGAGTTCGCTTCGAGTACAAGATCATAGAAAGTGGATTTCCCATCTCTTAGGGTGCGCTGCCTGGATTTCAGGATTCCGTTAATTATTACCCTGTCTCCGGGAGTTACATTTCCTGTCAGGTCATCCTCGGAATCTACTTCAAGGCTCTGGGGCTGGGAACCTCCTTTTAGGTTTTCCGGTGATTCCTGAATCTGGAGTTTCTGAGCATCAACAAAAGTGGATTCTTCTATTATCACCTTAAAAGGTCCTTTCTTTCCACAGGTATCGTTTTCACAGCCTCCAAAAGGCTCCTCGAATTTGAAACTGTTTTGCTCCACAATAGTCAGATGCCCGCATCTGAGGCACTGGAAAGCAGCCTTAGTAATTCTCGGTCTCACTTCGGTTGCTTTCCTTATCATACCCTCAACAGCAACAAACCGGGATAGATGTTTGCTTCTGAGCTCCCTTATAGATACTCTGTTGGGGATTTTTACTATCCTTACATGAGCCTGTTCAAGGTTTTTCTCAACAGGAAGGTCGATTTCTTTCAGGGCAGCCTCAGCCGCCGGTATAAGTTCTCCTGGATGCTCAAGAAACTCTTTTGATAATTCTCGGTCAAATTTCTCGATGTCCGTAAAATCCACGATAAGGCTTCGCTGATCCGGATACTCGTTTGCAAGCTGGAGAATCTCATTCCAGTAGTAGTCTTTAAAAAACCTTTTTAGCTTTTCATCCCACTTGCTTTCTCTTTCAGTCATATCATTCTCTATCTGGCTTTAAGTAAAATTTTCATTTCTCATTACAAGATTTTTTGCTTAAAAAACTTTAAAAAAGTCAAAAATACATATAATAAATTGATGTAAGAACAGGTTTATTCTCATATGAACCTTTCCATGCTCTCCGAAATTTTTGGTTCTTGACCTCCGGACTCTTTTAACGGATATCCCATTTTTCTCTCAATTCCTCTTATTACACCCCTTAAAGTCTGAACTTCCCTTGGAGTTAGTCCTGCTCTTCCGAGAATCCTCCGCAGCATCAGGAAAGTTTTATCTCTTTTATGAGGGCGATAATCGATTTCCTCCAGCAGTTTCTCCAAATGCTCATATAGAAGCTGGAGATCAAATCCATCGGCAAGCGGATTGTTCCCTCCTTCCAGATCAGAGAGTTCATAAAGCACCACTGCAACAGCATGTGAAAGATTCATAATTGGATAAATTTCGGAAGTCGGAATCGTTATGAGCATATCGAAGCTTTTGAGCTCATCATTGCTAAAACCGTTGTCTTCGCGTCCGAAAAGAAGTGCAATTGTTCCGCTGTAACCTTTAAATTTCTCTTTGAGTTCTCTTGGAGTATAAAGTGGAAGACGTATGTGCTCTCCGGTTTTCAAACTTGTCACTCCGGTAGTCCCTATCCTCAGATCTGCACCTTTTACAGCCTCTTCAAGTGTAGAGGTAATTCTTGCCCTTTCAAGCACATCTCTTGCATGGGACGACATGGCTCTTGCCTCCCCTTCGAGTTTACAGGGATTTACAAGCACAAGGTCGGTGTATCCGAAGTTTTTCATAGCTCTTGCTACAGATCCAACATTTCCCTGATACATGGGCTCTACAAGTATTACACGAATATCAAGTGACAAATCTCTCAATCCTTTTTTAGAATTAGTTTTCAAGTGTGATTGCATCTACCATACAGACAGTCACACACATTTTGCAGCCCTTTCTTTTTTGTAATGTTCTTTCCGGTTGAACTCAGAAGCCTTATTTATCCTCCCAAATATATTAATCTTAAGTCCTTATTTATCTGAGCCAGGTTCATACCTGAAACTTTTCTGGGCTTCCTAAAGTTACTGCATTGAATTCCCTGGTTTTACCACAGGCTGGGTTACATCAGGGATGCAATTTTATATTGTTTCGAGCAGATATACTCTCTGGATCTGAAATCTTTTTTCGGACCCAAATTTACTTAGTCAGGAAAAACGCCGGAATATCGGATTCTTCACCTTCTGATGGGGGTTTAATTTTCAGGGGGCTGAAGTGGAATTCACTGTAATCTGCTAATTTACCCAGGAGCCAATTGGTTTTATGGAGTTAGCTTTACTTCCGATTTTCCGATATCGGTTTCAGATTAAAGAATATAGAAATATAAGGCACATAGCAATCGAATTGTGAAAAAAAGCTAAATGAATAAATTTTAAAATAGGCATGTAATTAATTGAGTTAGGGGGTGTATAAATATGGTAAGTCGTGAATATGTGAAAGGTGACCTTCCAGAGAAAGCCGCAATCCTGCAAAGAGATGGTGAAACATATGCAATTGCTCCCCACATTCCAGGAGGAATTGTATACCCGGAAACGCTCAGGAAGATAGCTGACATCGCAGAGAAATACGGGGCTGCTGCTCTGAAAATAACTTCAGCTCAGCGAATAGCAATTGTAGGGTTGAAAGAAGAAGATCTGGATGCGGCATGGGGAGAGCTGAATCTAAAACCCGGGGCTGCAATAGGGCTCTGTGTCCGGAGTATTAAAATCTGTCCCGGAACTACCTTCTGCAAGAGGGGCAAGCAGGATGCTGTCGGGCTTGGGTTAAAGCTAGATGAAAAGTATCACGGGATGCAGCTTCCGTCCAAGTTCAAGATGGCGGTCTCCGGCTGCCCGAACTCGTGTTCCGAGCCTATGATAAAGGATATAGGGCTCATGGGCACGGCAAAAGGCTATACCCTGTCTGTAGGAGGCAGTGCAGGCCCGCGTCCAAGACTGGGAAATGTGGTAGCGAAGAATCTTACGGAAGAGCAGGCTCTAGAACTTGTCGAAAGAATAATTAACTTCTATAAGGGATATCCAAAGCAAAGAAGAATTGGAGAAGTAATTGACGAGATGGGACTTGAAAAATTCAAAGCCGAAGTAGGATTGTGAAGAGCTCTCCCAAAACCGTTGCGCCGCTTGACCACGCCGTCATGCCGTTTTCGATAAAACCTTTTCTCAAAAGGTTTTTGATCAAACTTTTTTCTAAAAAGTTTGTGCCGCAACTGTTTTATGAAAAGGATTGTGAGGAGGCTTTCAATTTAATTTTTCTTTTCCTCACTTTTGCTTTTCATATTTTTTTAGTTTGATTTCTTACTTTCCAGACTGAAAAGGTTTTATATAATTAATTTATAATTTATATTTTATAATTTAAATATTATATTTTCCAGTTTTACTTTTTTCTACCTCTCTTTGATTACTTCTATTCTTCTCATTTTACTACTCAGTGGGCTTTTCTATATATTGCATTAATAAAGATAACGTTTAAATATAATAGATACAAAGACTTACAGAATATTCAAACCTTATGCAAACAGTCGCAGCGGTTATCATTCTGTCTTTATTATCATAGACGCATCATTGACATCTGTAACATGACAATTGTAAAAGCAATACTAGCTCCCAGTTTTTGATCTATACATAGGAGGAAGAAATTATTAGTGAGGAAATGGTTTATTTTTCTGGGCTCTCGGATGCACTGAGAATCACATTTGTCCAGATGATGATACTTAGCGCAATAGCCATTGTGATTTTCTTATATGGTATGATTATTACCTTGCAGAAATGGGGGTCAGGAGCCACAGGTTACGCTCTTGAGCCTCAGGAAGGAAAGAGAGGAAGTGCAATCACATTCTTAAAGACCTGGTGGAAACAGGTAACTGAAAAATCTCCCCATGGTCATGGAAAGCCCATCCTTGAGATTCTCATTCTTGACATCCTTTTCCAGAGGAGAATTCTCAAGAGAAGCGGTCTTCGCTGGGTCATGCACATCTTGATTTTCGCGGGCTGGATGACCCTCTTTGCTCTATCAGGACTCATGTTTTCAGTTGAATTGACTCATATGATCGGAATTGAACTCCCGTTTACCCCCCATATGTTTAGAGAATGGCTCTCCATTCCGAACTATATCTTCGGATATATCCTGCTTATAGGGGTTCTTATAGCAATAGTAAGAAGACTGTTTGTATCTGAAGTCAGGGAAGCTTCTATTATGTATGATTGGGTTTTGATCGGAGTAGTTTTCTTAGTTACTATTTCCGGTTTTCTTGCTGATGGGATCCGAACAGGACTTATCTGGGACTTTGGGCTTGACCCCTCATTAGCTCCCCCAGCAGCACTCTTCCATTCCGTAATTTCCCTGCTCTTCTGTATTGCATTTATTCCATACAGTAAATATATTCACATAATCGCCATACCGCTTGCATTACTTGCAAACAAAGGAGGCGAGTAATAAAATGGCAAAACGTAACCCTTCAATCGATACAAAGAATCTCACTGCAGTCCAGCTTATGGAACTTGATGCCTGTGTTCGCTGCGGTGAATGTGTAAAATGGTGTCCAACTTATGCCGCTTCTGGCGAGAAGCCAGGATTAGCCCCTAGAGACAAGATCCTGCGCTGGAGGCAATACATGAACAAGTCCTACGGACTTAAGGCAAGGCTCTTTGGTCCGCAGGAAATCCCAATTTCAGAGCTTGAAGAATTCAAGGATGATGTGCACGGCTGTACTACCTGCGGTATCTGTTCAACTGTCTGTGAAGCAGGCATTAACACCGTGGAACTCTGGGAATCTATGAGAGCAAACCTTGTAAAGAAAGGTATAGGTCCTTATGGGAAGCAGAACATGTTCCCGAAACTTATTGGGCAGTACCGCAACCCTTACATGAAGGATCAAAAAGACAGGCTTGCCTGGGTTCCCCCAGATGTGAAAATTGAAGACAAAGCCGATATTGTCTACTTCACCGGCTGTACTGCAGGATATAATCAGCTCGCCTTAGCCTTTGCGACCTCACGTGTGCTCAACAAACTGGGTATTAAGTTTGCTATGCTTGGTGAAGATGAATGGTGCTGTGGCTCAGCCCTTATCAGGACAGGTCAGGCACATATCAATAACGTGCCCTACGAACTTGCGAAACACAATGTTGAAGCTATCCAGAAGAAGGGTGCCAAGAAGGTCCTTTTTGCATGTGCAGGTTGTTTCCGCGCTGCAAAGGTCGACTGGCCCAGGCTTCTCGGCAAAGAGCTGCCTTTTGAGGTTGTCCACGTTTCAGAGTTCCTTGCAGGCTTGATAAAAGAAGGCAAAATTAAATGGGAGAAGTCTATTAACAAGACCGTTACTTACCACGACCCCTGCCACCTTGGCCGTCACGTAGGCGTCTTTGATGCCCCCAGATATGTGCTATCCCACATTCCAGGTGTTAAGTTTGTCGAGATGGACAGAATAAAAGAATTCCAGCGCTGCTGTGGAGCTGGCGGTGGTGTAAAGGCAGGTCTCCCTGATCTTGCTATGGCAGTCGCAGAATCCAGGGTTAAGGATGCTCTTGATACCAAGGCAGATATCCTTTCCAGCTGCTGCCCATTCTGTAAGAGAAACCTGATGGATGGTCGGGACTCACTCAAAGTTGACCTTGTTGTCGAGGACGTCATTGAGCTTGTTGCAGAGGCTCTGAACCTTGAGACTAAATAACCGAAAGAAGTAAGCCTGGTAACTTCCAGCCTTCTTTATTTCCCCCCTTTTTTAATTTTTATATTTCTCTCTTTTCCAGGCTTTCTTTACTTCCCTTTTTTTATTTTACGCTATTTTATAGCAAGACTTAAATATCGACACTTCCTTCCCCTTAAACATGTATATGCCTTACGAATTTTTAGGGAAAATATTTGTAATCCTGGTATTATTTACACTGGCAGGAACCGGGATTGCCTTGATTATTGGGGCATATTCATTCAAAAATCACAGAATTATTTTTCCGGGATTTGTATTGTTTACGCTTTATCTTTTCTATTCCCCTGCAAAATGGCTTTGTAAAGTTTTCAGGATAAGGGATACCCTTGTTGACGATATCCTCATTGATGTCCGAAACGCTGTTATGCATGATGATTTCCAGCAAGTTAAAGGTAAGAAAATTCTGCTCCTTCCTCAATGTCTGCGCCATCCAAACTGTAAAGCAAGGTGTGATCCCATACACGGATATGAATGTAAACGATGTGGACTATGTGACATCTCAAAAATCTCCGAAGCTGCTGACAGGTGCAATTTCAAAGTTTTTATAGTGCCTGGAGGAAGTTTTGTTAAAAAGATTTTTAAGGAGTATAAGCCTGAAGCCTGCCTGGGAGTCGCCTGTTATAACGAGCTTTCCGAAAATATGCAGGCTGTATCCTTTGTTCCTGTGCAAGGCGTTCTTCTTCTAAGAGATGGATGCTTTAATACTGAAGCCAATGTTGAGGAAATCATTCAAAAAATGGAGATGTGTAATGTATAACATCATCGGAAAGGTTCTCTTCTATTTTATAATTGTCTCCCTTCTTCTTTCTGGTATAGCTCTGTTTGTCAGCAGACGAAGTCTGACGGGAAACATTTACCTTGCAGGTTTTTTTGCAAATGTGCTTGATTTCTTTTATCTGCCTTTAAGACAACTTTTCCTTAAATTTTCCGATACACGAATTCTGGATAAGTGGATGGCATCTCTGAAAAACCGAGCCTATAAGTCTGATTTTGCAAAAACAAAAAAGAGGATTCTTCTGGCTCCACACTGCATGCGGAGTCTTGACTGCCCGGCTTATTCTACTCAGACAGGGATACAGTGTAAATCCTGTGGAAAATGCGTCTTTACTCAACTGAAAAAAGATGCTGAGAAATATGGGTATAAATTATTCATTGTTACAGGTTCCTCTTTTATAAAGAATATCCTTAAAATGGAAGCTGCCGATGGTGTCCTTATGATTGCCTGCGATTACGAAATCAACAAGGTAATGCGTGCCCTCAAAGGAAAAAACGTTGCAAGCTATGGTATTCCTATGGAAAGGGACGGCTGCTTCGGTACCGAGGTGGATTACCAGAAAGTTTTGGATGTTTTTGAAATTTTTAAGAATTAAAAAAATAAGTAAAAATAAAGGGTTTTTATACTTTTCTTTCTTTTCATACCCTTTAATGAGAATTTATCTTTTTATCCTGACAATTTCCCCTTCTTTCGGCTTTCCTTTCCTCATTATATCGCAATTTTAAATTGATATCAACACCTTAAACTAGCTAATCTAGCTTAATTATATAAAATAGACTCAAGATACTCTGGATATTTTTAGAGGTGCTATTCGCATGTATGACGTAATTATTATAGGTGGTGGTCCCTCCGGAGCCTCAGCCGGAAGAAGGGCAGGAAAACTTGGGCTGAAGACCCTGCTGCTTGAGAAGATGAAATTCCCCAGATATAAGCCCTGTGGCGGAGGACTTTCGGAGCATGCACTGTCTTATCTTGATTTCGAACTCCCTCAGGATATTGTTGAGTGGGAAGTCACAGGGGCAAATGTGATTTTTAGGGATCAGTCAATTGAAGTACATAAAGACCATCGCCTGTCTGTACTTGTCTCCAGGGATAAGTTTGATAATTTCCTTCTTGAAAAGGCAAAAGAAACAGGAATTGAAGTCCATACCGGAGAAAAAGCTCTTTGCTGCAGGGAAATGCCTGACTGCGTTGAGGTGGATACCAGCGAGGGCACATACCGGGCAAAATTTGCGATAATCTCGGAAGGCGCCCAGGGGGTTGTCAAAACCTGTGTGCGAACCACAGATAATAGAGAAGAGTATGGAATCTGTGTTGTCACTGAAGTTCCTGCGGATGAAAAAGAAATTGAAGAGCGTCTGGGAAAAACTGTAGAACTACACTTTGGCGTTGCTGGCGGGGGATATGGCTGGATCTTTCCTCACAGAACCTATTATTCTGTCGGTATTGGAGGGGTTATCAAGGATTTCCCGCATCCCAAAAAGTCCATGCTCGAGTTCCTGAAGAAAAATGGCTTTTCCGGAGAGTATAAACTTCATGGGCATAAAATTCCCTGGGGAGGGATTAAGCGGAAAGTCGTGGGTTCAAGAGTCCTTCTAAGTGGAGATGCTGCTGGATATGTAGATTCTTTCTTGGGTGAGGGGATTGCCTATGCAATCTGTTCAGGGCAGTTTGCGGCTGATGTAATCGCAGAAATTTGCTTGCAAGGCAAAAGCCTTAAAGATCTGAGCAGATATGAGGCTCTCTGCCAAGCAGAATTTGGGACTCATCTCAAGTATTCATTTATATTTTCCAGGATAATGCACCGTCTTCCTGATCGGGCATTTAAGATCTTCACATCAGGTGATAAAATGATCAATAAGTATCTTGAGGTTGTGGATTACAAAATTGACTATAAGGATTACCTGCACTGGGTTCTCCTGAATTTTAAACTTAAGTAACCGAATTGATAAAAACTTCTTAAGAGTTTTAACTTTTCAGGTATTCTTTTTCTTTCCTTTACCTTTTTATCACTCCAGCTTTAATATATTTTGAGGGCAGATTATTTCTAGGTTATTTCTATTTGTATATGAATGCCCCTATTCCATAACTAGGTGTCTTACAATGTACGATCTAATTATAGTAGGAGGAGGACCTTCAGGAGCATCGGCAGGAAGGACAGCCGGGAAAAGGGGACTTTTAACCCTTTTAATTGAAAAAGAACATTTTCCGAGGTACAAACCCTGTGGAGGGGCTCTATCCTCTTACGGTTTATCCTGCCTGGATTTTAAGCTCCCTGAACAGGTAATCGAGAGAAATATCTCAAAGGTAAGGGTTCATTTCCGAGATCGCTTTGTAGAGGGAGTGAAAGAATCTGATCTCGCCCTGCTTATTTCCAGGAAAGTTTTTGATAACTTTCTGCTTGAGAAAGCCAGAGAAACCGGAATTGAGGTTCATACAGGAGAAAAAGTTCTGGATTGCATTGAAAAGGATGATCATGTTGAAGTCAGGACTACGGATAATACCTACTTGGGCAGGTTCGTGCTTATTGCAGAAGGTTCTGGTGGGACCCTTAAATATAAAGTAAGGCTGAGAGACAAAAGAACAGATTACGGGCTAGCTCTTACATCGGAAATCCCTGCTGAGGATGAAGCAATAAGAACCCGGCTCCCGGAAACTATAGATATTCATTTCGGGATTGCACAGGGAGGGTATGGCTGGATCTTTCCTCATTCAGGATATTACTCTGTAGGGATCGTTGGAACAGCTCAGTACCTGAAGCATCCGAAAAAAGTACTGCTGGACTTTTTGCAGGAAAACAATTTACCAGGTAATTTTCCTATCCATTCCCATATTATCCCCAAAGGCGGGATTAAAAGAAAAATCGTCAGTTCAAGGCTGCTCCTGAGCGGAGATGCAGCCGGGTTTGTAGATGCTTTTACGGGAGAAGGCATTGCATACGCTATCCGATCAGGACAACTTGCTGCGGAAGCAGTTGCCAATCTTGTTATGTATAGCCAGAAATTAAGCAGCCTTAAAGCCTACGAATCCAGCTGCAGGAAGGAGTTGGGTAATTATCTTGCCGGTTCTCTTAAAATGGAAAAAATAATGCACCGCTTTCCTGGGGTCTCTTTTAAACTGGCTGTCAACAACAGCGAGATCCTGGATAAATATCTGGACGAAGTGGTAATTGGCAGGAATTATAAAGATTACATCCGCTGGTTATTATTGAATTTCTGCCTGGCTGAACCTGTCTCCAGAATAAAGTCTCTTACACTGGAAGGGTCCGACAAAAGTGATACAAGAAAGGAAAAATAAGCACAGAGATAATTAAAAATATAAAGAAGATTTAAAAACACAAAGAAGATTTAAAAACACAAAGAAGATTTAAAAACACAAAAAAGGGTTTAAAAACGCAAAGATGATTTAAAAACACAGAAAGGATTTTAAAAAACGTAAAGGTGATTTAAAAACATTAGCAGAACAGAGAATGTGAGTAGAATAACAGAATAAAGCAAGTTTATGCGAGTGAGGCGTGTAAGCTCCCTTCTGTTGCTGCAAAAATTTCCTGTCACCCATCAGTGAAGGAAACGATCCCTGAGGACTCTTGCAGTGACGGCATTCAGCTATGCGTTTACAAACAATCGGGAGAGTCCGGAATGCTCTTTCTTCCCGATATTCCAACTTGCACCCACGAGGATTCGCCGTTTCATCCATTCTTCCCTGAGACCTCAGCGCTAGCATCATCGCATTTTCAGGGAGTGGTTCCGTTTCTGTGCCAGAGCCCGGGCTCTCGCCCGACATCCTTTACAGATGTTCGTGTATCCGGAGCGGTGGGGAGACTTTCCTCAGACCTGAAGGCCCGGCAGCCGTCCAGCCTCTCTCGCATTTTACTTGTGATCGCGTCTATATATTTTTCTAATTATATATATTTTTGGAAGACCGCATAGGTTAAAGGCATATTGTTTCCTTATACTTTATATAAATTTTATGTGTTTGAAGTGCGTCCAAATATTAATATATACGCATTATAATTTATAAGTTATAGATGGACTTTTTTCCATCTCCAAGACCTGTCCGAAAGGAGCTTATCGATAATTTGATATCAGACAGTAATTATAATTTGTGTCAGCTTGCAGGCTCATTTTCAAGAGGTAAAACATGAGTGATTATCTATTCAATTTGTGTACTGGATATGTCCGTTTTAAAAACCCCATTGTACTGGCGCCTATGGCAGGAATTGTCGATAGCGCTTTTGCCAACCAGTATGCAAGCAATGCCGGGCTGGTAGTTCTTGGAGCCTTCAATCTGGATGAGGCTTCAATAGCCGTTGCTTCAAAACTTGCTGCCCGGGGTAGAAAAGAGTTCATTTCCGATGAACCTATGGAACTAATAAAAAAGGAAATCCGGGCAGTTACGTCCGGGAGTGCAGTTGCGGTAAATGTGAGGAGTACCACGCTTGAACCCCTCATTGAAGCTGCAAAAATTGTTAAAGAAGAGGGAGCGATCCTTGAGTTAAATGCTCACTGCAGGCAGCCTGAAATGCTCGAAGCCGGAATAGGAGAATCCCTTCTCCACGATCTTCCACGCCTTTCAGCCTGGATCAGAGCCATAAAAGAGACCGGAGTCGTACTTTCCGTAAAAGTAAGGGCAAATGTTGTCAATGATACCGAACTTGCAAGGCTTATAGATAAGTCGGGTGCGGATATTATACATGTTGATGCCGCAATGGAAGGCTTCGGAGCCGATCTTGATGCAATCCTTAATTACAGGGATGCCACAAGGCTGTTCCTTATAGGAAATAATTCGGTCACGGATTTTGAGGCTGCAAAGGATATGTTTTCCCGGGGAGCCGATATGGTCTCTGTTGCCAGGGGAGTCCTTGAGAATCCTAAGCTTATAGATGAACTGGTAGAAAACGTAACGCTTTACCAGAAGTCAATAGGCTGGTATAATGCTCCTAAGCACGTTTGCAGTGAAGGAGACTTCAGGGCGCTGGCTTTCTGCTGCCTGCCTGTAAAACCCTGCCCTGTGCACGAAAAATTCCGAAAACTTGGATATACAGCAGAAGAGTTTGCCAGGACAAAGCTCGAGTTTGCGAAGGGTACAATGCTGGAATATGGAGGAGACACATGTTTCGGAAGCCTTGTCTGGTGCTGTAAAATCACCAAGCCCTGCTGGATCAGGGATGGGGTGTTACACACGATCGGCCTCTCTGACGTAGAATATATGAAGCTTAAAAAACAACTGGCAGATTACGTACTCGATCACGCCAGAATCCCAGTAAATGAATCCGACTAATACTGGCTTTGCCTGCCCTGTATCCGGATGGGCAGAAAACCCACAGATTTCAAGCTTTATTGCACGCTGTGCCCAGCTTGCTATGCTGCTTGAAGTCTCAGCCTCGCCCAAGCCAGGGAATGTGGACAGGGAACATAACTATCCTGATACGTGCTTTGAACATTTCGTAGCTTCTTCTGTAAGTGTTTACCCTGTTATTGAGCAGGCTGCTAGAAGCAGAAGCGGCATAGGGATGCTTATTCGAAGTGCAGTTTGCGAGAGTTCAGCCTGGCAGAATGGAGGAAATACTCATTTCGGGGCTTTTCTATTACTCATTCCTCTCTCAATGGCTGCTGGAGAACTTCTCAATTCAAGCAGAATAGTCCCTTACAAGCTTTTACCTGAAGAATTCGAAGTCCTTGCTGCAAATGCACATGCCTTTGTACGGGCTACGAACTGTGAGGATGCTGTCGAGTTCTACAGGGCTTTTGAAGTGGCAGGCGTCAGGGTTAACAGCGTGGACGAATTCAGCCTTGAAGACTCCGACTCAACTGCCAAACTCAGAGCGCAGGAAGTTACTCTTTACGAACTCATGGAAATCGCCAGGGGGTACGACCTGATTGCAAATGAATGGACCTCAGGTTTTGGCCGCTGCCTGGAGGGAGCAAAAATTATAACTGGGTTCATGCAGGCTCAAACCCAGAAAGCTGAAACTTCGGTTTCCAATTGTTCGGGTACAGGTATAAACGAAGCTATCGTGTACACTTTCCTAAAATTGCTTTCCAGGCACAGGGATACTTTCATCGAGACCAAATTCGATAAAGCCACGGCAGAATATGTATCCTCAAGGGCAGGCGAGATTCTCTCAACCTGGGAGACTTTTTCAGGTTCGAAAGCCAGGGACTTTGCAGCTTTGCTTCCAGCTGTACAGGAATTTGATTCCGAACTTCTCAGGAAGAGAATTAATCCTGGTTCGACAGCAGACATTATTATAGCTGGACTGTTCATTGCTCTTCTGGGGGGACTGCGCTTTTGACAGGATTTCTCCCTGATTATGGAAAAAATGAAAGCGAATCCTCCACTGTCGAGCTTTCTTCTTTCGGGATTCGGGAAGGCATTTCCGAAGTGATCGTCAGCACAGGTGTAGAATCTCCTAATGCTGCCCCTATTGGAATAATCGTGAAAGGTGGAAGGACTTTTGTCAGGCTTTTCAAAGGCACTCATACCTGGGAAAACGTACTTAAAGAAAGGTATCTTGCGGCAAACGTAGTTTACAACTCCCTGCTTTTTGTACGTTCGACTTTTTCCGATCTTGAGCTGTCGGAATTTGATTATGTCCCTGTTCACGGGCTAAATTTTCCGGTTTTAAAGGAAGCCGCAGCCTGGGTCATTTTTGAGTGCGTCAATATCAAGGATACTGACCAGGCGCTTGTAGCCGATCTAATTCCTGTAAAAGCAGGCTTCAATGAAGCTAATTTGAAAAGCCTGCCTGTGCCCAACAGGGGGTTCAATGCCGTGCTTGAGGCAGCTGTCCATGCAACTCGCTACCAGCTTACAGGCGAGGAGAAATATATTGAACTGATTCGCCGCTATGAATCTCTGGCTTCAAAGTGCGGGGGAGAAAGCGAGAAAAAGGCTATGAAATTAATTTATCAAATCCTGGGTTTGTGAGTATTTTCTGGTTGGATTTGTCCTTTAATTGAAAGTTTTATTTTTTGTTTTCATTGCCCTGAGCCTTTTTTAGAAAATTATATTATCTTCCTCAGGTATGACTACTTTCTATGAGTTTTAAAAGGATCGCGTGGGGCATTACGGGTGCCGGGCATTTCTTGGACCGCAGTTACCAGGTCTTTAAGGAAATTAAGCTCAGAAGCCCAGATGTTTCCGTAAACACATTTATCTCCAGGGCTGCCGAGGAGGTTTTACGCATGTATGGGCTTGAACAAAAGCTTGTTAAAATCTCCGACGGCGATTATCTTGAAGAAATCTTCCGGGAAAGCGAGCAGGGTTCAAGTTCTCCGAAAGTAGGGCGTTTCTTGCTTGGCAGATATGACGCCCTGTTTATTACGCCAGCAACCTCAAACACGGTTTCGAAAATTGCTTATGGGATTGCGGACTCCCTTGTAACCAATGCCGTTGCCCAGGCTGTAAAAGGAAGAGTGCCTGTTTATGTTGTGCCAGTAGATATCGAAGGTTCAATAGTCTCGGAAATGCCCTATAATATCGATCGAAAACAGTGCAGGCATTGCGAGGACTGTCCTCCGCGAGAAAACTGCCCTCATGGAGCAATAACTGAGAGAAATGGTTTAACTGACCAGATAGAGCTTTTGAAATGCAAGGGCTGCGGGATTTGCAAAGAGCTCTGCCCTTATGGCGCAATAAAAGGCGGGCCTGTGGAAATTCTGGTCAGAGATGTAGATAAACGTAATGTTGAGATTATAAAAAGTTTGCAGGGAATTACTGTGCTTGAAAGTCCTGAAAAAATTTTGGATTTCTTTTAATCCCTTCTTTTTTTAATTCCTTTTTCTTTTAATTCCTTTTTTCTTTTAATTCCTTTTTTCTTTTAATTCCTTTTTTCTTTTAATCCTTTCCCGATTCTCTCTTTTTATTTTTATTTTTTGATTTCTATTTGTTTTTCAATCTCCTTTGCGAGATTTTTTTCTGCATGCAGATAGAATGAAGCCGGAAGCCCTGTGTTTGAAATCATATAGAGCAGATTCATAGTTTTCCGGTTGAGCCCGGGAAAACAGTTTAACAGTGTACTTCTTGAAATTCTAACCATTGCATCAAGAGATTTTATTCCTGTAAGATAACTTTTTATATCGCTGCTTTTCTGGCTTTTTTCAAAAATCAGGTCTATCCAGGTATTCATTTCCTCTATCAGAAGCTCCCTGGTAAGGTTTTTGGGGACAATGTAGTTATTCCCCTTTTCTATATTCGCGAAAAACTCCCTGAAATTGTCGCCTTTTGCAAGGGTATACACTTCCCCGAATCTCCCGGTATGAGCGTCGGTTGTCGCAACAATGCCTTTTCCGAATTTTTCAGCCAGGGCGATAGTAAGTTCATTCTTCTGCTTGAGCTCATGCATATTGTACTCCAGTACAGGGAAAAGTTTTGCCAGTCTCGGTACTGCTGAAGGGTTCGGCTCACGATGGAATTCGAACCAGAATGGGTGGTTGTATATATATGGAAGCTTATGCCGCCTGAGATATTTTATAAAACTTTTCAGGTCATGTTCGATCTCTGAAATTTCTCTGAGTTCAAAGAACTCTTCCCTGTCAAATTCAAAAATGTTAATATGAAGGCTATGTCCTGCAAATTCAGGGTCATAAACACTCATCTCAACCCCGGGAATGAGCTTTTCACGATCCCATCCGAGAATATCGTATGCTTCTATGGTATCGTGGTCCGTAAACGTGATATAATCCATTCCGAGCTTGAGTGCTTTCTCATAAAGGTTTTCCGGATGCATGTCTTTAACAGGAAGTACGTCGAAAGAACAAGTGGTATGAATGTGCAGATCTGCTCGCTTCCACCCCTCTTCTATAAGCTCGGCTGCCTTTTCCGGAGCTATCAGTCTCTCCTCGTAGTTCCTTTGCCTTCTTCCCATAGGCATAAAACCCGACAATTCAATTTAATCTTGATTATTTTTATTAAGTATTAAATTTCTCCCCAATATATTATATCTTTTTTTAAGATTAAGGTTTTCCGAATGGATTTATCGGGATTCAGGTTTGTCTGATTTGCAAATAAAACATTATTAAATGTCTTTTTGATATTTTAGCATCCCTCCACACTTCTGTTCTATCCTTGTCATCATATTTATAAATATACTGAAATATTTCTATATTTTCTCAAAATATCGGTGATTAACTGTGGATTTGTTTAGAATTTCCCGCCTTTTTTGAAAAACTTGAAAGGAATTCAAAAAATAAATTTTTTTGGAAAAACGGAATTCTTAAATAACTTTAGGAATTAGCCTTTTAATCGGTTTTGGAAGCAGCCTTTAATTGGTTTTATATCTGCAGCTGTATCAGCCACTTTCTTTGTTTTGGCATGAAAATTTTCTACAAGGCAGAAAGCAATTTCATCAGGAAAATTTTATCTCATCAAATAGAACGGCTAACATTCTCGAATCTGCCGATTCTCCAATAGAGAGGGGAGATATTGGAGATTCATGAATAAAATCTATAACTAAATACCCGTTTTCCATATTAATGTCTTTTAAATCAAATTCATGAGAATAGCCGCCTTTTGTAAAATCCATGCTTCCTACACATTTTCCATTTACATACACTAAGCTGCTATTATTTTTATATGAACTACATTTTACGGTCATTTTTTTAGGTTTTGTATTTACTTTTAACCCTATTCTTGTTTTATTTCCTATTGACCACCTGCCATGAGGTTCAGGGTGGGATAAACCCAGATAAACAAACCTGTTATTATCATCATGTTTACCATGGGAACTTTTAAAATTAAGGCGATTATTCTTTAAAGGAAGCACTTCGGAAAGATAAATCGTTTTATGCGAGAAATTAATGGAAAAGTGGCTGAGGATATTCTTCCAGTGCAAATCCGATCCTGGCCAGTTGCTCTCGTCATGGTATACTCTTGCAAGGTAGATATTATCATCTATTTTATTTATCTCGGAAATTTTTTCGGAGCAAAGATAAACTACCAGGATATCGAAGTCCAGTTGTGGGAAACCAGAACTTATTGTTTCTTTTATTCTGTATACGTCTTGGAGATCCTCTTCAGATCCCACAAATATAACAAACAGGGCATTTTCGGATCTTCTGCACCATTCATAAAACCTATTGATCCGCCGATTATATTTCTCCATTACCTTGCTGTACTCACTTCTGGAGATCTTACTTCCAGTCTCCTTAAAATCATGGACCGATAGAAGCCAGTTCAACCTGTCCCTTACTAAAAATTTCCCATCTCTTCTTCCCTCGATTTCCAGGTTCTCATACCGAAAAAAATCTTCAAAATTATTTTTTATTAAATAGTTTACTCTTTCGGGAGATCCTACTATCCAGTCAAAAGGTCCTGCAAAAAGTCTCAGGCTATTCTGTTCCATTTTACTGGCAACTATGCAGGCTGCTCCAAGACTTACCGCAAAATCATATGATCGACCGTTCCTGAGATCCTGACCTAAAGAACCGACAATCTCATCGCTAGAATTCATGAGTGGTTATCTTTGAGACTATGGAATAAATCTTTTGTTTGAAGTGAAGGATATCCTGTCCTTGTGGGCTCTGAGCATAGTTCTTCTCTATCTTTATCGGCAGCTTTCTTTCCTCCAAAAAACAGTTTTAATGTTGAACCCAAGATTTTTCTTCCTCTTCAGATTCTATTTCTCCTTAAATTATAATACTGGGAATCTTAATACTAATAATGACTCTTTTTCGGGGGGAGTATGAAGATTAAGTCAATTAATCCTTATACTGAAGAGGTAAACTGGACATATGACTCGTTTTCTTTCGCAGAGTGCGAGGCCAAAATTGAAAACTCCAGGGCTGCTTTTTCAGTTTGGAGTTTACTGCCTGTGGAGGAAAGGGCAAAGCATTTCACACGGGTCTCCAGTGTCCTTCGGCAAAATACTGAGATCTATGCCGAAATTATTACCAAGGAAATGGGAAAACCTATCAGGCAATCAAGGCACGAGATTGAAAAATGCGCCTGGCTTTGCGATTATTACGCAGAAAATGCAGCAGAATTTCTGAAAGACGAGATTGTGGATACGGGAGCTGAGAAAAGTTATGTAGCTTTTGAGCCACTCGGGGTAATTTTTGGGATAATGCCCTGGAATTTTCCTTTCTGGCAGGTCTTCAGGTTTGCAGTGCCCACAATGTGTGCAGGAAATGTATGCGTTATCAAACATGCATCAAATGTGCCAAGGTCGGCACTAGAGATTGAGAAAGTTTTTATTGAAGCCGGGTTTCTAGAAAACGTTTTTACTTCCCTTTTAATTGACGCGAAGACTGCAAGGGAAATTATTGAAAAAGAAATGGTAGATGGAGTTTCGCTTACCGGCAGCGTAGGTGCAGGCTCGGAGATAGGGGAACTTGCCGGAAAACTGATCAAGCCTGTTGTGCTGGAACTGGGAGGTTCAGATCCTTTTATAGTACTTGAGGATGCTGACATTGAGAAAGCTGCGCAGGCGGCTGTAAAGTCCCGATTCCTGAATGCCGGGCAGAGCTGTATTGCTGCCAAGCGGCTCATTGTTGTAGAGGACATTGCTGTGGATTTCTTCAAGGCATTTGAACGCCGCGTGCAGGAACTGAAAATCGGGGATCCTATGGATGAGGAAACCGATATAGGACCGATTGCAAAGAATGAATTTCTCAATAGTCTTGAGAGGGTTTTGAGAGATGCGAAAAAGAACGGTGCAAAACCCCATATTTACGGAGAAAAGCCTGAAAGAGGTTTTTTCTTCAATCCAGTTATTATCCCCGCAGCCAGTATAAATATGGAAGTATGCAATGTCGAGGTTTTCGGACCAATTGCCCCAATAATCACTGTAAAAGATGAGAATGAGGCTGTAGAAATTGCAAATTCTACCATATACGGGCTCGCGGCCAAAATCTGGTCTCAAGACCTGGAAAGGGCTGAAAGGCTCGCAAAAAGAATAAAGTGTGGGTCTATATCTATCAATGGAATGATTAAATCCGATCCCAGGCTGCCTTTTGGTGGAGTAAAAAAATCCGGAGTAGGGCGAGAACTTTCCCAGTATGGGCTCAGGGGATTTGTAAATATAAAGACAGTCGTTGTCAATAAATAAAGAGTAATTTTTAGATAAATAGTGTTATTGTCAATAAATAAGGAGGAATTTTTAAATAAATAGTGCCTTTGACATCCAATAGTTAGGGGGGAAATGTGTTGTCTGAATCAACTAAACAGGATATAATGTCCAGATTAACCAGATTAGAACAGAAAATTAACGATCTGGATAGAAGTTCAGATGCTCTTATAGATGAATTAGAGAGTTTGCAAGCTGTAGCCAGAGAATTAAATATGACAGACTTTGTTGATAAATTCGATGAATACCTCGAAGAGGTAGGACAGATTAAAGAAGATCTAAGCTGCAAATTATCTGATGAAATCGAAGATGAACAGATGAGGGAACTGGTAGAATCAAGGATGAAAACCATTCCGGCGGAAATTGAAACTCTAAGGAACGAATACAATGATGCTCGCAGTAAACTCGCAGAGATCAGGGAAGAATTAAGAAGAATAAGAGTGAATAAGCAGGACTAAATGTTACACGGTTTAATACTGAGCCTTTTTACATAGAATATGGCAACCATGATCTTTGTATAGAATACATAGAATATTAAAATCGGTAAGCCTGCGTTTAAGCCTATTAACACTCAAAATGGAGCCTGCACTACTCCTACCAACTGATGCGGGTTTCAATATATTTTAAAGATAGTTATTAAGAAATTTATTTAACTTTTTTAGCCGGATAACATTTCACCGGGTTCGAGCACATTCCTTAAAAAATTTAATGTTACAGGAGGTCATGCATTTTTCAATAGGTTTTCAATTGACTTTATTAGGCTGAAAAATATAGAAATAAATATATGACGTAGTTCGTTTCAATAATTTAGAGCTTTTTATTCTGAAAATTTCTACAGAGCTCAAAAAAATTCTTCAGTATAGTATCCAACCTAAGTAAGCGACATGTTCTGCAAAAAAGCCGCTATTAACAAATCAGGCAGAATGAGGTAGATATGATGTGGAAAGATCATGGAGAGCTATTTAAGAGGAACATTAAAAACCCTATACTTACCGTCGATGATTGGCCGTATCGAGCTCACTCCGTATTTAACCCTGCAGCAGCTATAGTTAATGGGACAACTTTATTAATGGTGCGTGTCGAGGATCATCGAGGCTTTTCTCACTTTACAGTAGCCAGGAGTGAAAACGGGATTGATGGCTGGGAAATTGACCCTGAGCCAACCTTTATGCCAGACCCTGAAAATTACCCTGAAGAAATATACGGCATTGAAGACCCGCGTATAACTTATATAGACGAGATGGGAAAATGGGCTGTAGCATATACGGCTTTTTCTGATTCCGGTCCATTAACAGCTCTTGCATTTACCAAGGATTTCCGTAATTTTGAACGGGTAGGAGCTACCCTGCCGCCCGAAAATAAAGATGCTGCCGTTTTTCCTGTAAGATTTAAAGGCAAATGGGCAATGTTACACAGGCCTGTATCTGGTATGGCGGGCGCAAAGGCAAATATCTGGATCTCCTTTTCTCCAGATATGAAATACTGGGGAGAACACGAAGTTCTTCTTTATGCTCGAGAAGGCGGATGGTGGGACGCCCGAAAAATCGGATTATCCCCGCAGCCATTACGTACACCTGATGGGTGGCTAATCATGTATCATGGAGTACGCCAGACAACGGCTAAAGCAAGTTATAGGCTTGGGCTAGCTCTTCTTGATCTTGAGGATCCCAGAAAAGTGCTCCACAGGTCGGAAGGCTGGGTTTTCGGACCGCGTGAAATGTATGAACGCAGTGGGGATGTTAATGATGTTGTTTTCCCTTGCGGATGGGTTGTTGTAGATGATGAACTCCGTATTTATTACGGAAGCGCGGATACTTCTGTGTCATTAGCTACTGCAAAAATGAGTGATGTCCTGGAGTACATACATCAATGCCCGGAAACTCAATGCCCCGAGGAGCACTGCAGATGGTTTGAAGAAAGCAGGAGACCTTCAAATGAAGCTAAAGATGGCGTTAAAATAATAGTCAAAAGTAAAACTCCATCAGTACATAGTTGATGTTTTCACCTACTGGTTTCCAGTATTAAGTATAAAGTATAATTGAATATGATTGCATTTTCACAGACCGAACCAGATTCGTCCGCACCAGGGTAGGGAACGAAATCTGGTCCAGAGCTTATCATCGACAGATTTGAGATGAGGCTCATCGAAGAAGTCAAATCTGGTCTTGAACTTTTCACGAAGCTCGCGAAAGAGAATCTATAAAAACTGGAAGACGGGCGAGGGGCGTAAGAACTTTGGCGTAAACAGGGCGTTAAGAGATTCTTATGCCCAGGCTCTTATTTTTTATCAAAATTGCTTGAGTAATTTGCGAATTCGCTCCAAAACCTATAGTCAAAGTATGAATGATAGAAAACAGCATAGTTCCCAATTTTAGAAAATTGCAGCAATTATGATTCTTCTCTTGAATTAGAAAGGAAGCATTTGAAGCTGGTTGTCTTTCACGGAAACATAAGGAATGTGAAATAATTTTGGAACAAATAATAACCATAAGTATATAACTGCATATCTCACAAGTCTATACGGGGAGGAATAAATTCGGCGGGTGAAAGACAATGGGGGTTAAAGAAATAATATATGCAGTTGAGATCTGGTCTGTGAAGCAGGGAAAAGAGGAAGAGTTTCTGAAAATCTGGACAGATCTGGCTAACTGGACTAAGGATAATGAGATGTGTAACACTGGAGCTGTCCTGTTGCAAGATCTAGAACAAAAGAACCGGTTTATATCATTTGGTTCGTGGAAAACTCCAGCTTGCGTGCAGGCATGGCGAGAGCAACCGGAATTTAAAGCAGCTTTTGTGAAACTGAAAGAATTGTGTGATGAGATAAAACTGAGCACAATGAAAAACGTATTTAGTATTTCATAAGGCACTATGTGATGTAAAATTAGCAATGTAATTTGTTAAAAGAAAAATAAGAGAGTTCTCTATAGTCTGCGGGGTTGGGATAAATTTTCAGTAAGCTCTGAGACCAGTCCGAAGGTCAGCACCAGTTGTGCAAAATCTTCGAGATATGAGATTTTTTCAGCTAATGTATAACCTGTAAACTATCCATCCTCGCAGACTTACAGTAAAACCTTTTTAATCATCATCTATCGGTCAGTGTCGGATAGTCCGTGTAGCCTTTCTCGCCGCCCACGTAGAATGTAGCCACGTCTGGCTCGTTTAGCGGCGCATTTTGCCTGAAACGCTTCGGCAGGTCAGGATTTGCGAGGAATGGTACCCCGAAAGAGATCAGGTCGGCTTCGCCGCTGGCAATAGCTTCGTTTCCACTCTGGAGATCATAGCCGCCGTTCAGTATTAGCGTCCTTTCAAAAATTTTGCGCAGGGTAGGCCCAAGCCGTGTTTTGGGTGGCACAAACCCCATCCTGCCTCCGATAGGCTCGATTAGATGAAGGTACCCCATGCCGATTTTGTTAAGCTCTCTGGCGAGATAGGAAAATGTTTCCCTTGGATTAGCATCCGACATAGAATGACCGGTATTGTGAGGAGAGATGCGATAGCCAACACGGTTGCCACCCCATACCTCAATTACAGCTTTTGCGACTTCAAGAGGCAGACGGGCACGGTTCTCAAGGCTACCGCCGTACTCATCAGTTCGCGTGTTAGATCCGCTCCGCAGGAACTGGTCAAGGAGGTAGCCGTTAGCGCCATGAATTTCTACGCCATCGAAACCCGCCGTTTTGGCGTTTTCTGCTGCCTGCCGGAACTGTCTGACGATGTCCGGTATTTCGTTGGTTTCAAGAGCCCTGGGTACTGGTATTGGCTTTTTTCCACTTGGCGTGTGGACAGTACCTTCGACTGGTAGCGCGGATGGTGCAACGGGCAGAGCGCCCCCCAGGAGGTCGGGGTGAGAGATTCGCCCTACGTGCCAGAGCTGGATGAAAATCCTGCCGCCAGCCTGGTGGACGGCGTCCGTCACCTTTTTCCAGCCAGCGACCTGTGCTGCAGAGTAAATACCTGGTGTATGAATGTAGCCCACTCCTTGTGGGCTAACCTGCGAACCCTCGGTGATAATCATGCCGGCAGAGGCTCGCTGCACATAATAAGTAGCCATCAAAGGAACCGGAACATCGCCATCCCCTGCGCGGTTGCGAGTCATTGGCGCCATTACTATACGGTTTGGCAGTATGAGATCGCCCATCTTATACTGTGAAAAAAGGTTTATGTCTCTTTCCATGATAACCCCCTCTTTAAGCCTGACTGGTTGCCAGTTCGAGTTTCTCAGATTTTCTTATTTTCTCGCTCTCGGTGGAGAGATCATAATCCATAAACTTAAATGACATGCTTTTGGATCAGAAAAATTCCTTTATTTTTCCGGTATGAGGCAGACGCTTATGGTTACATTGATGTTTTTGCCATATGCCCCCCCCCTGATTTTATTGTTAATTCTGTTTTCTTCAATTTCTTTCCGTTCAGTTCCGGCGTTAATACTTTATGAGCACATTAATATCCCCACTCCTCTTGGATACGTTAACCAGTGTCTCTTCTTCAACGCGCCTGAAATTCAGATCCGTCAAAGTGTTGCCAACCTTCACGTTGTTGAACTGCACGTTATCCAGCCATGAAGGCAGATGAGGTCTATTGATAATTAGCCGGTTATTCAGAGCATCAGGAGTTATGCCCAGGCAGGCGGTTAACATATATGGTATGGCACCGGATGCCCACGCCTGCGGGCTACAGGCTACCGGGTATTTAACAGGGATACCATACTCTGAGCGCGTCAGCCCACCAAAGCATTCCGGCAGACGGAAGTCGTCGAACTCTCTTGCCGCCTCATACATGCCTGTAAATAATAAGGACATCTCTTTGATGAACCCGTACTTTCTCAAGCCCATAGTAATTATCGCATTGTCATGAGGCCAGACCGTGCCGTTGTGATAGCCTAGAGGGTTGTATCGCTTCTCCTTCGAGGACAGCGTGCGAATCCCCCATTCGGTGAACATATCGTCTCTGAAGATCCTGTTGACCAGACATTTTGCGTATCTTTGATCAATGATTTCTGTCCACAAACACTGCGCTGGATTAGATGATATCACGTCGCACACGCCGTCAGCATCCAGTGCCTGGGCGAAAAATTGCTTGTCTTCCATCCAGAACTCACGGTTAAACCTTTCTTTCAGTTCCTCTGCTTCCCTCTCCAGTCTGGCAGCGTCGCTTTTTCGACCTATCCGTCTGAAAAGCGGTGCGAGTCCTTTTTTTGCCATATACACATATCCCTGTGCTTCGGCAACGGCAATAGGTTGTTTTGCCAGAGTTCCATCTGAACGGCTGATAGAGTCTGGAGAGTCTTTCCAACCATGATTGTAAATACCTAATGGGGATTTCACCGCATAGTAGATAAAGCCATTTCCTTCCATGTTGGCGTGAACATCGATCCATTCAAGCGCCCGATCCACATTGTTTTCCAGCAGCTTGACCAGTTCGATATCCCCTGTCCAATTCACATATTCGGTCAGGAGGATAAGGAACAGGGGCGTGGCGTCCACAGTGCCATAGTACGGGGTCTGAGGAATCAGTTTCAGGTTCGCCAGTTCTCCACGCCTCAATTCGTGAGCTATTTTACCGGGCTCCTGATCCCTCCAATCATCTGAGCTGTTGCTCTGGAATTTTGCGTTCACCAGCAATGTGCCTTTTGCCAGCTCTGCATCAAAAGGTAATATCTGGAGTGCCGAGATAATGCTATCTCTCCCGAATAATGTGTCGTACCAGGGTATCCCAGCGGCATGAAATACATCTCCATTAAGGTTCATACGCATCATGTTCAGGTCAGCCAGCGAGCGAGCCATGATGCTGTTGAAAATGTTGTTGCTGGTCGGTATATTGTTGCAGTATTCAAGAGCAGCGGTGTGGGATCCTATAATCTGGTTTATTCGCTCATCAGGAGTTTTTACTGGTCGTTCAGGTTCCTGACCAGGTTTAATTTCCTCGACAGAGATTTCTAAATTAATGGTCTGTAACCCGTGTGAGGTTATATTCAGCTCGAAGGTGCATATTTTCCCTTCTACCTTCGTAGGCAATGGGTCAAATGCGATTATCGTGTTGCGGCGAAGCCTGTCCTCTCCCTCGTAGGATAAATAAAGTTTTTTACCATCGAATCTGGCTGGTAACACTTTTCCAGCTGTAGGAGGGACAATACCCCTGATGGTGAACATATCTGCAAAATCTGCATCGAACTCAAAATTCAGTTCCAATGTTACGGGGAAGGTGTTAAAGTTCCGGATAGTATGGCTTTGCTGGATGCAGCCAGGTATAGTCGTGGTCATAATGCCGAGGAGCGTTTCTTTAGCGATGACGGTGCCTGTGCAATCTTTCATTTCCGGGTTGGTGACTATAAGCGTCGATATAAAACCTCTCTCATCACTGGATAGAACCTGTGTCGGAGGCACATCCATGAGTCTTATGTGAAAACCGCTCAGGTATCTGCAGTCATGATAGTAGAGGCCATACCCATAGTTTTCTATGATAGGGATCTCGCCATCCTCTTGCGTTATGAATGCCAGCTCATTATCCCGTATGACCATCTTGTCGATAATGCTGCTGGACAAGGTATGCTTCTTGTGTATATCCCACGCTTCGCGAATTCCCTCTCGTTCAGAAGGTCTTAGCATGTAAATTCCTCATAATCCAGTATTTGTTTTATATAGTGGCTGCAACCCTTGGATGGCTCCTTTCACGCTTGATAGGAGAACATCCCATCTATACCCTCGACAAACTCTTACTGACCCTGTTGCAGAATGAAGGTAAAGCTGATTAAGTCTGGTCTACATTGAACTACGAAACCTTTTCTGTATACTTTCACTATTATCCTGCCACTACTTTGAGAATTATCTTAGCCATCTGGGGGTAAAAACTAATATAATTATAGTGGAAATTTATTTAAATATTCGCAGTTTGTCCGATAATTTCGGTAGTCAAATTACAATAACTTATTCTGAAAAATCAAAATGAATGTGTTATAATAATTACAAAATTTAAAATACCGTATCTGGTCTGGCGCTTTATTCTCAGTTTTTAAAGAATCTCCCAGAATATCGAAAACCTTGATAGTCCTGGCATGCAGCTTTTAACTTCCCTTGTAGATCAGCTTAATGACTTGCGAAACTGGGTAAATGAATAGTTAGCTTGGCATGCAGCTTTTAACTTCCCTTGTAGATCATCTGGATGGGGAGTCTGAATTGAGAAGTAATGACGGCACAGAGTTCACTATGAGATTTACAGTAATAGAAAAAGATAATCTGGCTCAAAACGACTTAAATAGCAAGAAAACGAATTAGAATCTGGTAATAAACAGGTTATAAAAGCGAAATTGGTTATAATAATTTAGATTATAAGTAAGCGAAGTCGGTTATATAATTTGATTACGAATAAGCTAATTAGGTTATAAATAAGCTGGATATGTAATATTATTACATACCCTATATTTCGCATTCATTTTTCTGTAACTCATGATGCAAGCTTGCAGAATAAGATCATTCTTTTTTGAAGGTTTGTGCCCTGCCCGGACCTACGGAGATATAATTAATGGGCACTTTCATGAGTTCCTCAAGCCTTGTAACATAGTTTTTGGCGTTTTCCGGAAGTTCTTTGTAGGATTTTACCTTGGTGAGGTCAGTTTCCCAGCCTGGAAGATCCTCGTAAACAGGCGTGCACTCGGCAAGATCCTCGGTAAGTTCGGGAGGATAGTCGATATTTTCTCCTCTGAGGGTGTAGCTTGTGCAGATCCGAATTGGATCAAGTCCTGTAAGTACGTCCAGTTTGGTAAGTGAAATCTCGGTGTAGCCATTTAGGGCAATAGCTTTCTTCAGCAGAGGCAGATCGAACCATCCACATCTTCTGCTCCTGCCTGTAGTTGTCCCAAATTCTCCTCCAGCTTTCTGTATTCTTTCTCCAAGTTCGCCTGTGAGCTCTGTGGGAAGTGGGCCTTCGCCTACCCTTGTGATGTATGCTTTTACTATAGCAATCACATTATCCACTCTTGTGGGACCGACTCCGAGGTTGGCACAGGCAGAACCTGCAATTGTAGAAGAAGATGTCACGAATTTCTGGGTCCCATGTATGACGTCGAGATGAGTTCCCTGGGCAGCTTCAGCCATTACGTGTTTTCCTTCATCAAGAGCCTTGTTGATTTCTCTGGAAACATCGGTTACATAAGTGGCAAACTGCCTGCCAAGTTCAAGGTATCTCTCTATTAGCGCAGGATCTCGGACGATTTTAGGATCTCCTCCCATTGCTGCAATTTCCTTCTCTTTCTGGGGAGCAAGTTCTTCAAGCTTTGCAAGAAAACGTTCGCGGTCTATAAGTTCAGCCATGCGGATTTCGTCTCTTGCTACTTTATCGATGTAAGCATATCCTATTCCGCGTTTTGTAGTTCCAATTTTTTTTTCCCTGGAAGCTTCCCTTAGCCCGTCAAGCTCTATATGATAGGGCATGATTATGCTGGTCTTCGCATCGACTCCCAGTTTTCTGGAGTCTACTTTTATGCCGTGTTTCTCAAGCATTGCGATTTCTTCGGCAAGAACCTCAGGATTAAGGACAACCCCAGGCCCGATTAGAACTCTGGAATCAAGCAGAATACCTGAAGGGATCAGGTGCAATTTGTAAACTTCATCTCCTACTCTTACCGTATGGCCCGCATTGTTCCCTCCTTGGAAGCGGGCAACAATGTCGTAATCTTTTGCAAGAAGGTCAACAATTTTGCCTTTTCCCTCATCACCAAACTGCGCGCCTGTGATTATCGTAAACATAAAGCCCTGATTCGGGTTTAACCATTAATAACTTTTTTGTTCCAAGCCTTTTCAAAAAAGGCTTGTGGGACAGAAATAGCAGGGTTTAGAAGAAAGAGATTCTGAAGATTAGCAGGCTAAGGAGCATTAGTATTATTGCCAGAATTGCGGCGGTTTTGGCACCTTCTTTATCGCTTCCGAAGATAATGGGAATCGGACCGATCATAATTACCCCGCCAGTTTTGATTTCGGTTCTACTCTCTTTTGCGGGGGAGTATTCATTAAATTGAGTCTCAGAATCCGAAGTGCTTTCAAAACGGGGTTCTCTTCCGAACGCGTCTGTCCTGTTTGAGTATGACTGCGTTGATCTGGATTCCTGATGCAGGCTAAGAGCTATACCGATAAGAATTAGCAGAAATCCTACAAATATTACGAGAATTCCAATTGAAAAAAGCATATTTCCTTCAATCAATGTTTCATTTTCCATAGGAATAAATAGAGAATTGTAAATATTAATCCAAGCCCCAGCATATTTGTTGTTATTTCAGGCGAGGAGCCAAAAGCAATTGGGATTGGACCTATCATTATCACTCCTCCCATCTGGCTGCTTGCAGAATGCTGGGAGATGGTTAGAACTATACCTAATAGTAATATAATGAAGCCAATGAATGTGACTGCTGCGCCTGCTTTTAGAAAATCTTGCGATGTACGCATGTGGAATGATATAGTGCTCTCATTCTTAAATCTTTCTTCTATACTTTTTACATATGTAGCTTACTTCATCCGCTTTTCAATTCAATCCGATTAATATTATATAATATTCCGATATTTATCTCCAGAGGAAAGAAAACTGTTGAGTGCGTTTTGATGGTTTACAAAAGGGTAGCTCTTGGCAATACCTTCCTCTCCCATTCGGGAAAAGTTATATCTTCTGTCCTTTCCTGAAATTTACTGATACCTGGAAAATGCGGCAGTAGATCTAATATAGAAAAAAATAGAATATAAAAACTGAGGGGAATACAAAAATCGACAGATCTCAGAAAGCGTCCGAAAGCAACTTAATGGAAAAATTGATAGATCCTCATCAAGAATATAAAATAGGCTACAGATGTCGCAGGAACTTATATATACCCTTTTTATATTTATATATGTGTATAAATTCCCGGCATTAATATATACTGTGAAAATCAAGAGTACCTTTTAAATGCCATTTTAAACTTTGATATGTGTGTAAATCTTACTATAACGGGGGATTTTTTTATGAAATGGATTCTTCCCTGTTTTCCCGTTTCTCAGGCTTACTTCTTGTAGAAGCCGAGAGAGAATGTAATAACCCTGAGATCTAATTGAGATCTAACTAAGATCTAACTGAGATCTCTAATATAATACAGGTGGGCAGCCTTTCCGAGAAATAACGCTTAAACTTTACTGGTTAACTGGCTATGGCTTATTAACTGATTACGAAGTTTAATAGCAAATCCGTAGGCAGCTGTCATCAAATCAGTATTCACAAATCAATAATTCCGAGTAAACTAATCTTTATAAACCATATCTAAACTCAATCTCATGCGATAAAAAAGGTGTTTCCAAATGTCAGAAGACAGTGTAATAAGATCTTCTCTGGAAGATATCAAAACAAGGGTAGAGTTCCAGCTTGAGTGCGGGAAGATCAATATTGAAGATGTGAAGTCCCTTTTGACCGAGATAGAGATCATGAGGGTCCAGAATGAAAACATGAAGGCCCGGCTTCTTGAGGCAAGTGTGGCAACAGGGAGGCACCTTCAGGAGATCAATAAATTGAAAGCTCATCTGGAGCAACTTACTGAACCCCCTCTCTTTATTGCAACTATTCTTGAGGTAAACGGGGAAATTGCACTTATAAGGCAGCATGGGAACAACCAGGAAGTTCTCACCCGGATTCCTGAAGAATATATAGGAAAGATCGAGCCCGGTATGAGGGTTGCAGTAAATGGTGCATACTCAATTATCTCCATAGTCAGCAGGGCTGCCGATGTTCGGGCTCAGGTTATGGAGCTCATTCACTCGCCTGGTGTGGACTACAGTATGATTGGTGGGCTTGACGAGGTACTCCAGGAAGTCAGGGAAAGCGTTGAACTTCCGCTTACTCATCCCGAGCTTTTCGAGGAACTTGGGATCGAGCCCCCTTCAGGTGTTCTGCTCCACGGCGCGCCGGGAACAGGCAAGACTCTTATCGCAAAAGCCATAGCCTCTCAGGCAAAAGCAACCTTCATCAGGATGTCGGGTTCTGATCTGGTTCAGAAATTCGTAGGTGAGGGCTCAAGGCTTGTCAAAGATATTTTCCAGCTTGCCCGGGATAAATCCCCGAGTATTCTCTTCATAGATGAGATCGATGCTGTCGGCAGCATGAGAACTTACGACGGAACCAGCGGCTCGGCTGAGGTCAACAGGACAATGCTTCAACTCCTTGCGGAGATGGATGGCTTTGATCCTAAAGGCAATGTAAAAGTGGTTGCTGCAACCAACAGAATTGATCTGCTTGATCCTGCTCTTCTCAGGCCCGGCAGGTTTGACAGGTCTATCGAGGTTCCTCTCCCTGATGAGAAAGGAAGGGTCGAAATCCTTAAGATTCACACACGGAAAATGAATCTTGCAGATGACGTGGACTTTGAGAGACTTGCAAAAATCATGAAAGGCATGAGCGGGGCAGATATCAGCGTTATTGTCAAGGAAGCCGGAATTTTTGTGCTGCGCAGGCGCGGTAAACAGATTACAATGGCTGACTTCCTGAAAGCGTATGAGAAAGTTGTAAACACCACGGAACCCACAATCCCCCAGGCTATGTTCGTATAATCAGCCCCTGAGAACTTGATCTTAGAGAATCGAATAGAAACAAAACTACCCTTCGAGTTTAAAGAAAGCTTCTAGAAAAGTTCTTCTCAAGCACGCCGGTGGGGTGAAATCCTGCCGGCAATTCCTTATTCTTTATAAAGTCAAACGAAAGGTTTATATTTTATAAATTACTTGAAGATATGCTGCCTGTGAGGCAAAGCATAATAACAGATAACAGAATGCTCCAATAGTGTAGCTCGGCCAATCATTCAGGACTCTCACTCCTGCGACTGGGGTTCAAATCCCCATTGGAGCATCTTTTTTATACCCTCTTTGCACGAATTTTTTCTTTATGCTAATTTCTTTTCATGTAAATTTCTAATTCTTCAAATCAGATTTTACTATATACTTTTAAATTTTTGACCTTATTTTTACTACTTTTCCTTTTACAGTTCGATCTGTCAGCTAAATCTCTAAACTTTACTCTATCCATTTTTCCACTCTTTTTTCTATGATTGCCTGATTTACCTCAATACGATGTTTTTTCTTTGATACCTGTTAATAATTATAAGCTGGAACTTGAGGAAGCGGATTAAAATCATGAGAACAGAAAAATTGCCAGATGTGTCAGATATTGAAAAAAAGCTGCGTGGCTATCTCTTCGGCACAGCCTGTGCTGACGCTCTCGGCCGCCCTGTAGAGCATCTAACTCTTGAACAAATCAAAAGTATGTATGGAGAGAAAGGAATTCTTGAACTCCCACCTGATTCTCCCTGGACCGATGATACTCAGTTGATGTTTGTACTTGCCAAAGGGCTGCTTCGGGGAGCAGAGCTTGAAATTCCCGGGCTTATGGACAGGATAGCAGAGGAGTTTGTGTTCTGGCTTGATGAGCCTGATCTGGGAGCAGGGGTGACTACCAGAGGCGCAGCCCTGAGACTTAAGGCTGGGATTCCCTGGAGCGAATCCGGTCTCAGATCCAAAACCTGTGGGAGTCTTATGCGGGCTGGGATTCTTGGTTTTATTTTCCAAAATGATCCTCAAAAGCTGGTTAAAGTCGCCCTGATTTCGGGCAAAATAACCCACTCCCATCCGGTCGCAGAAGCCGCTTCCCTTGCAGGAGCATATGCAGTTAAACTTGCTCTTGATGGGGTGGAACCCGGGGATATGTTTGAACCTCTTTTTGAGGTAACTCATGGAATTTCTCAGGAGTTTACTCATGCGCTGGAAAATTCATATAAGTTGGCTTACAGTGGCATCGGAGACGAAGAAGGCTTGAAGAAACTCGGGCAGGGCTGGTACGCAGATGAAACTTTTGCCATGGCATACTTCTGCATACTGCGTTACCCTGACGACTACAAAAAAGCAGTACAGACCGCAGTGAATATTACAGGGGATTCGGACTCGGTTGGGAGCGTTGCGGGGGGCATTCTTGGAGCCAGGCTGGGGATTGATGCCATACCCGTTTCCTGGATTGAAGCGCTTAAGTGGAAAGACGCACTGGAAAAAGCAGTAGAGCCTCTGCTTGGAAAATATTTTCAGGTCTCAGGAGATAAATTGAAGCCTTGAGATTTGATTCAGGTTTTGAGATAAAAATAGGAGCTTTGAGATGTCCTTTTCCGAAGAAAACGTTTATTCCAAGAAAATTGATTATTCCGAGAGAACTGCTCACTTAGAGGAAAATAATTACTCTGAGAAGGATATTTTTTCCGGGAAAGGCGTCTACTGTTTGATATTTGAGAATCAGGCATGCAAATTTGAGGTAGGTAAAAAGGGAGAATTCTTTTTCCGTTCAGGATTTCATATCTATGTGGGTTCGGCTCTGGGATCAGGAGGGCTTAAAAGGTTAAAGAGACACATTAACCTTTCCAGGAACAAGGACCGAAACCCAAAATGGCATGTAGATTATCTTCACCTGAGTCCTGCTTTCAGGCTGGTTTCTGCAGTTTACGCCTTTACTTCTGCGCGGCTTGAGTGCGCGCTTGCCAGCAGGATTGGAGGAGATTTTGTTTCAGGTTTCGGGTGTACTGATTGTAAGTGTAGTTCTCATCTTTTTTATAGAAAAGAGAACCCTCTTTTAGATATTATTGAAGCTTTTGAGGCTCTGGGGCTTTCTGCCCTTGTACTTGAAGTTTAAGTTCTAGTTTTAAATTGTAGTTTAAGCTTCTTTAAATCTCGCTTTTAATCCTCAATCTCAACTCGATTTCAACTCCAATTTTTCTCTGCTGCTAACAGGAAAGCTTAATGTAAAAAAGATTTTATCTAAATTATGAGAAATTAGAATATGTAATCAGGGGATGTCCAATGGAACAGTTCTCTTTTATTGCCCGGATGCCTGACAGACCGGGGGCACTGCACAGGGCAGCCGAAATCATCACTCGGTACGAAGGAAATATTAACAGGATTCAGTACGACCGCAGGATAGATATGCACACTGTTTTTTTTGAGGTGACTGCTGCTCCGCAGGCTTATGAAAAAATCCGTGAGGAGCTGGAAAAAATAGGCTATCTTCAGACTTCCCTTCAACCTATAGCCTTCCTCAAATTCCATATCTATCTTCCTAACTGTCCTGGGGCTTTATTTGATCTTCTGAATTATATCACTTCAGCGGAAGCCAACATTACTTATCTTGATTTTGACGATCGAGGACAGCATCCTGAAAGACTTGTCGTGGGTCTTCACATTGAAAATCCAGATATGATCGATGCTCTCATGAACCAGCTCAAATCCAGATACAGGCTCGAAATTTTAGAGTACGATACAACTGGGGAGAAACTTGATGATACGGTATTTTATCTTCGGCTTGCCCAGAAGCTCAGGTCGTTTATAGGGAGTGCAGAAGACGATTTTTTGATGAGGTTCCTGCATGATATTAATCACATTGCTCAGGAACTTTCAAACCTTCAGAAAGATCCTATTGAGGTTTTTGAGAATATCCTGAAAGTTGGGGATTGCCTTAACAGGACTTCAGGAGATAACTTTTATGCAGATGTACAGAGGATCAAGATCAAAGACGATATTGAGCTTTTCTGTTTTCAACCTCCTTGCGGAGGAAATATCTATCTCTTCAATACTCCCTCTGAAAGGGTCATGATTGATACTGGATATGGAATTTATTTCCAGGATGTTGTGAATATGCTCCAGTATTACGGGCTTGGGGATCTGAGCCTGCTAAAAAGAATTTACATAACACATGCCGATGCCGACCATTGCGGGGCTGCTGGACTTTTTCCTGCGCCGTCCTATCTTAACCATAAGACTTTTCTGATCACTCGGGAGACCAGCAGAGCCTACGGCTCCAGCAATCAGGATTGTATTCTGGAAGAGGTTTATACGAAGATAATAAACCTGTTTTCCAAGTTTACTCCTCCTGAAAACATAATTCTCTTTCCTGAAATTTCCTCGTCCACCGAGTCAATTGAAAAGCGGGGTCCATTCCCTATCATTGCTCGATTCAGGATAGGCGACCTGGAGTTTGAAGCTCTTGAAGGTATAGGCGGGCACATGCATGGAGAGATATTTTACCTTTGCCCGGAAGAGGGGCTTCTTTTTCCTCAAGATGCAATGATCAATTTCAGTAGCCTGAGCCCTGAAAGAACGGAATATAACATTCTGGCTGATTACCTTATGACGTCGGTGAACGTTGACAGCAAGCTTGCACGAGAGGAACGAAAAGCTCTTCTTTCTCTTATTTCCGAAATTGATGAAAAACTTGCTGGAAAAGGCAAGAAATGTCTTATTTGTTGCGGGCACGGCTCAATATCGGTGATGGAAGATGGAAAACTTGTTGCATATACAGGTTCAGAGAGGTATACAGCAGGACAAAAACCTGTCTCCATTTCTCAAGATAATTTTTGAGACCTTCCATAGAAAAACGTTGAGAAAAACGTCGAGAGAAAATTCCGATAGAATACTATTGAGGTAATTAAGGGACAAGAGTTACTATTGAGAATCGTTTATATTTGTGCAATTATTACCGATCGGGGGTAAATCCGATCTTTTTTTACGATTCATATTTCATGTAAAGTACCTGAAATTATAGAATTGACCATCTGCAATTGTTAGACTTATGCTCCTCCTCTTCCTCCAAAACTCTGGCTGCTTCCTCCTTCTGACGGACCACCTCCGCCTGTCCCACCAGTGCCGGATCCACCGAATGACTGACTCTTCCCTCCTCCTCCACCGCCGACCTGCTGGCTGGCTGCTTCTATTGCTCTAATTAAGGAATCAGCTGACTCGTATTCTCTGTCAGGAATCATTTGTAAATCTTCCACTATATCACTGGAGACGTTCTTACTTCTTGCCTGCTCTAGAATTTGATCTTTTGTCATTGGAAACTTCATATCTCTAAAAATTTCCTGCATACTGCTAGCACTTACCCTCATGCCTTTTCACCTTCCCCATGTTTTATGGATTTACCCCCAATTTAAGCAATTATATATTAATCATATAAATAAATACTTAATTATATATTTTAAAATCAGGTCTCCCGTTGCCGAGAAGCTCTCGAGTGATATTCCCCTGTCCAATAAATCTTGCAAAAAATCCAGTATGAATGGCTGATAATAGCCTTCTGTAAAAAGGATGCGAGGGGTGCGATTCGAACGCACGAATTCCTACGAAAATGGGTCCTAAACCCATCGCCTTTGACCTGGCTGGGCAACCCTCGCACTAACGTCCGATTGATTTAGTATGTTTAGTTCAATATGAAAATGAGAAAAAGAGTGATTTAGTTTTCTTTTCTTTAGAAAAGTTAAATGCGTCGACCGGGATTCGAACCCGGGTTTTGGGCTTGGAAGGCCCAAGTCATAGCCGCTAGACCATCAACGCAAACTGCAACACATCTAGAGGTAATTCTCATATATATTCTTTTCGCTTCCCATGTTGCATTTCAGGATTACGGATCCACTCTGGTTACTTCATTTGCTTAACCACAAGCCTTTTTTGAAAAGGCTTGAGCGAAAACCGGCATTGCATAGTAACTGGATTAAGTGGGTGCAGGCTTTTGTTAGAGCTTACTTGACAAGGCATTTGTGGTAGACCTTTTTTTCAGTTTGCTGGTAAGAGCTACGTAAAAGCCTTAATTTATATGCCCATTATTATATATTTTAATTTTATATACAGAGTTTTATCTTATTGTCAACCTTTTTTCACATATAATGGATTTTTTTCAACACATATATTGCGGAGTATATTCTCTTAAATATACTCTGGATAATATTATTTTATTACTCTGTTAAACTCAAGATTTCTGCTGATTTCTCTATTTTTTTATTAATTTTTAAATAAAAATATTTTCTTTTCGCATCTTTCTTACAAAAGGAATGTAGATTGATACTCAAACAAATCTAACATTTGAAGTGTAGCAATAATTTTGTCCCGCCTACAGGGATACAAATGATGTTTCTTTACACGGTTTTGGGTATATAAAGTTTCTTTGTATGGTTTTGAAATATATTCTCTTTTTAATAGCTGATAAAATATTGGAATCTAACAAAAAAGTTAATGTAATGATCATGTTATACGAGTTTTAAATGAATAAGGAACAAAACACTGCTTGCATTTTTCTATCGCCGGCGTGTTGTTTATAAAATGAGAGGTTTTTGGTCTCTGGATAGTCATTTTGTAATAGCTAAAGTTCTATCTTGCCCCCCAACTCTACATAGGGCATAGCCCCCCAACTCTAAGGGTAAAGGTAAAACTCAAGGAAACAAAATAAATTGCAGATAACTGCTGAACATGCGACCTCGAGATAGCTCCCAAACTGACAGCTTTCAAACAAGGGACGAAAACAATGAGAACTTTAAAGTTTATCTAGAATAT